>JAMJIN010000174.1:0-8103 GCA_036784775.1 Chromatiales bacterium | reverse complement strand
GATACCATGAGATCCTTCGTGCTGGGATGGTTAAGTGATCGAATAAAACCAGAATCAGTGATCGGAATGACCAGAATACGCATGGAGTCGATAAGCGGGTCACGATCTGCGGAATCGGAGGTTATCTTCGTCAAAAACACACCGTGTATATCTTTATCTCAGCGCCTTGCTGTTGCGGTAAACTCAGAGTAATCGCAGCCCAGACGTATCGTTGAAAGCAGGGCTTTTATATCCCGCTCACACGTCCGCTGGGGTTTAAGGGTGAGGAACTTCGCCACTATTTGTATGCCATCTTCACGAAGAATGGTCTTTCTATCTCTGATACACCGGTCATGAGGTCCGCATCCAGCCAGTATTGTGGCTATATCCTCTGCCAATACCTGCTCGGGGAAGTGCTGGATGATAAGACTTAGGATTGGGTTCCCAGGCTAGAACACCATCTAAGGAAGCCGACAGGGGGCTAATTGGGGGGGCTGACTATATTATAAAATATACAAAAGGCTGATTATAAACGTGTTTTTTGTTGTAAATGGCGGAGAGGGAGGGATTCGAACCCTCGGTACGGGTTAACGTACACACACTTTCCAGGCGTGCTCCTTCAGCCACTCGGACACCTCTCCCGATTTGGGAGGCGCAAGGTTAAACCAGATCGGCATCAGACGCAAATCAAAATAACCCGGATCTCCTACAAGTGATTGCTAAGCCTGGCGGGCTGTGCATCATCCATCAGGGAACGGAACTGGGAGCCGCTGACATGGATAACCTTTGTATGGTCACCCGTCTCAAAAAAGACATCTGTCTGATCAACCAGGCACTTCTCCACCAAAGTCTCGATACCGTAGGGTTTGCCTACAGGTGGTACGGCCCCCGGCTCACAGTCGGCAAAGGCCTCGGTCAACTCCTGCTCGTCGATGAGTTCCAGATCCCGGCCAGTCATATCACTCAATTCCCTAAGCTCCAACCTGTGGGAAGCAGGGATGACCACCATCAGATAACTTTCATCATCGCCCAGCAGTACCGACTTTGCCATCTTGTCGCCCGGAATGTGTGCTGCTTCGGATGTCCACAAAGTCGAGTGCGTCCGCTGATGATCAATAACCTCGTAATCGGTGTCGTGACTCTCCAGAAACTCTCTCAATGTAATCGCTATACCCACTCTCTTTCTCCTCTCACACATCACCTTTACTTTGAAGTATAGTTCGCTATCCGTTTTTTCTTCTGATCAAGTGTAGATCTCAGTATGGCCAAAAAATCGAACAAAAAAAGTAAAAAAAGGTCGACAATGGCTGAGTTGGCTGACCGCCACCATCTCTATGAGCTTTCCGTCCAGTGTGCTGAGTCCGAGATCGATTTTGTCGATGACGCATATAAGAAACTCCGTGGACGCCGGGCAAAACTGCTGCGCGAGGACTTCTGCGGTACCGCAAACGTCTGTAGTGAATGGGTGCGCCGCCGTAAAACCAACCGCGCCATCGGCGTCGATCTGGACAAAGAGGTGTTGGACTGGGGTAAAACGCACCAGATTGGCCAGCTCAAAGCCTCCAAAGCCAAACGGATCGAGCTGATTCTGGATAATGTGTTAACCGTGCAAACAGAAGCGCCGGACATCATCTCGGCGATGAACTTCAGCTATTGGCTTTTCAAGGAGCGCGACCAACTGAAGGGTTACTTTAAGCAGGTACACAAGCAACTGGCTGAGGGAGGCATCCTCTTCATGGACGCCTATGGAGGTTACGACTCTTTCCGCGATATCGTTGAAGAGCGGGAGATCGAGGACGGGAACAGCAGCTTCACCTATATCTGGGAGCAGGAAAAATACGATCCCATCAGCGGCACCCTGATCTGCCACATCCATTTTGATTTTCCGGATGATTCGCGCCTGGAAAAGGCCTTCAGCTACAACTGGCGTCTCTGGACGCTGCCGGAGATCCGGGAGCTGCTCGATGAGGCAGGTTTCAGCAAGGTAACCTTCTATTGGCAGGGCTTCGATGAAGAGGGTGAGGCAGATGGCATCTTCGAGCCTGTTGAAGAGGGCGAAGCCGACGCAGGGTGGATCGCCTATATTACGGCCGAAAAATAGTGCCACTTCCCGCCTTCCCCGGCCCCACAGCCGGTAACAGCTTTGGGGTCAGGAATGGACCCAGGCGATACGGAAGCGACCTATCACCACGCCCAACAGCCCAATAAGCATCAGCCCCAGTGCCGCCGGTTCAGGCACCACTTCGTGCATTTGAGCAGCAAGTATCTGATGAGTGGCCGACGTGGGATGAAAACCGTCCCATGAGAGATACTCATCCGGGTTGGCACAGGTGGTTCCACCGATTAGAACAAACTCGCTGTAGCAGGCATCTGTGGCATTGGTAAGACCAAATGAAGCAGGATCGGCATAAACCTGGTTGAGCAGCCCAAAGGTGTCCAAGCGCATCAGCTCAACGTCAGCAAAGGGGGCTATTGCCGCCAGCAAGGCTGCATCGAGGGCATTATTGAAGAGATTGGTCAGAAAAGACGCACCTGCCACCGGCGCTCCACCACCGGTTACAAGTGGCACCAAACCCAAGTCGGGGACGTTGGGTATCAGGAAATCCTTTGCCCCGATGGCGGCGAGTTCCCCCACCACCTGAGCGATTCCGCCAACTGCAATGGTTATATCGGCAGTGGGATCGTATAAGGGATTTACCAACGCCTGGTCCAGGATGTCACTCATGTCATTGGAGCCGGACCAGACGATAAAGAGAGCTTCGGCATCCGCCGGCGTCATGCCCAGCCCGCCCAGGTAGAGGTCCTTCTGTTCATTGAGACTCAGTGCACCGAAGGCGCCGAGTGGATGGGTAAAGCTGCGTGCACCGCCATAGGCGTAGTTTTTGCCGCCCAACACTGAGCTACCAGCGGGAAGACCCAGTCGGTCAGAAAAATAATCGACGTAGTTCAGTCCGTTGGTGAAGCGTCCGCTGTTGGTTCCGTCAGTGTATTCCGGTGGCGGTACCAATCCCCCTGTAATTGTGGCGACGTTACCCTGATCCGACAGGCTGTCACCAAACACATACAGGTCGCTGAAGCGGCTGGCAAAGGTCGTCAGGGGCCATAGCAACACCAGTAAAAGCAATAGACTCCAAAGTCCGTATCTTCGCATTTTTCGCTCCTGGCTCCGGAAAACTGGATGCAATGAACCTAACTATAGCTTGTCAAGACAGGAATAAAAGGTGACCTGATCAGGAACATCCGTCGGAGTGGCGTCCCGCCGCGAGACCCAAAGCCCAATCGCAGCGAGGCGCAGCGCCTACTCGTGGAAGATCGGCTGCAGGTATTTGAACAGGATGAAATCCCGTATCGCCGAAACATCGTTGATGTCGAGTTGGGGCAGAGTCAGCAACACAGGTAAAGGCTCATCGCTGGCCACAGCGACGATCGAGGGGTCCTCCAGACAGAGCAGAGGACGCCCCATGACAGGCCGGTGCAGTTCGATCTTGGGGAAACGCACATGACGAAAACCCTCCACCAGGATCAAGTCTAGTCGGGAGGCATCCAGGCGATCGAGCATGGTTTGCAGGTCAGGATCGCCCTCGATCTCCTCTTCCACCATCAAGGCCCAGCGCTGGGCGGTCGCCAGCAACACCTGACCGGCACCGGCCTTGCGAAGTTCGTAGCTGTCCTTGCCGGGTTTGTCGACATCAACTTTATGGTGGGCATGCTTGATCACGCCGATCCGGATTCCCTCCGCCTTCAACAGGGGAATCAATCGGGTCAACAGGGTGGTTTTTCCGGTGCCGCTGTATGCGGCAAAGCCCAGTACGGGAACGGCTGCCTGAATCATCTTTCTACCAGTGTGGGAATAGGGGGATACCGGGATGGGGGTCTCAATCGATGGGGGAGTTGCTTCGCTTCATGCCATGCAACATGACGATCAGATCCGCCTCACCCCGACTGATGTTCAACTCATCCATCAGCCTATCGGCCTTGGCGCCCTCCTGAACCAGACGAATCGCCTCAGCGTAGGGAGGCTCCCCGCCCCGTTGGTACTCCATGCTCTCCTGCCGTTCTTCCAGCTCGCGTCCATGGCGTTCAATGCGATTGACCCGTTTGTCCACACCGACGGAACTGGAACAGAGCGCACCGACCGTCTGCTTGAGGGTCTCCACCTCACGCATTGCTTCAGCAAGACGCTCTTGTGTGCGATTGGTTTGTCTGTTTGAGAGTACGATAAACACCAAAACAGCGATCACCAATACTGCAAGGGTTATCCATAGGTTGAGCATGGTGCTATCCATCATGCATATTCATCGATGTGCGGCTTGCCGTTGTCATTTTCCTGGGCGGGCTCTTTTTTCCTTCCCTGTTTGTTACGCTCTTCCTGGGGCTTCGGACGCTCACGGCGCTCTGGCCGCCGACTGGGATTCACGGGGTAGAGTGGATTTATCGGGCTCTGCTCACCGATTTCCGGCATTTCGGCTCCATTGGTTTTAGAGATCGGAGTCTAACTTGTGTTCGTCCGGAAACCCATATCTAACCCCAAAGAACGCGAAGAGGGCTAAGGTAAACGATTGATTAACTATAAATTACCTTTCGGCAACTGCTCCCTGCGTTGCTCTACCTCCTGCATCCATGCAGTCGCGTGTACTTCGTGCGCTTCGTGGTAAAAAAACAGCGTTTCCTGACCGGCACTAACTTGAAGGGAGTGTAGCATGGGATTGCCATTCGGCATCAGAACATGCTGATCTCAGCCCACTCCTCATCTGTCAGCAGTTTATTTAGATCCACCAGGATCAGCAGACCATTCTCACGGGTTGCCACGCCCTGGATATATCGCGAACTCTCATCATTGCCGGCATTGGGGGCAGCGTCGACCTCGTTCTCGTTGAGTTCCACCACTTCCGCCACCGCATCCACCAGGATGCCAACCACCTGCTTTTCGGACTCAATGATCACGATACGGCTTGAGTCGTCCAGTTCGGCTGAAGGCAGACCAAAGCGGCTGCGGGTATCGATGACGGTCACCACGTTGCCGCGCAGATTGATGATACCCAGTACGAAAGGGGGCGCACCAGGAACCGGCGCGATCTCGGTAACCCTGAGAACCTCCTGCACCTTCATCACATTGACGCCGTATGACTCATCCTTCAGCCGAAAGGTGACCAACTGAAGCACCGAATCATTCGCATCGACTTCTGCAGCATTTGTGTTCATTTACACACCTCATCCCACCTGTTACACCCCATCACGTCAAAAAGCGGACGGGAATTATGTTCTCTGAATTAATTAAGCACTAATCATGCCCAACATGCCGTCAATATCCAGCAGCACCGACAACTGCTCTACCATCGTTCCGGCCAGCCAGGGACGTTTTCCCTGGGCAGTGCGCCAGCGCACACCTCCAGCATTCAGCATGATCGTCTCTGCAATACCGTCCACGGCAAGGCCGTATCCGCCGTCACCCACGACCAATACATGGCCGCCGCTCTGCCGTTCACCCGGCACCCTGTCACTGACTCTCTCCGGCATCACCAGACGAGCGGTGTCGACCACCACTATCTTCTGCCCTCGATTGACCAACACACCCAGATGCCAGTCGGGCTGGCCCGGCATAACAGAGGCCTCATCCCGCCACTCAAGAATACTCACTAATTCGGTCAGAGGGATTCCCAAATTCAGCCCCCCCACCTTGAACACCAACACCTGAAAAGGCATTTCGGCCCAGGACGGAATGATCGGTTCATTGACTGTCTGTGTGCCCTCAACAGTCTGACTGACGACCTCGGTCACCGGCCCGGCGGTCACCACCTCACTCACATGTGTGGCGGAAACGGCCTCCGTCAGTGTCTGTTCCGTAATATCGGCTATTTTGGTGGCAACTTTAGTTTCGGCGACCGATGCCTCTACAGGAGTCTCACTGATCTCCTGCAGCAGCACATCCAGATAACTGCTGAGGGCGGCATCCGGCTCCGCAAGACGGGTGGAGGGCTTTTCCTGTTGTCGATTCAACGTCCGACTCCGGCACTGACCGGCTGTCTCACTTCCCGTTGCAGGTCTTCGAGTAGATCGGTATAGGCGCTCACACCGCGACCACCAGGGTCGAACATTGCGGGAGGAATACCTGCCCTGCTCGCTTCGCGCAAAAGGGTGTCAACCGGAATCAGGCCTCGCCAGAGATGTTCCTGATAGGTCTCGCGCAACACCTTCAGACTGTCGACGGAAGCACGGGTACGCTGATCGTACATGGTGGGGACGATGGTATAGGGCAGCGAATTCTGGCGCGCCTTGAGTACCATCTTCAGGGTGTGCAACATCCGCTCCAACCCCTTTAGGGCAAGGAACTCTGTCTGCACGGGGATAATCAGCTGCTCGCAGGCCGCCAGCGCATTGATCATCAGAATACCGAGGACTGGTGGACAGTCGATCAGTACATAGTCGAAACGATCTTCCAACCGGGCAAGGGCGTTTTTGATCACCAGACCCATGCCGTCCAATCTGCCGGCCTGACGATCGAGTGTCGCCAGCGCCATGGCGGCGGGCATCAGTTCCAATCCGTCGGTACCGGTCTTGTAGAGCAGTGTCGCTGGATCAACATCCTGTTTGTCCGCCACCGCCTTGAAGAGCGAGTAGACGCTCTCTTCGATGGAGTCAGGGTCGTAACGAAAATAGCTGGTCAATGAACCGTGGGGATCAATATCGATCAGCAGGGTTCTGAGACCCCACTGTGACAGCAGGCCACCAAGACCGACCGTGGTGGTGGTCTTGCCTACTCCGCCTTTCTGATTGGCGATGGTCCAGATCTTCATCGGCTACCATCAGGTAAGATAATGGTCCGATCCGGATCGCCGTTCATGCCGAGGATAACCAGGCTCACCCGGCGGTTCTTCTGCCGACCGGCCTTACTGCCATTGTCGGCAATCGGGCGATGTTCACCATATCCGATGGCTGCCAGGCGTCCAGGGGCCACACCCATACGGGCGATCAGATGCACGACACTGGCCGCGCGTGCTGCGGAAAGCTCCCAATTCGACGGATATTCAGGCGTATGGATCGGCTGGTTGTCCGTATAGCCTTCAATCTGCAGCTGATTTTTCAATGGTCGCAGAATGCTGCTGATATCCCGCAGAACCTTTACTGCGGCACGGGAGAGTTTGGCACTGCCACTGGGGAAGAGCATCTTGTTCTTCATGTCCACAATCACCCGTGTATCACTGTGGGATACGTCGACCAGATCCTTTTCGATGTAGGGTTCGAGCATGTCACCAATGGTGGCCGCAAGATAGCTCAGGCGCTGCGCCTCATCCACCGCGCTGTCCAGTGATCCATCATCATCGTAAGTGCCGGGACCGAAACGTGTCTCCGTCTGGATCAGCGCGCTGTTGCCTTCAGCGCCCGTAGGATCTCCGCTGGAGCGGCTGATCTCGCCGATCTGGATCGGGTCCTGGCTGCGGGACGGCTCCTGAAATGCATTGGTCAAGGTTTGGGACAACACCCGGTATTTGCCCTCATTGACTGAAGATATTGAGTACATCACGACAAAAAATGCAAACAGCAGGGTGATAAAATCCGCATAGGAGACGACCCACCTTTCGTGGTTCTCCTGCTCTTCATGCCGTTTACGCCTGCGCGCCATTTTGCCCTCGTTATAAGAGAAAAGCCTTCAGCTTCATCTCAATATTGCGTGGATTTTCACCCTCGGCTATCGCTACAACCCCTTCGACCACCATTTCACGGTATTTTGTCATCCCCAACGACTGGGTCTTCAATTTTGCCGCTATCGGCAGTAGAAACAGATTTGCCAGTCCCACCCCGTAGATGGTGGCGACAAAAGCCGTAGCGATACCGCTGCCCAGCTTGGCGGGGTCTGCCAGATTTTGCATCACATGGATCAAACCCATAACCGCGCCGATGATACCGATAGTGGGCGAGTAGCCACCCATGCCTTCATAAACCTTGGCCGCCTGCAGATCGTAGTGCTCCGTGGCATCCACCTCCATCTCGAGGATATCCCGAATCACTTCAGGTTCGCTGCCATCCACCAGCAGTTGCATGCCTTTACCCCAGCGTTGCATAAAAACAGGCCAGCAATGACTACGCTGCCTTCTCGATCTCATCCAGGTAATGCAATAACTCGTT
>JAMJIN010000531.1:0-1195 GCA_036784775.1 Chromatiales bacterium | reverse complement strand
TCAATTCGTATGGGCGACAATACAGTACAGGTCGGCTGGCGTTGCCGTCAACTTACGATTTTCAACCTGTCTGTGACTCAAACTTGACGTGTGGCGTGTAGTTCGTACGCCGCTGCCACCATGTAATAGTACTGTGGTATGTACTTATCATTAACATTACAACACGGTATTATTGGGATTGATATTCATGAGGTGTATTTCAATAACTCAAATACATGGTCTGCGTCTCCGTACCCCAGCCGTGACATCCCTCTTCTTATAAAACAAGAACATCAGAACAAGAACAACTAAGTGTGGCTTACTACACTAACATAGTTATATAAGCAGCCTTGCAAACGTAACATACTATCAACGGACAAGATCAAGATAGAGTTACAAATTGAACTTGGCTGGAGGCTTGCTGAGCCGTCCAGAGCGGGTCTGGTAGCCTGCTTCAGGAGTGCTGAAGCGGACTCGCTTGCCGGAGTCGTGTGCCTCGTCGGGACGCTCCACTGGCTCAACGGCGGCCGTGCTAGGCATGTCGTCAGGGTGTGACACGGGGTCGTCAGGGTGTGACACGGGGTCGGCGTCAATAGGTCGGGTCTCGTGTGACCTGCGGATCTGCACACGATTGCGGCGGAGAACTCCACCACTTGCTGTGCGGACGTCATACGACCTTGGTTCCGGACGCACGGTCTCGATGGTTGCCGGGTTCCACTTCCCTGTGACGTGGTGCTGGATGCGAACGGGTTGTCCACGGACCAGCGGGGTGAGTTGCGCGATCGCTCCCTGGTCGTGATACACTTTTTTGTTGACGCTGTCGCTCGAACAGGCGTTCGGATATCGCGCCCTTCTCCGGGTGGGCGTTCAGGATTTTCACCGGCAGGTTGGCCCTCATCTTTCGCGCGTTCAGCATCTCGGCTGGTGAAGGGAGATGGTGATCGATCGGTGTCGACCGCAGAATCAGCATGGCCATGTCCGTGTCGACTCGGGCCGATGCTGCCTTCTTCAGTGTGCGCTTTATCGTCTGTATCTGCCGCTCCACGAATCCATTTGATCTCGGGTAGTGCGGGCTGGAGGTGACGTGTTCAAATCCCCAAGCCTTAGCGAAGAGTTTATACGCCTGACTGTCGAAGTGACCTCCGTTGTCGCTGACAACTCTGTCAGGGACACCTTGCTCGCTGAAGATACGCTTTGTCAACTTGACGATCTTGTC
>JAMJIN010000173.1:0-8238 GCA_036784775.1 Chromatiales bacterium | reverse complement strand
GCTTTCTCATTTTTATCGTTTCAAATGTAGGATTTTTCATGGTTTCTGGATCTCACCAGCAGTGAACTCCAGAGATAGTGCATGTTTTTTATTTCTCCCTGTCTTTTATACGGTGGAATGGTTGTTAGCACCGGAATTTATGCAACTACCGGGTTTATTGAGTTGCCGGGCGACGATAGCTGGCCAGGGCGCTGTCGGTTTCGTAGATTGCCACTTCGACCACGGGAAATCCCCCCTTTGCAACCTGATCAAAGATCAGACGGGCGATATTTTCGGCAGTGGGATTGTTTTTCATAACATAGACCCGTTCTCCGGCGGCCTGCAGCGTGGGCAGGATCGGATCGTCCTGATGCATCAGCATGTTGTGGTCGAGCTCGCTGTCGATCCACTGCTTGACGAAACCCCCGATATCGCTGAAGTCGCAGACCATACCCATCTCGTCCAGTTCGCTGCTCTCCAGACGAATCACCGCAGTGGCGTTGTGGCCATGCAGATAACGGCACTTGCCTTTGTGGTTGAGCAGGCGGTGTCCGTAGCAGAAATGGATCTCTTTGGTGACGGTGTACATGTCAGCGGTATCTTGATCTGAAAGAGGCTGGAGTATAAGGCCTGATTTAAGTGCCCGCCACTGCTGGTACTCTGTCAATGTGATAATTACGGGTTCAGCGTCCCTCTTGGAAACCATTAAAGAAAATCATGGATTCACCGCTATAGTTTGAGGGACTTGCTCTTTTTGTGTCCCTGAAATCCTGGCCGATAACATTGGAGAGTGAAGGAATGAGTTCGGACCACCGTTTTTTGATGATCGCGGATGAGGCGGTCGACCATCTGGAGCGCTTGATGAAGCGTTTTCCACATCTTGCATCGGAGCATGTGCAGGATGCAGTGGAAAACTGGCAAAAAAGAGGGAGCGGCGGGATTGAGATGGTCATGCCTGGGGCAGAAGCCGATCCCGATGAGGCGCTGGCGGAATCGGCGATCGCGCTCATTCAGGACCATATGGTGGAGGATGTCATGGACAGACTTGCTGAAGAGAACGATGTTGAAGTGGACTATGACCGGCTGATTGGCTTGGTGGGTAAGGATCGCTATATCGGTGCTTTGCGCCGGGAAATCATTGAGTTGAGAGCAAATTCTGTTTCGATGGAACAGATGGCTGAGTTGTGGAACAGCCTGGGCAAACCTGCCCTTGGCCAGGAGCAGTGGACAGCCAGAACCATCTCGCTACTGCTGGGATGATTTGATTTTCCAGATTGTTCAGCAACAGGACTCTACCCACAGCCATCCAGGCGCCCCCTCCCCGTATTGGTGTAAATCAGACTGGAATAATGGCCGGTCAAAATGTTACAGCGTAGCTTTTGGCCATTACAATCGGTGGGATAACAACGATTATTCATCCACCACAAAAGCCCGGAGTGGAACCTCAACCAATATGGAATCCCAAATTATTACCCGCTGGTCAGATTTTGATCAGCTCAAGGAAGGCTGGGATGCGTTGCTGAAAAACTCCTGGGCGGATACGGTTTTTCTTACCTGGGACTGGATCCAGGCCTGGCGGGAGGCGGTCCATGAGGCGGTGGAGCCCTTTGTCGTTGTGGTGAGAGATGACAAGGGTGACCTCGTGGGTTTGGCCCCTTTCTATATGGCAGAGTTGCGTCTGCTGAATCTGGTCTCCTTCAAGACGCTTCGGATCATGGCGGACTATGCTACCGGCGCGGAGTACCCTGACTGGATTGTGTCCCGGCATGTGGAAAAAGAGGCGGCGCAGGCGATTGTCAGCGCACTGCTAGAGGCAAAAGGGAGATGGGACACCATCTGGATGCCGCACATGACCGGCTGGACCGGCAGCATTGAGAACATCAGTAGCGCCTGTCAGGCAGGTGGTTTACCCCATCGCTACAGGGCCACCCGCTTCGGCTACTTTGACCTGCCTGAGACGATGGAGCAGTTCGAAGCCCATTTCTTTGGCGATAGACTGCAGGAATTACGCGACGAACGGTCTGCGCTTCTTTGCAGAGAAGGTCTGGAGATCACCCGCTGTATCGACAAGGCGGATCTGCCGGGTCTTCTGGAGGCGTTATTCGAGTTGCATGATCGACGCTGGAGCCTGGCGGGTACAGGGCGCAAACCGCTATGAAGCGGAATTCTACCGTTTGTTTGTGCAGCGGGTTTTCGATGAAGGTTTGCTCAGGCTTATGGCGATCACAGATGGTGGAAAGATAGAGGCGATCCAGATCGGCTCTATCTATAACAACCACTATCTCCTGCTTCAGGAGGCCTTGAATCCTGACGCTGCGCCGTGGATGGGAGAGGTATTGCGTACCCTCGTCATCGAAGATTGTATTAATGCCGGGGTCAAAGGTTATGATTTTTTGATGGGTGCCGACGAGGAGAAACGTCGTTGGGGGGCAGAGGAGAGGAGCGGCTACGATCTGTTTATCGGCTCCCCCAACCTCAAGACCCGTCTGCTGTTCAGTAAAGAGATCTGGCCGACCGGCCGATTTCTTACGTAATCCGGGTAGAACCAAACAACCATATATCCCTTTGAATGTAAGCTGGATCAAACGTAGCGGATCCAGCATGAATTGTTCGCAGTGTTTTGCCTGATCCGCTACGCTTGATCAGGCCAACGGGCTTGCCTGGGCCAATTTCTTCGGTTACAAAGAGTGTTCGGCCAATGGAGAACGCCATGAGTCTGAGCCTCGCCCACTACTCTCGAATTACCGAGATCGTTGGTGACATCATCAAGGTACAGGTTCCGGAGCTGGGATCGGGCCAGGATATCTGTTTTGGGGATATTGCACTGGTGGAGGATCGGGATGAGAACCGTTCTCTCGCCCAGATCATCAGCATGCAGGACGATCAAGTCAGTCTACAACTTTTTAACGGCACCAAAGGGGTCTCAACGGCTTCCACCGTACGCTTTCTCGGTCACCCGATGGAGACGACCTACTCCGGCAATATCCTCGGGCGGATCTTTCGCGGCACCGGCGAACCCATCGATGGGGGGCCCTCTCTGAGCCATGATCCGCGGGTGGCGATCGGTGGACCCTCGGTCAACCCGATGCGGCGGGTGCTGGCTTCAAAGATGATCCGCACCGATGTGCCGATGATCGATGTCTTTAACTCCCTGGTGGAGAGCCAGAAGATCCCTATCTTCTCCGTCTCAGGCGAGCCCTTCAACCGCTTCCTGTCGCGGGTCGGTATCCAGGCCGATGCCGATATCGTGGTCTTTGGCGGCATGGGGCTGATTTTTGACGACTACCATTTCTTTCGCACCGCCTTCGAGGATGCCGGCGTTTTCGCCCGTACCGTAATGTACGTCAATCAGGCATCCGACCCTATCGTCGAAAGGCTGCTGATCCCCGATATGGCGCTGGCTGTCGCGGAACGCTTTGCAGTTGAGGAGGGCAAGCGGGTGCTGGTGCTGCTCACCGACATGACTGCCTTTGCCGATGCGCTGAAAGAGGTGGGCATCGCCATGGACCAGGTGCCCTCCAACCGGGGTTACATGGGGGATCTCTACTCCCAGTTGGCGCGGCGTTATGAGAAGGCCTGCGACTATGCCCAGGGCGGTTCCGTCACCATTCTCTCGGTCACCACCATGCCCGGTGATGATGTGACCCACCCTGTGCCCGACAACACCGGCTACATCACTGAGGGGCAGTTCTACCTGCACAATGGTGTGCTCGATCCCTTCGGCTCACTCTCGCGCCTGAAACAGCATGTGATCGGCAAAGAGACCCGGGAGGATCATGGCCAGATCATGGATACCATGATCCGCTTCTATTCGGAGGCGAAGGAGGCCGAGCAGAAGCAGGCGATGGCCTTTGAGCTCTCCGCCTTCGACCATAAACTGCTTAAATTCGGCAAACTCTTTAAGACGCGCTTCATGGATATAGGTGTCTCCATGCCGTTGGAAGAGGCGCTGGACCTCTGCTGGCAGACCCTGGCAGAGTGCTTCGAGGCGACGGAGCTGTTGATGAAACAGAGACTGATCGAGCGCTATTTCCCGCACAGTGGGAAGCCAGGAGCGGCTCACTAAATGGCTCGGCTCGCCCTCAATAAATCCTCTCTGACCCGGCAGAATCAGCTGCTGAAAGGCTATCGTGATTTTCTGCCGTCACTGGATATGAAGCGTAAACAACTGCTGGCGGAGCAGGCGAAGGCCAGGGCAATGCGTTCGTCCGAACAGTTGCAACTGAATGCGGTCTCGCCCTGGATCAATGAACAGCTGCCGATGCTTGCCTATCAGGCAATCAGTCTTGAGGGACTCGTATCGATTGCCGGGGTCAGTTTGGGTGAAGAAAACGTCATGGGGGTGCGCCTCCCCCTTCTTGAAAGTGTAGAGTTTCAGCTGGCGGACTACCCTTTGTTGGCCAGACCCCACTGGGTTGATCCTTTGGTGGAGAAACTCAAGCAGGCTCTGGAGATGCGTCTGCGAATGCAGGTTGCGGAACAACGTCTGAAACTGCTGGAAGCGGAGGTGCGCACCATCACCCAGCGGGTCAACCTGTTCGACAAGGTGTTGATCCCCCGTACCCGCGAACAGATCAGAAAGATCTGTATCTATCTGGCGGATGAGGCGCGGGCCGGAGTGGTACGGGCCAAGTTGGCAAAGCGCAAAAAACAGGCAGAAGGCGGTTTGCGATGACCATCCTTGCGCTACGTAAAGTCACCCTTGCCGGACTTGCTCAAGACCGTAAAGTGATGCTTTCCGGGTTGCAGAGAATGGGGTGCCTGCACCTGATACCCTTGCGGCCAAAACTTGCGGCGGACCCGGACAGGACGCCGAGCGCACCGGCTGAAGAGGCCTATAAAGCGTTGCGCTGGATCAGCGATGTGGCGGAGAAGCGGCAGCAGGTAAAGGATAAAGAGGCGTTTGATTTCGATGAGGTGGTGCGGTTGGCGCTGGGCAACAAGCAGCGTCTGCGTGAAGCGGAGGATGAGAAGGCGTTCCTGCAGCGTCGTATCCATGAGCTTACCCCCTGG
Organism: Chromatiales bacterium; assembly: GCA_036784775.1. Lineage (GTDB taxonomy): Bacteria > Pseudomonadota > Gammaproteobacteria > Chromatiales > Chromatiaceae > QGON01. Next base: position 3,246 of record JAMJIN010000173.1, on the reverse strand, counting down.
GGCGATTTTACCCTGCCCGACTCCGCCTACTCCGGCGGTTATCTCTATTGGTTCTATCAACTGCCGCTGCACGAGCGGGGAAGGCTGGCCGAACTGGAGCTGCCCTGGCAGGAGGTCCATCGGGACAATCGCTTTACCTATGTGGTGGTGATTGCCAGGGAGGAGCCGGATGCCGCTCTGCTGCCTGTACCCAGAACCCATACAGGGGCGGTTTCTCTGAGTCAGTTGCATGCGCGATTGAATGAAACCGAGGTGCAACTCGAAGATCTGCATGCCGAACATACTGCATTGAGCCGCTGGATCTTTCTGCTCAGCCAGAATCTTGCCCACGCGGAGGACCGTTCCGCCTTGGTGGAGGCGGATCAGGGCATCTGGCTGCAGGATGGCGTCTGTCTGGTGCAGGGATGGGTGGCTGAGCGTGAATTGCCACTGCTGCAGGGCTTTGCAGCAGAGCTGGGGCTGGCGCTGACCGCGGAGAAGCCGCTGCTGGAAGAACGGCCACCCACCCTGTTGGAGAATCCATCGCCGGTGGATGGGGGGCAGGATCTGGTGAGTTTCTACCAAACCCCCAACTACCACGAATGGGATCCCTCCCGCATTGTATTCTTCTCCTTCGCGCTCTTTTTCGCCATGATTCTGGCTGATGCTGGTTATGCGCTGATTCTCGGGCTGATACTGGCGCGTTACTGGAACCGGTTGGAGAAGTCGGCAGAGGGACGGCGCTTTCGTATCTTGTCGGTAGTGGTGTTGGCGGCCTCCTTTCTCTACGGTGTGATGGTGGGCAGTTACTTTGGTATCGAGCCATCCCCCGGCACACTTGTTGCGCGCTTGAAACTGCTGGAGCTCAAGGACTTCGACAGCATGATGAGACTCTCCATCGCCATCGGTTGTCTGCACCTGTTGATGGCTAATCTGGTGGTGGCGTTGAGGTTGCGCCCCTTTCCGCACAATGCGCGACCGATTGGTTGGAGCCTGGCTATTACGGGTGGGTTCGCTGCCTATCTTGGTAGTACAGAGGGTATGCAGGGCTTGATTACTACGGGCTATCTTATGTTGAGTCTGGGTCTGCTGCTGGTGATGCTGTTCGCCAGCAACCGAAGGGTGAGTGACTGGAAGTCGGCTCTGTTGCGCCTGCTGGATGGTTTGGGTGGCTTGGCTCAGGTCACCAAGATGTTCGGTGATGTGCTCAGCTACCTGCGCCTCTTTGCCCTGGGGCTGGCCAGTGCCTCCCTGGCACTCACCTTCAACGACCTGGCGATACAGGTCAAAACGGCGCTGCCCGGTCCGGGCCTGCTGCTGGCGATTCTGATCCTGTTTCTTGGTCACAGCATCAATCTGGGGCTGGGCATCATCAGCGGTTTCGTACATGGGCTGCGTCTCAACTTCATCGAATTTTTCAACTGGGGGATGTCTGATGAGGGTTACCCCTTTCGTGCCTTAGCCAAAAAGGAGATTGAACCATGAATGAGTTTGTAATGGCGCTGGGTTGGGTCGGAATCTATGGCCCTATGGCGTTGGGTGCTATCGGTAGCGTGATCGGTTGTGCCCTGGCGGGACAGGCGGCTATTGGCGCGATGATAGAGACGGAGAGTGGTCATGGCCGCTATGTCGGTATCTCGGCAATGCCCTCGTCCCAGGTGATCTACGGCATTGTGGTGATGTTTACGCTCAATCGTGCCGTGACCCCCGAGGCGGCGGCGGGCATGTTTGGTATCGGGCTGCTTTGTGGTCTGGCCCTGATGTTCAGTGCGATCTATCAGGGCCGAAGTTGTGCTGCGGCCATCAACGCGGCAAAGGCCAAGCCTGAGATGTTCGGTCTCTCCCTGGCGCCGGCGGCGATCGTGGAGGGTTTTGCTGTTTTTGCCTTTGTTTTCGCTTTGGTGCTCAGCGCCGATCTGCCGGGGGTGAAATAGCAATGGCAAAAGATAACAGTGCACTACAGGTCTCTTCCGGTGTTGAGGCGCTGATAGAGCGGCTGCACGACGAAGGTGTTGCGGCAGGGCAGGAGAGGGCAGAGAAGATTGTCGCCGACGCGGAACATCAGGCGGCCTGGATCGTGGAACAGGCTGAGTTGGAGACTGAAGCATTGAAAAAGGCGGCACGGGAGCAGGCCGAGCAGACCCAAAAGGCACTGCAGGAGTCGCTGTCGGTGGCGGTACGTGATGCCATCCTGTCGTTGAAGTCGACCCTCAGCGCCCGTTTCGCCGATGAGGTACAGCGGGCGGTCGGCCGGGAGATGAGTCGTGAACAGATGTTGCAACGGCTGATTCTGGAGGTGGCCGGAAGGGCGAAAGAGCAGCTTGACGAGTCGGAACCGATGCAGATACTGCTGCCACGGGATGCTGTGGGTCTTGAAGAACTGCGCAAGGATCCCGAAGCTCTGCGGGCCAACCCGTTGACCGAATTGAGCGGACTGATCACCAAAGAGATGCTTCAGGAAGGGGTGACCTTTATCGAGGCGGATGATGGCATGCCGGGTATCCGTCTCTCTATTCGAGGTGACGCCATCAAGCTGGATGTCACAGAGGCAGCGGTGACAGAACTCCTTCTGGCCCATCTGCAACCCCGTTTCCGGGCGCTGGTGGAAGGCATCGTCCGTTGACTATTTGGCACAATTCAACGTAACCCGACAAACCGCTGTTGGGTTACGATGCGCGCGAAGCTTGGTGGAAAAGCGAAAATTTGGGGCAATGCGCATCTAACCCAACCTACAAATATGCACAATTGAATATGTCCAGAGACTCCTACATTACCCTGATCACCAGTCTGCCCTATGCGGGGGAACTCTTTGCTGTGTCTCAGACACCGATCTCACGCATCCAGCTTGAAGCGCGGTTGAGTTTTCTGACGCCGGAAGATGCAACGCAATTGCAGGCTATTGAAGGGCTGCTGTGGTGGTCCTCTCATTCCCATGAAACGTCTGATGCTGAAATTGCCGTGGAGACGAAACGGCTGCTGGCGGCACTGAAGAACGAGTGGTTGCGGCAACTGATCCGTCAACGCATGGAATTCAGAACATTGGTAGCGGCATTGCGGCGGCGCAGACGCGGAGAGTCTGCACCGGATCTTGATGCGGATTGGGGTTTTGGCCGTTGGCTGGGTGTGATCCACAGAAACTGGAGTGAACCCGGCTTCAGTCTGGAACGGGTCTTTCCCTGGGTGCTGTTAGCGGCTGAGTAAAACCGCGCATAGATGGCGAAGGCCGCCTCGCTGCGTCGATACATCCTCCGTCAGAACGTCACATCC
>JAMJIN010000172.1:0-8271 GCA_036784775.1 Chromatiales bacterium | reverse complement strand
GGCCATGGCGGTCTCCTCATTTGGCTTCAGGTTCAGTATGCGCCACCCACTGACTCAATAGCTGAGCCTCAGGGGTAATCAGGTAGATAGAAGTCACGCCATCTGAGCTAAGGGAATATACGTCTTCAGGATCATGTCTGTAGTGCGTAAAATCACCTGTCTGTGTATTCAGACGATTCAATCCCTTACTTCGCGTTCCGGCCCAAACGCTGCCTGCCTGATCGGCAAAGACCGACATCACCCGGTCTTCGCTCAATGTGTTTTGATCATTTGGATCATGTTGAAAACTGACCACGTCACCAGAAACAGGGTCCAACCGGTTGAGTCCACCTCCATAAGTGGCAATCCAGATCAAACCATCCGGCGACTCACTAATGCTTGAAACTATATTAGAACTGAGCCCTGATTTTCCATCAGGGTGACTTTGATAGTAGGTGAACGCATCACTAATGTAGTTCCATCGACTGATGCCACCGTATGTTCCAACCCAGAGCACCTTCCCGCGCCCTTGATATAGCTTTATCACACGATCACTGGCGATACTGGACGCGTCTGCAGGATCATGTGAATAGTGGAAAAAACCCTGAATGTCTGGACGCCACTCATCAAGACCTGCATCTGTCGCGAACCATATCGTGCCATCAGTGTCCTGGAAAATATCGCGCACTTCATCGTGACTCAGACTATAAGGATCCTTCGAATCGTGTTGGAAGTGTTTAAAACTGCCGTCAGCCTGGTTGAAAAGGTTAACTCCGGCGGTGTAAGTTCCGACCCATAGCCGACCCGATCCATCCTCGTACAGGGTGCGAATCCGGTCACCACTGATGCTGTCCGGCTGGGAGGGATCATGGTTGAAATGGAGGAATGTCTTCCGGTTCTGGTCAAAGCGGGACAGACCGCCACCATCGGTGCCAATCCAGAGAAAACCCTCACGGTCTTCTAGAATCGCCATCACCTTGTCATTGGGCAAACTTTCCGGGATTTCCCAATCATGGCGATAGTGAGCAAAGTTGCCCTCATCAGGATTAAAGCGATTCAATCCACCACCGTCGGTGCCAATCCAGAGGAAACCTTTTTGATCCTCATAAATTACGCGCACCCGGTCGCTACTAAGACTGTCCGGATCGTCAGGATTGTGTCTGAAATGGGTGAAATTGTCCGATTCAGGCTCGTAGAGACTTAATCCGCCACCATCTGTTCCGACCCACAACCGACCGGACTTATCGGTATAGAGCGCCCATACCCAGTCATGAGAGAGTGAGCTGGGATCTTCGAGGTCGTGTTGGTAGACCACGAAATCGTAGCCATCGAAACGGTTCAGCCCCTCCTGGGTGCCGAACCACATAAACCCGTCGCGATCCTGAACAATCGTATTGACAGCTGCCTGGGACAACCCATCAGAGATCGATAAAGTCGAAAACCGGATATTACGGGAGACACTACTAAGTCCACCGTCAACCTCAAGCGCATTGTCATCCGCAACCGCAACACCTAACAGTGACAGCAGCACCAGCAGCATTCCAACCAGGAACATCAGCCGGTAACGCAAACCAACATGGCGCAGTGACAGGCGGTTATTTTGATTTCCTCTTTCCATATCCCCCAAATATTCCAAGCCTCCCGAAAACCGTTCAGGCTCGTGCACCATAGCGGCCGTGGTCACCAATTCTTGATAACTATTTAGGGAAAAACCCTGAATTGGTATTCTCATGGACATATCTCACCTCTTTACCGGCAAATGGACACTCATCTCACGAGGTGGGATATGAGTCGGCATCTCGCGCTATCCTAGTCGGAGGTCTTCAGCCAACCGATGGTTTCCGGCCTCTGCAGCAGTCGCAGAAAGTCCTTGGCGGGCTGGGGGCGAGCGTAGCCATAACCCTGGCCGAAGTGACAACCGACCTCTGAAAGAAAACGGTATTGGGCTTCGGTCTCCACACCTTCGGCGGTAACCTCCAGTCCCAGTTCCACAGCCATGGCGATAATCGCCGACACCACACGGCCGGCATTGGATTCATGAGGGATATCGGCGAGAAACGACCGGTCGATCTTCACGGTGCTCCAGTGCAGGCGGGTCAGGTAGGCCAGCGCCGAATAGCCGGTACCGAAATCATCGATGGCGATGCGCACGCCCTTGGCGCCGAGTTCGTTGAAGGCTTTTTCGATCAGCGGCAGGTATTCCACCACTTGACCCTCGGTAATCTCCAGCTCCAGATCGCTGTAGTCGATTCCGGCATCCTCTACCGCCTCGATCACATTTTCCACGAAGCTTTCGTCAGCGAGTTGAACCGGAGAGACATTCACTGCCATACGCAGATGATCATAGCCCTGTTGACGCCAACTCTTGAGCTGTTGACAGGCCTCCTGAACCACCCAGCGGCCGATGGGTACGATCAACCCCATCTCCTCGGCCAGGGAAATGAAGCGGTCCGGGGCGATCAGCTCACCCTCTTCGGTGCGCAGGCGCAACAGCGCCTCGGCACCCAGGGTGCGTTGGGTTTTGATATCGAACAGCGGCTGGTAGTGCAATTCAAAGCGATCATTGGCCAGCGCCTCTTCGAGCTCAGCGGCCATCCAGACCCGGCCCTGGAGTTGTTTGTAGAGTTTTTGCGAGAAAAAATGGTAGGGCCTGGGACTGGACGGATCGGTCTCGTGCAGGGCGATGCGCGCAAAACGCATCAGCAGGGCCGGCTCGCTGGCATCCACGGGAAACCGGGCGATGCCGATACTGGCATTGACGTGCATGCGCAGACCGTCAATGGCATACATACCGGAGCAATCCTGCAGCAGACGCTGGGCTATATTCGCCAGCTGGTCATTTTCCGCCTGATTGTCGAGGATGAGCACAAACTCGTCCTCTGCAACCTGTTCGAGCAGGTCGTTACCGCGCAGACTCGACTGCAGGCGGCTCTTGACCAGCTGCAGCAGTTCCTGGCCGATACGCCGCCCGAAGGTCTCCTCCAGGAGGCGGTATTCGTTAAGTCGCAACACACAGAGCGCACCCGGACGCTCGGCGTCCTTGAGACGTTGCAGGGTGTTGAGCACTTCGAAGGGAACACCATCCAACCCATCCTGTGAACCGGCCTGGTTCCAGAGCTGAGCCAGGGAGATAGGGGTCACTGTGGCTGCCATGGAGCGGGGAGTTCCACGCTCAATCGCGCTGTTGGTCCGCAGGGGAAGTTCGATGACATTGTCCATTTGCAGATTCCGGGCGGCAGACTGCGTAGTTTGATTGCGACCGTACATGGGAATATCCCTTTTCATCAGTGGTGTAATGATTGTTTTAGTTTTAGTTTTAGGTTGAGGGCGGGGCAGTTCTCACCTGCCCCGCCGTCGGGCTTTGCCAACTAGTCGTCGTTCAGCATCAGGCTCTGGTTCTGGGTAGAGAACAGCGGATCAGCATCGGTGACCCGGTCGGACCAGAGGTAGCCGTCGGACCAGAGGTAACCCGCTGCCCACTGGGCATCGTTCCAAAGTGCGCCGGTATTCTCGACCAGCACCACCTGGCTGCCGTCATCAGCAGTACCGAGCGCCATCAGGGGTGACAGCGCTGGAATAGTCATGGTGCCGGTGTCATCCATTGCCGCGTCGATATCCAGTACGCCGGCGCCTGCTACGGTTGGGTCGACACCCTCGAGCTTACGCGCTGAGCGCATCAGGCGGGCCTTGATGGTGTCCGGTGTCAGGCTGGGATCTTTGTCCAGCATGCGCGCTGCGGTGCCTGAGACCAGTGCCGCCGCCATGCTGGTGCCGGAGAGCTCCAGGTAGTCGCCGGCACAGTTGTTGTCACTACAAGGGACCACACGGTCAACTAGGTCGGTGCGCAGTGAAGCGATGTCCGGAATGGGCGCCACCAGATCAGGCTTGAGTACATGATCGATCATGGTCGGTCCACGGGAGGAGTAGGTGGAGACGTAGTCGTCGGTGAAATCGGTACCGGTGCCGGTGTCGGTCAGGGAGCCGACGGTGATCACTTTGCGTGAGTTGCCTGGGCTGGTGATGGTGAAGTGACCATCACGGCCGTAGTTGCCGGCGGAAGCCACTACGACGATGCCGGAGTCCCACACGGCCTCAGCCGCCTGCACCAGGGGATCGTCCGCGGCTGCGGTTTCAATACCCTTGCCCAGTGACATGTTGACCACCTGGATGCCTTCGGCAGCGCCGTATTGCAGGATCCAGTCCAGTGAGGCGATCAGGTCGGAGACCACGCCCTTGCCGGTAGCATCCAGTACCTGCAGCGAGATGACATCCGCTTTATCCGCAACGCCCCGGTTTACCGAACCAGCCGACTCGCCACCGTCACCAGTGATAATCCCGGCTACATGGGTGCCATGACCGAAGTCGTCAATCAGTGGTTGGGTATCGCCAGCCACCTGAAATGCGCCATTTAGAAAGGTGTACTGCTCAAACTGGTTGTCGTAGACATCGTTGTGGCTGCTGACGCCCGAATCAATCACGGCAACGGTCGCCCCAAAACCTGTTTGAAGCCTGTTGGCGCTCTCGGCACCCGGCTCATTGGCGGTCAGACGCGCCGCTTCGGTGTAGCTCTCGACCACGCCGTCAACGCTGACAAAATCGACACCCCTGGCCTTGGACAGAGCCGTCAGCGCCCGTGCCGGAACCCGCATGGCGCGCATCGGCAGACGACCGTAAGTGCGGTACGCCTCACCGCCCAGGCCGGTGGCGTACTTGGCCTGCGCCTGGCTGGGCATCTCTCTATATTGCACAATCACGTCGACCATCTCGGTCCCGCCTGCTTGTGCATGTTCGGCAGCCTGGGGCCCCATCCCGCCGGCAACGGCGGTTGTACCGCTCATTGCCAGCAGCAGCGCCGCATACAGCCCTTTTACTACTGAATGTTTTGTTGTGCGTGACAACATCGTTTTATCTCCTGTCTAACTCATTAGTTGATCTGTTATCGGGCTCTTCAAGTGAATCACCCGATGTTGTCAATCAATAACGCACAGGCTGTGCCACATTGCTAAAAAGCAACCGATTAATATTTTGACGCACGGTATATCTATTATTTTTCAAAAACTTACGCGATCACAAAAAATGGATGGCAGAAAATTTACGGTTGCGAGTGATATATCGTGCAGGGTAAAAAACGGTGGATTTTCACTTTTTCGGTGGATGCGCCGAAATTGTGGAGGATACACCGAAAAAACGGTGTGGATGAATTCAGGAATTCAGGGCGGACTTGCGGCGCTGGTAGGTAGGTTTGGTGACTCCAAGCAGGGACGAGCCGAGGGTATCGTTATCAGCCACCTGCACAACGACCTCTTCCATGAGCAACTCGCCCGCCATATCCATCAGCTTCTGGCCGGGGGTCTCCTGTGCCAAGGCAATGAGGTGGGTAATGATCGGTTGCAGCGCCAGCCAATCGGGCGTACGCACCGATTGACCCGTCGCGGACTCTTGTCTGGCCTTGTCGATTTGACGTCGGAAGGTGGTTTCGGCCATACCGAGTAACGTCGAAGCCTGCCTGGCAATTCCGTTGACTGCGGTATCTGCCGTCATCACCAGATCGGAGGCCAACCACCGACCCAGGGGAACAGCGGTATTATTGCTTAACGCCAACTCCACCTGCAGCCCAAACCCCCTGCGCAACACTTCCCACGGGTTATCTGTCTCTTCCAGTGCGATGGGGGCGTGCTGATCCGGTTTGTCGGTTGCGTTGGGCAGAAATGGCTCCTGTTCCTTCTGCAACAGCGGTTCCGGAGTCATCCCAGTCGGCTGAATGGTGTCATTTGGCTCTGAAACATCTGTATCGCCCAGCCCCAGATCCAGCCAATCGATCTCTTCCGCGTCGGACATCACCACAGCCTGCAGGATACGATTCTGCAATTCCCGTACATTTCCCGCCCACGGGTTTCGAAGCAGCGCCGCTTCGGCCTCCGGGGTCAGTCGCCGCACGCCTTTGTCATTCTGCAGTGCAAATTTTTCCATAAAAAAGTAGGCCAAAGGGAGGATATCATTAGGACGTTCGCGCAGTGGTGGTGATGTCAGTGTGACCACCTGCAAGCGGTAGTAGAGGTCACTGCGGAAGGTTCCTGCAGCAGATTCTGCAAGCAAGTCCCTGTTGGTTGCTGCGATGATCCGTACATCAATAGTCCGAGAGTTCGCCGAGCCCACCGGAGTAAACTCCCTCTCTTGCACGAAGCGCAGCAGTTTAGCCTGAACCTCCAGCGGAAGCTCGCCGATCTCATCCAGGAACAGGGTCCCTCCCTCTGCTTGGGCAATACGGCCATTCGAGGCATTCTGAGCACCTGTGAAGGCCCCTTTGGCGTGCCCAAAGAGTTCAGCATCGATCAGACTCTGGGCAATGGCGCTGCAGTCCACGGTGACGAATGGCTGTTTATTGCGCCGGCTCTGCTCATGCAGGGTACGAGCGAGCACCTCTTTTCCGGTACCGCTCTCCCCTGTAATCAGCACTGTGGTATCCGTTGGGGCAACCCTGAGAAGCAGGTCGAGCACCGACTGCATCTGTGAGGAGCAATAGACCAGCCTGGACTCCTGCAGGGCTTTTCGTAATCCACTCACCTCTTCCCGCAATTTTAGGCTCTCTTTCTCCTTTTCCTTTTTCCAGCGATCAGCCAGTTTGGCACGATCCAACGCCACCGCAACCTGGTTTGCCAGTGCAGCAAAGAAAACAAGATCCGAAGAGTCGAGTATGAAGGACTCTTCCGGCCCGTCGATATAGAGACAACCCAAATAATTGTCTCTGGCAAGGAGAGGCACAGCATAGGCGATGGATGATTTGTTGGATGGCTTTCCCTGATCACCGACGCTCAGTTGCAGGCGTTCAATGCGGCGTGATTCCTTGACCCTGTCCAGGAGTCCACGCTGCCTGGCAGGCAGGTTCAGAGTAACCGGCTCAGGCTGACTGTTCCGCGTCTTCGAATGGATATGATTTGTGGCCAGCAATGACAACTCACCCGCTTCCGTCGCTTCATACAGAGCAATCTTTTTAGGCTTGAAAGCTGAGTTAAGCCGCTTAACAAATTCCGTGGCAATGGTCTGGGTCTTTGCGTGTGAGGTGATAACCGTCACTGTATCCCACAGCAACAGCATGTTGCGATAATCCTTTTCGGTATCTGCAGTGAAGATGCCGCTGAGACGGTCGAGGTTCCCCACAATTGAGGCCAGTTCACCCGCCCCCCATATCATGGTTTGTCCGCCCCCTGACAACTTGGCCGCATTCAGCGCACGGTCGGCCCTGCGCATCAGTTCGTTGGCGTCATTCTGCAGGTCATCCAACTCTTTCTCTTCATAGACAGTGACCCCGATGCTAAATGTAAGCTTCACCGCGCCCTTGAGCAGATGCTGCTGACTCAATGTGAGGCGTATGCGCTCTGCCGCCATGTTGGCTTCTTCTATATTGTCCGCCTGCATGACCAAACCAAAGACGGCGCCGCCATAGCGGAACAGGACATCGGATTGACGCAGGATTACCTGGAGCTGGTCAGCTAATTCCTGTAGCGCCAGGTCCCCGCTCTCCCGGCCCAGTCGATGGTTGATGAGTCCAAAATCATCAGGATTGATCAATGCCAGGCCAAGCGGTTGCCGCTTCTGTTTGGCAGCAGCCAGCATCTGTCTCAGGTGTGCCTGAAATTCCATACGGCCGGGCAGATGGCTGACAGGATCTTTCAACAGGCTGGATAGCTTATGTGCCTGTATGGCCATGTGGAGGCCAAACGCCAGATTCCAGGCCAGCCCATTCGCTTTTGGGTGCGTTTTTTCTGCCATGAAAGGAGATAACGGTCTTTCTAATTCATCCAGCAGTTTAGTGGGAACGTCATCCGCATAACACAACCCGAGCCATACCGTTTCGTCGCCGATATCGGACAACCTGCGCTGTTGGTCACGGGGTGTTGCACCAGAGGCTCCAGTGAAGTGCTCCTCATTCAGTGTTTCTGCAACGGATTGGGGGTAGAGACGCAGTAGCCGACAGCCTTCGTCGGTGCTGGTGTGGCATTGCACCAGGATTTCACTCCCTGGCTGGCCGGTCTGTTCGATTGCACTGACGGTGTCGCTGAGAAATTGCTCGGCCACCTGCAGACTCTTCAGCTCCGGTACCGGCGCCTTGTCTCCATCATGTAGCAGAACTGTCGGTGTACCCATTTCAATCTTGGGACAAAACAGCAGGGATGCATGGGCAGCACCTGTCAAACACCTGACAGACTTAACCCCAGCGTTGCATAAAAACAGGCCAGCAATGACTACGCTGCCTTCTCGATCTCATCCAGGTAATGCAATAACTCGTTTTGC
>JAMJIN010000171.1:0-8309 GCA_036784775.1 Chromatiales bacterium | reverse complement strand
TAGTTTTGATGGAAAATCTCTTTATTGGCTATGCAGGAAAGAACCTTTGGATCGTATAAAAGCACGGTGCCCAACTCTTTCGATACGGGCCTTTTATTCAAAAGCTGGAATACCCATCGAGTGATAAAAAATTTACCACTGGATTCCTGGTCGGCGAAAATGGGGCCAACATATCCATTGAGGAATTTTTTTCAGAGTCGTATATTTTTGTATAAAGAGGCGTTTTCTCGTAGAAAAATTTTGCGAATTTATCAGAAATATTAAAACTTGAACTGACACCCTGCTCCTGAAGCAGGCTATAAAGTTCAAATGAAGTAATGCCGCTCGACACTCCAACATCGTGAAAAACCGGTTTATCAAACTCCTTGAGCAGGTCTGCAGTATGTTGATCGATATCCTGAAACCTGTTTGCTCTACTCTCTTTAGAGGTTCTATTATTCAGTTTAATTGATGTGTAAATATGGTCCGCTACACTTCTGTCGCTATAGCTTGAGAGTTTCAGAAGATTCCCCCGAACGAGCGCTCTGCCTATTCTGTTTGAGAACGCAAGTTGAAGGAGTGCCTGGTTTGATAAAACAATTTTAAACATCTTAGTATTTCCTGATTACCCTGAGACTCAGCCGTGGAGCCTGCAAGGAGCGCATACTGAACCTGAAGCCATACGCCATGGCACAGGAATCAGGTTCAATTTCAGAGGGAGGTCAGTTTGCCACAGTTTCTCAAACAACAGAAGTTTCACTGGAATTCATACCTCTCTCTGACGGCCCCCTTTTAGCTGTACACGGCGTTAAAAGACCGGATCATAATGCCCCTGTTTTTATGTCAAAACCCACTTGTCCACACTTTATTCCTGCAAGCCTAACCGCCTGCATCAACACCTTCTCGTAACTGTTTTCTCTTAACAGACCATCGATCACACCTGCATTGAACACATCACCGGCCCCCAGCGTATCCACCAGTTCTGCAGGCTGTACTGCCGGCTGATGCTGCATGCCACCATCCGCCTTAAGCATCCAGGCACCCTCATCGCCCCAGGCGCAAAACAGCAGCGCCTGCGGATTACACTCCCGCATGGCCATAAGGAGGGAAGCGGCATCAGCATGCCCACGACTCTCGGCAAACACCTTTGAAAAGAACAGCACATCCGGCAACGCCAACAACGCATCGATGCCGGCACGCGGCTTCTCCACTTCCAGAGAACAGCCAACCTGTGGAAAGCCTTCCTTCACTCGCTGCAGCATTTGCAGGGTCTCGCTTGGATTTCTGCCTTCGAAGTGAATCCAATCGAACTCGACAGGGTTGACGGCATTGAAATCTGCCGCACTGTATTCAGGAAGGTCGCGATAGTGGACGATGGAACGGGAGGCGTTTTCCCTGCTCAACACCACATAGGACGTTGGAACCTTACTGCTGCTGTGATGAACAAGATGGGAGAGGTCGATACCATAGCGCGTGAGGTCATCCAGGATATAACGGCTGTCGGGCTCATCGGCGATAGTGCCCGCCCAACTGCAGGCATGGCCAAATTGGCTCAAGACCACCAGGGTATTGGTGGCATTGCCTCCGCGGGCAACCCTGTGCTCAAGGGCTCGCAACTCCTCATCTTCCGAGGGGTAGGCGGCGACCGCGTTGATGATATCCAGGGTCGCAATACCAACCGACAATATATGCATGGAGAAGAGACCGTCCGGGGCTGATCTACAGTAAACAGGCAGAGTCTAACTGAGAAGAGGGTTTGACTGAACTCTCAGCTATCTTTCTTTTTCTTGAACAAACCACCCAGAGAATAGCGACGCTTACCGGAGCTCTCTTGGCCATCGAGAGAGGCGGAGCCTGTCCCCCCGACGCTGTCATCGAACTCCAATTCGGATGTATGCAGATTATCGCCATTCAGCGGCTCCGACTCATCGGCTATCCGGGAATTACCGCCGGCCTGCCTCAGCAACACCTCAAGCTTGCGTCCCAGACGATCCACCTCGCCGTCACGATCTTCAATGGCATCCTCCAATGAGCGGCACTGTCTCTGCGACATACGCAGGGTCTGCTCTTTCTCACGTAACGCCTTCTTGATCGAATCGAGCTCCTGCCGTGTCGCCTGCAGGGCCGCAACCTCATTCATATCACGCCCTGACTGCTTACCCTGTGCCTCTGCCACATCCAATGCCTGACGCATCTGCTCCAGATCCTCAGACGCCCGGCTACGCACCATGTTGAGCTCCGTACGCAGCGCATCAACCTCATCGTCCGCACCAAGGGACTGCACTGTCTGGATCTGTTCCACATACTCTTCCATCACCGAGCGCAGTTCATTTACCTCTTTTTTCAGACGCTTCGCCTGTCCTTCAGCTTGATCCCGTGCATCTTCCACCGACTCCTTCTGCTGACGCATCTGCTCCATTTGATCGAGCAGCGTGTCAGCCATCTCAGAGTCTTCGGATGCGCTTTTGTTTTCCACCAGCTCTGAGTGCAACTGATCATTTTCACCCATCAAAACATCAAATTGATCCCGCAGATCCGATAGCTGTTTGGATAGGGTGTCGCGCTCTTCTTCAAGGGCAATCTTTTCATTGGTGAGTCCCTCAAAATCCTCTTCGAGCATCTCTACTGCCGTCTCCTGAACCTGCCGTTCCCGTTTCAGGAAATCGACCTGCTGTGCCTGCTGTTCCGCATCTCTGCGCCGCTTCTCCTCTTTCCCGAGAGCAGTGCGCAGCTTTTGGATCTCGGATTCCACATCATCTTCAAACTCAGCCTCCATCTCCAGCTGCACTTCACGCAACCCATCGACAGTCCGCTTTAGCTCTGTGATCTGTTTCTCTGCCTGAGCCAACGCCTCACTATCCCTGTCTTCACCGGCTGCCCTGGCTGCTGTCGTCTGTTCAAGATCCTCTTTGGCCTCATCAAGCTGCTGCTGCAACGTTGCGCTCAGCAGCTCGGCACTATTTTGCGTCTGAGTGAGTTGCTCTTTCTCTTCGTTCCATGCCAGCAGTGAATATGCCAGTGTTTCTTCAGCTTGGGCCAACTCTTCCTTTTGTGAAGCCAGCTGTTGTTGGCTTTCCGTTTCAATCGCCGCAAGCCGTTCCTCAACCACTTTTTTCTCGGTCTGCAACAGCTCCAGCGTACGCTGCCGCTCGCTCTCTTCAGTAGCCGACTCATCCCGTAAGGCCTGCAATTCGCCTTCAATCTCTCCAGACCGATGTTGCGTCTCCTCAACCGTCCTTTGCAGGGTCGCTGTGGATTCCTGCTCCCGCTCCAGCTGGGCCTGCAGCTCCGACTCCGACTGCTGCAGCTTATCCCGCTCCTCGCGATACCGCGCAACAGTCTCATCTTCCGCCTCTCTGGTTGATGCCAGATCCTGCTCCAGGGTGGCGATGCGGGTTTCCGTAAGCTCCAATGCCTGCCGCACTTCAGCGCCAGCACCCTGCTCATCCTCGAGCATCTTCTGCAAAGCGGTCCGCTCTTCAGTCACTACATCGACCGAGGCAGTAGCCGATTCAAGCTGTTGCTGGTGATCCTCTATTTCGTTGCGGGCGTTCTCCAGGGATTGCTGCAAGGCATCCCGCTGTTCACTGTGTTGTTCGACAATTTCATCACCGGACGCCTTCGCCGCAGCAAGGTCCTGCTCCAGTGAAGCGGCCCTAGCCTCCATCCGCTCCTGCGCTTCCCGAAGTCCAGCCACCGACTGCCGCTCAGCTTCAAGCGCTGCTTCAAGTTCACTCTGCCGGCCGGCCAATTCACCGGCGACCTGCTCTTTCGTCTCCAGCAGCTTCTGCTTGTTCTCTATCTCACCCCGCACTTCGTCAAGGGTGTGCTGTAGCGCATCACGCTCTTCACGATACTGTGCCGCCACTTCATCACCGCTCTCCCTCGCAGTGACAAGATCCTGTTCCAAGGTGGCCGCTCTGCTTTCCAACTGTTGCAGACTTGCCTGGAGGTCCGCTGTAGTCTGCTGCTCTGCCTCCAGCAAGTCCTGCTTGTCATTCAGATCGCCCTGAACCTCATCCAGGTGCTTCTGTAGGCTATCCCGCTCTTCAAGGTAGCGGCTCGCAGTCTCATCCACGGACAGTTTCGCCGTGGCGAGATCCCCTTCAAGCGTTGCAGCCCGCGCCTCGCTGTTTTCCAGTGACTGGCGGATTTCCCCGGTTGTTCCCTGCTCTGTTTCCAGTGCACGTTCGAGTTCCAGCAACCTGTCGCTCATGGCCTGATCCGACTCGGCTTTGGACTCCAACTGTTGCTGTTTGCTACTAATCTCATGGCGGGCGTCGTCCAGCGCCTGCTGCAGAGCCGTTTGTTCTCCCTGCTGCCGTACCGCCGTTTCATCCTCTGCCGATTGAGCGGCAGACAGCTGCTGCTCAAGGCCGGTGGCACGGGCCTCTGCCTGCTCCAGAGATTCGCGCAGCGCTGTTGTCACACCGCGCTCTTCCTTCAGGGATGCCTTAAACTGCGCCTTCTTCTCTATCAGACGCTGGCTTGTCTCGCCTGCCTGCTCCAGCGCATGTTGTTTATCAACGACATTGGCGCGAACCTGCTCCAGGGTCTGTAACAGATTTTCCTGCTGTTCCTGAAAAGATGCTGCCGCCTCTTCTCCTGCCAGCTCGGCGGCGGAAAGCGCTTCCTCCAGAGAGGTGGCTCTCATCTCCATTTCACTGAACGAATGGCGCAGGGTTTCAGCCTGTTCCTCAGAAACTGCCAGTGCGTTTTTCAGTTCCGTCTGTTTTTCAAAAAGCTGCTGTCGTGCCGCTTCACCATTTAAATTTTCCTGATGCCTGCCAGCAGACTCAGCCTGCGTCTGTTCCAGCTCTTCTTTCAGGGCTGCCAAAATACCCTGGCTTTGCGCATCGGCATCATCACCGGCCAAACACACTGCGCGCAGTTCGTTTTCCAGCGTTTCGACCCGGCCTTGCGCCGCTTCAAAAGATTCACGCAGTTCATCTGCAAGTTGTTTATGCTGTGCGGCACTGACCTCGAGCTCTGCTTTCCGCCCCTCAAGCGAACGCGTGGTTTCTTCAGCAGTCGACAATGACTCAGTAACTTCTTCGTACAGACGCTGATTGTCACCCGCTTCGGCCTGCGCCTGACCCAGCCCGGCGCGCAAGGAGGCCAGCTCGGCCTGTTGACCGGCTTCAGATTCCGCTGCACTCTGCTGCAGATCCGTCAAGGTCTTCTGCAGTTCAGTTCGACTCTCTTCGAGATCCTCCCTGGCGCATTTCAGCTCGGCAACCTGTTCCTGCTCCGCAGTGAGACGCGCTTCCAGTTCCGACTGCTCCCCAGCCAAGTCCTGCTGCCTCGTCCCCGCCTCCTGCAGGGAGCGCTCCAGTTGTTCAAGTTTTACTGTCTGCTGGGTTGCGGTCAGTGTCTGCTCTTCCAACAGGGCATCCCTGTCGGCAAGATCCATTTTCAGACTCTCCCTGGCCTCTTCCAGCGCCACCAGCGAGAGCGCATGACGTTCGGCGGAACGTGCCGACTCATCCTTGACCAGCTGCAGCTCCCCGGTGAGTGATTGCAGGGCTGTCTGCCTGGCCTCATCCTGCTCAACACCCGCGTTTTTCAGGGCCTCCTGCTCACGCTGACTCTCAGACAGCCGGGATGCCAAATCACCCCGTTCACTATCCAGGGCCTGTTTTTCTTTTTCCAGCTGCTGCTTCGCCGTCTCAGCGGCAGACACCTGCTGCGTCACTTCGGCAAGCTGCTCCTCAGCCTGCTTCTGCCGCGCCAGATCGCCCGCACGTAGTTCATCCAACTCCTGCTGCAAAGTTTCCAGATGTCCGGAGAGTTCATCCCGTTCGCGGGTCAGTCTGGCCTGTTCGTCTGCCGACTGCTCCCGTAGACGATCAAGTCCCTGCTGCATGGATTGAAGTTGCCGCTCCAGCGTTGTCTGTTTGTCGACACTCTCTTCAGCCTGGGCCTGAGCTGCAGCCTTGGTCTCCTGCAGGACCTCTTTCGTTTCTGAGAGCTCTATCTGCAGCCCGGTCAGCTCCTCTTTCAATCGCCCTTGATCCAGGGCATTCCGTTCATCCAAGCGGGTCAGTTTTCCCTGCAGGGAGGCTATCTCTTCTGCTGCCGCAGCCTGGTCATACTCTGCACTGGCCGACGCCTCCTGTAGACCACCGATCTCCTGTTCATGTGCCGTCCTGGTCTCCTGAACCTGCTGTTCCTGTTCATCCAACCGGCGGCGCGCAACCACCAACGCCTGTTTCAGCAGCTTGATTTCAGTCTGGCGACGACTAAGAACATCCTTATACTCCTGAGTCGCATCCTCCAACTGCTGCTGCATTTCGTCGGCACGCTGCTGCTCAGCGTAAAACTCCGCCATGTGGGAGTCTTCATCAGGCTGGCCATTTTCAGACCCATTCGCCTCGACAGCTTCCCGCTTGAAGTCGATGACGTTGTCGACTTTTTCCCCAGCAACGTGAATACCGGCAAGCGGAGCCACTACATCCCATGCCTGATCCAGCACGTAGACCTCAAAACCTCTCTCCACCAATAGATAAGCCGCAGTGGCAGCTTGTCCCACTTCGGAGCCATGGACGACATACTCTCTGTCATTAGCCAGACTAGAGGCCTGGAAACGTAGCGAGAAGAAGGGCATGTTCAGACTTTCGGGCAGATGCCCCGCCTCATACTCCTCCGGTGGACGTACATCCAACCAGAGCGCGCCGTCCTTGACTCTGGCTTTAGCCTTTTTATATTTGAGTGTTCTGGAGAGGGGGCTTTTTACCAGATCAACGAAGTCCGCCTTGCTGAGTCGCACCAGCACACCATCGGTAACCATGGTAACAGTGCTGCTACGCGGGGAGTCGGAGATGAGCGCCTCTTCACCAAAACTGTCACCGGCACGAAGTTGCGCCAATTCCACAGGTGGCCTGTCCTGCTCGGGCTGGCGCGCCACACTGCAACGACCACTGCTGATCAGATAGTAGTAATCCCCCTCTTCCCCCTGCCGAATAATGACATCGCCGGTGGTGACTGAAATCTCTTCCATGCGCATCATGACGCGCTGAAGATTGGCGGGAGGTATCTGTTGAAAAATGGAGGATTGCAGCAGCAGGGTCATCCAGTCCCCACTACTCTGCTCCTTGATATCATTGACTTCGTAACTTGCCTTCTGACTCCGCGCCAACATGTCGCTTAGCATTCGGCTGTCGATGCGAACGAAGGTGGTCACACCTTTCGCCCTGGCGGAATGCTTACGGGGGAGCTGGTGAGCCAGGGCAAAACGCGCCGTCTGGGTACCACTGGCGACAGAATCAACCTCCCGTTTGCCGGACAGCAGTCCAACGCTGCCGGATAGCAGGTAGACATTCTGATGATCCGTATCACCCTCGTGAAAGAGATATTCACCTTTCACCGCCTTCTCAACCACAATCCGGCTCAGCAGCTGGCCGAGTTGCTCGTCCGACAAGGTATTCAGGGGGACCAGATTTTTCAGCAGGGCATCATCTTTTTGTGTTTTCGCCACCGCCATGCGTTCGCCTCTAGGAGTTAAGTTCCTGTTCCGTTTACATTTACTATGCTTGATAGCGGCAAGATACAGAAAAGCTGAATAAGAAGGGGAACCCTATACCTATCAAAGCATGATCCGCTTTGCATAAGGTATCGTAACGGGTCACAGTTCTGAATACTGACCAGTAAAAACAGTCTTTTCATTCCTGGAACTAAAAGTAACGTGCGAAAAAAAAAGACAACGGGAGGCGTAGTTGCCGCAGGACATCAGGAAACTGCTAACGCAGCCCTACAGATCCTGCAGGAGGGAGGCAACGCATTTGATGCCGCCATTGCGGCCATGTTTACCGCCTGTGTGGCGGAACCAGTACTTGCTTCGCTCGGTGGCGGCGGTTTCCTTACCGCCCGCCCGGTGAATGCCGACCCGTTGGTCTACGATTTTTTCGCCCACACACCTTCTCGAAAGCAGCCTGAAGCCGCCACCAACCTTCATCCCATTGTGGCTGATTTCGGAAACGCCAGCCAGACTTTTCATATCGGTATGGGTTCCATCGCCACACCCGGATTCATCAAAGGGGTGTTTGCGATACATCGGGAACGCTGCAGCATGCCGCTCAAACTGCTGGCAATGCCGGCCATAAATGCTGCAATCAGAGGCGTCAGGATCAATCCGTTCCAGCATCTGATCTCCGTGTAGATGGCGGTAAAAACCCGAACATAATTGGCGAACAGCGGTAACCGGATGAAATAGCTGCAAATAGCGAGTCAGAAGAAACAGCCAGCGACAAAGAGTGACATCGAGAAAGAAATCGGGAAGATGTAGGGAGCCGTTGAGAAGGTGTGGTACCGGGTGTATCGACCTCGACAGT
>JAMJIN010000530.1:0-1200 GCA_036784775.1 Chromatiales bacterium | reverse complement strand
TAAACAAATTACAAGTTGCAACACAGCCTTTGTACACCAAAAGAAGACAAACTGAACTGAAGTATCAGCATGTAAATTGGTCTTGTGGTCTTTATTCAAAACAAGTACAAACACACTTTATTCAAATTGCCACACATCCCCTTTGTTCCAATTTGGACAAATCTTCCCAGGTCTACCCTTTCAAATGATGTACATGTTTTTTTTAGGGGGGGGGGTAATGTTTAGTAACTAGTACTCTAACTACTAATATTGATTTAATGGGAATAATTATTGTATCAAAGTATGTGGTTTATTAATTTTTAATTGCAGTTAACAAAAACTTATTTTATGAGTCATACCATGTCTGTCTGTTTGTAAAAGGGGTTCGTAAAAGGTAACCGTATGTTTGGGAATGGAAATGTCATAAAAAAGGAGTCGTACTTTTACTCGTACTCATGAGAATGTACTCGTACTCAGCTTTTAGCAATGTATTCGTACTTATACTCGTCCATCACCAATGTACTTGTACTCATGAAAATCTACTTGGCTCCAGGTCTGGTTCAACTGTTATTTCAACCTGTCGTTCAGTTAACCAATCATTATTTCAACTTGTTGATAAGTTAACCAATTGTTAATTCAACCTATTGTTATGTTAATTGTTATTTCAACCTGTCATTACCAGCCTATAAATTAATCACTCATTGATATATAAATGAGGAATTAAATTAACGAGTCAAATTACCCAGTCATGTGACATGCAGGTATACAAGGTTGTTGACCCCAACGCGACCTCTCTGACCCCGGAGATGATGACCCTCCTGAAGAGCAGGGCAGAGCAACTGGAGGAGCGAGGGTGTAAGAGCTACCAGCTCGTTGAGTGTCCCCAGGTTCTCCAACTTGACGTCAGTGAGATTGACGCCCGCATTGAGAGACTTCATCAGTGCGGCATTAAACAAGTCTCAGCGCCACTGATTGAACTTGCAAAACTCACCAGTCCAAGCAAGCTGGCCAACAAGGTAATAATCAGTCGCATATTTAGGGGGGCTGGATTCTAGCAAGCATTGGAAAAATATTGGGGGGCCAAACTATGCACAAGCCCCCAACCAAAATATTGTAATGGCCCGACCCCCAGACCCCTTCCCCCAGTTACGCCGCTTATTATCAGTTAACGATGTGACTGTTTGACCTACATAACTGTTTGACCTGCATAACTGTTTGACC
>JAMJIN010000333.1:0-1918 GCA_036784775.1 Chromatiales bacterium | reverse complement strand
TCTTGCCCGTCTGAATGTTAACAAACTGTTATGATTTATTGCAATGTAACAAAATGAATCTATCTTTTGTTGAACTTTGAGCCTAGGAACTATGTTTCATGTACAGGAATATTTGCTGAAGTAACATGGATATATTTACGTATGACACTACACTTGTTATTGCAATGATTGTGTGACTGAATAAAGTTAATTCATTCCAACATACGGCAGGTACAAGGCACTCAGAAAAATGGCTCTGGACTTGCCAGATTCATATCTGAAGGAGTTGGCAAAAAACTGCACCTTTAAGTAACTCTCAAGATCTAGGTATACAACAGCTCATACTGAATCTACTACTGATGTTTGACCAAATAACAGGTGTTGTGATGTTTAGATGCATTGCCTCTAATTCAAAATCCTTGTATAAGAAATCATCACTTGAGGGCATCCCCAGAGAATAACCCTCACTTTGATTAAAATATGTTCTTTTGTTACACTGTTTTGTTTTGTTGTCTTGTCAACAGTTTTTGTGGAAAAATAATTTTTTGTTGGTTGTGCTTTATGGTGACTGGTTGTGGTGTTTTTTTCTGGCTAGGGATCATAACGACTTATTGAAGGTGAAAACAAGCGTTGTCAAACAAAACGAGCAGGACCTCACAGTAAAGGTAAGATAATTGAACAGCTAAAGTCACTGCAATAATCACATGGTAGAAAGACGGCTTTTTAAACTGTGTTGTTTCACACAGATCACCTCAATAGGTCAGTTATGTTCCTGCACCCTAATGAAAATATACCATTTTATTCCATGCTAAAACACCATGGTGTTTTGAAACAGGTATACCATACAATTATCATACACAATATATGAAAAAGCATGGTCTACCACAGTTTACCATGTAATGTCATGGTATAACCATGTAATACCATGGCATACCATACCATACCATAGTATACCATACCATCTCATAGCTGATTTATGTTTACTTTTTATTCCTGCAGTTACTAAACATATAATGTATTATTTAGAATATCTTGGCCGACTCACTCACACATTCTAAGAAACCGGAACATCAAGCCATTCAAAGTACAATTTATTATGTTTATCGTCATACTATTGATCACACGAATTGTCATAGTGGATACCATTCTAACATGTCTCACTAAAAATCTGTTGAAATCAACTGTAAATCATGTGTGAAACATTTAAAGGAGCATTTCTTAACATGTATGCCCTATTTGACAGTGACTGCGGGTGGTGGAAACTGCAGTGATGGACCAGAAACTCGACTGACACATGCAAAGTCGAGCTATGGAAGTTTACTGACATCGTGTGTAGTATGAGGCAAGAACTTACGTGTGTCGGTCGACGTGCGCACATTTTCTGCACAGAGAACAAACAAGATAGCCCATGAGTATAATCACGCAGCCCAACATTGCAGTATCAGTTTGTAACTGCCCATGTCCATCACAGTCACCTTACTGCTGATTTAAAACTCCCTCCTCATTTGATTTAGGCCATCGCGAATCAGGTTCAAATTTGTGCTGTGTGAATAGTTAAGTAATATGTGATGTCGGGTTGAAAAGAGGTTGTAGTTTTGTTAAAATCATTGAAAGAATTGATTTTGTTCATTAGATGAGGTAACTTACAAGTGTGAATAGCTTTATGATATGGTATAAAGAGCCCGACCACTTTTACCATTTCAAAAAATATTTAAATGATTTCACCAATATAAAAAATTTTTTTTTACAAACGTGCTACCATTTCATATTGGATACTAAATAGGTTTGATTTTTCATGAAACGAGCCCGAAACGAGATGAGAGAAAAAAATCAAATTGAGGAGGCAGCTTTAAACTGCATTTAGATGCTGCCATTAAAAAGCTGGGCACAGCGTCACATTTACACTGACCCAACATATGATGGACAACCAGCAGCATAA
>JAMJIN010000170.1:0-8380 GCA_036784775.1 Chromatiales bacterium | reverse complement strand
GAAGGCAGGCGTTGCCGAGATACTTTTGCCAGCTTGAAAAAAACCTGCCGTAAGCTGGATATCTCGTTCTGGCATTACTTAACAGATCGTTTGGGTATTGGTGAACAGACCATTGCTCCATTACCCGATATCATCACCGAGCGGGCTGCTCTTGCCACGGGTTTTTGAGAAGTTACAAAGCAACTTCCTATCTCTCTGATATATAGTGAATTTCGTGACTGCCAAACATTTATCTCTGGAAACAAAAATAATCACCCGCTGGCCCGACTTCGACCCACTCGTCAAGGAGTGGAACGGTCTGTTGCAGCGGTCACGCTCCAACACGATCTTCCTTACCTGGGAGTGGCTGCAGACCTGGCGCGAGGTCACACAAGAGGCAGCTAAGCCGTTTGTCATCACCGTGCGCGATGAAAATGGACGGCTGGTTGGAGCGGTACCGTTTTATGTCTCGGAACTGCGCCTGCTAAAAGTGCTCCCGTTCCGCACCCTGCGTATGATGGCGGATCATGCAACCGGCTCTGAGTACGCTGACTGGATCGTCGATCCGGATGTGGAGACGGCAGCCCTGCATGCCATTGCGGATGCCCTGCTGGCTGCAAAGTCGGATTGGGATACCATCTGGATGCCCCGCATGGCGGGCTGGACCGGGGCCATGGAGAGAGTCAAGGCAGCCTGCGAAGAGAAGGGGCTGTTACACCACTCGCGTACCACAGTCTTCAGCTACTTCGATCTCCCTGACTCAATGAAGCTCTATGAAGAGAGTTTCTCCTCCAAACGCCGACAGCAGATGCGCCGCAAGCGCCGCAAATTACTCAATACCGAAGGAGTCGAGGTGGTGCTCTGTGAAAAACCAGAGGACCTCCCCCGATTCATCGAGACCCTGTTCGAACTGCACTATCGACGCTGGCAGCTCGATGGCCAGGAAGGCGCCTTTCGTCGCAAGCCCTACGAGGCTGAATTCTATCGTCAATTTTCCCGCATCGCCCTGAAGAACGACTGGCTGTGGCTGATCGCACTCACTGAGCACGGGGAGATCAAATCGATCCAGATCGGCTACGTCTACGATGGTGTCTTTCTGCAGCTGCAGGAGGGTTTTGATCCCGACTATGTGCAGGGCTCAGGCAATGTGCTGCGTACTGAAGTGATTGAGCGTTGTATCAATGCGGGTGTCCACGGCTACGACTTCCTTGGCGGGGAGAACAAACACAAGCTTCGATGGGGAGCAAGGGAACGGGATGGCTACGATCTCTTCATCTCTCACGCGTCCAAGCGGAAGAATAAACTACTTTTTTACAAGGATATCTGGCCCTCAGGCCGTTTCATCGAAGAGATAGGGTTGCTGGGCGGCACATAAAAACTCGTCCTCCCGTCTGTCAGAATACACCCAGGTCAGAGCAAGCCCTCGTCAATGAATCGTCCCTTGGGCCAGATTTTTTTGGAAAATATCAGTAAATTCAAAAGGGTTTTACGTCCGGCAAATATTTTGAGGCCCTCTCTGGGCATCGCCTTGAATTTCATTTTGTAGTCGCTAGAACCGGCAGGAAAGTCATACTCCTTGATGCCAAGGCCAATTGCGAGTTTTATACTGCGATCAACGCTCACCATACCACAACCATTGATGTGGGGCTGGTAACCCGATTGAATCTCAAAGATACGCTTATCGTAGATGTAGCCGAAACGAACACCGATAGGCTCATCACCCTGGCAGAGTCCAAATATTGCCAGCTGACCCTTCTCTGCCGCCAACTTTGAAAAGGCATGGGTAAAACGACTAAAAGCAGGACGGCGATTGAATGCCCCTTCTTCACCAACGGAATTCCAACGTGCCTCATGTAAGCCAAGTATTGTTTTCATGGCTTCATCCAGTCCCAGCGTCATTACCAGATCACGCATCTCGATAGGAGCAGCCTCATGCTCTATCTTTTTAGTATAGCGACGGATATTGTTGCGCAGCTTAGTTGTCAGTGATGCCCAATACTCATCGTCGGACGCCGGCATTTTGATGCAATAAAACTCAAACGACCTTTCCTGAGTCAGAACATTCAACCCATCAATCAGTTTATGGAAACGGTCGCTCGCACCTGTCCAAGTTGCCACATAGGGCAGCCAGATCGAATCCCAGCGACTGCGGTGATTATTCAATTCCGCAGTGATAGCTTCAATTGCAGCCGACTCGTACTCTGGGAGGAGGATGAGATCGAGATATTCCGAACCGGCATAGAGATCTCCTAGAACCTTGAGGCAGGGCCGGTTGAGCAGACGGAAAAATTTTAGCCGGGAAAGATAAAACGGCGCCAAGCCAACAAGCTCGTCTCCATTTTCAACCGCGATCACAAACAGTTCGGCATCAAGATTAACTTCATTCAGCCAGGTACTGATCCACTCGTGGGTGAGAAATAAGCTGTCGGCTCCGGAGGAAGAACTCAACAGGCTATTCCATTCGTCAGAGAGTGAGGAAAACTCATTCTTATCGGAGATAATCCTGGTGGTCAGCATCTTTGTCATTCGTTGGTATGCTCTTGGATTAACAGGCAAAAAAGCGGATCGGATGTCCTATTCGTGTGACATAGTAAGTAGTGAGCGAATTTTAACAGCAAATTGATCAGTTCTGCCTGAACTTATTGCCGTAGTTGAAACACGTTCACACTGACTATAGGCTTTTATCACGCCTGGCAAGCCTGATATCCAAACCGAGCGTATCTACCAGTCCAATAAACTTATCGGCAAAGAGCGGGGGGATGGGTAAAACGTGCTCTCCCCACCATTGTGCGTTTTCCGGTGCAGTGGAGGGGTCGCAGAATTCTGTGCCAGCATACTCATCCAGCGGCGGAAAGTAGACATAGGGTACACTCATCGAGCTTTCGCGCAGTTTGCCCCGTATCGATTCGCGGCTCTCGACCAAGAGGGGCACTCTCATAAGAGGCTGATCCGTCAGTTCACGGGTAATGGGGATTGCGGCATCGAGTTTGGTCAGCTTTTCCACCCCTTTGAGCCAGTCTGAATTATCGTCGAGATAGGGCTGCAGTTTGGAGATTAATGCGGCTATCTCCTTGTTCTTCGTCTCGGTACGGCTCATTGGTCCATCCACCAATACCCATGGATCAAAAGCGCCGATATCTCTGGATGCCTGCGCGCTACGCAGCTGTTCAGCACGTAACGGCATGCGCGATTTGCCCTGTCGAGCTTTTCGCTTAGTCAGCCCCAGTCCGCTTTTAATCTTCCACACCAATTTCCGTATATGCAGAAAGTCCATTATCGACCAGAGCAGGGGGCGGACAACATCTTCAATTTTTTTCTTCAGCGGTCTGACCTGGATGGCTTCCCGATAAGCTTTTCTTATCGCATCCATCTTGGAGGCGTCTTTAAAACAGAGTGCACCTCCATGAATGCCGAGGTGTTTGGAGAAACTGAAACCTGCCGCATCACCGAACGATCCCAAAGGTTTTCCGTCGTGAAATATCCCAAGGGCGTGGGCGGCATCCTCAAGTAGAAAAAGATCATGCTCCCGACACTTTTCAAGCAGGAGTTCCATCTCATCTGGAGCACCGTGGTGATTCATAGTCATAACAGCATCAAGCATCTGCCATGTCTCTTCCAGGATTGCGTCGATATCCATATTGCCTGTCTTGTCCGATATAGGAGCCATGACAGGTCGCATTCCAGCCGCAATAACCGTAAAAAAGATCACATCGTCATCAATAGGCGACATCAGCACTTTGGCGCCAGCGGGCAGCCAGACTTTCAGCGCGAGGTAAAGCGCCATGCGTCCGGAAGGCACAAAAACGCACTCGCCTCCGACATAGCCGGCCATGATATTTTCAACCTGTTTGGCAAGTTTTGGGGGCATGTGAGTTTCCGGTGATTCCTGTTTGATTCCATCCTGCGCTGGACAGGATCCTGAAGACGTGCGAGGCAAGCTACATTCATCAATGGCTGCTGTCAACTTGAGTGAAATAAACAACCCATCGGACCAGAATACTCATTCCCTCAACTGCATTATAACATCGGAGCACCAACGAAATATTTCTCTCGCCGTTAATCTCTAATATCATCTTCACCAGTCTCGTCACGCCGTAGGCCGGCACCGACTGAACGGAAAAATGTACATGATCTGCCCCACACCTATTCTCTTAGGAATTTTACCTCGTACCGTTTCTCAATCTCCAAGAATATTTCTCTCAGTTCACTGTCAACTTTCTCATCAAAGACAGCTCGTCATTACTTAGCAGCAACTACAAGGTATAGATATGCCCGGTAATATTATGACTCTTAAGGATATATTCGCTCATCCATACATGGTAATCGAACACGGCAAGCTGCTGGAAATATAACCCTCAGAGATTCAATTTCAACCAGGTATGAGTCTGACAGAGTTGTTTGATCAATATGGAACTGAAGAGCAATGTGAGCAGGCGCTGGAAAAAGCGCGGTGGCCAAAGGGTTTCCAGTGCGAACACTGTGATGGGACACATCACAGTACGTTTGAAACCGACGGCCGTAGTTACTGGCAGTGCAGCAACTGCTGCCATCAATCGAGCCTTCGTTCTGGAACTATTTT
Organism: Chromatiales bacterium; assembly: GCA_036784775.1. Classification (GTDB taxonomy): domain Bacteria; phylum Pseudomonadota; class Gammaproteobacteria; order Chromatiales; family Chromatiaceae; genus QGON01. Next base: position 3,822 of record JAMJIN010000170.1, on the reverse strand, counting down.
CCACGGTTCGAAATTGCAGCTGCGGCAGTGGTTTCAGACCCTGTTTCTGATGAGCCAGTCGAAGAACAACATATCAGCGCTGGAACTCAAACGGCAATTGGGTTTGAATTACCGGAGCGCAAGGCGAGTGAAGCACAAACTCTTGCAAGTCATGGTTGAGCGTGAGTTTACTCGCGCATTGCTGGGTGATGTTATCATCGACGATGCCTACCTGGGTGGTGAACACAGAGGAAAAACCGGCTGCGGGTCGGAAAACAAAGTACCTTTTGTTGCGGCGGTGCAATTGAATGAGGAAGGGCATCCATTGGTCGCTCGCTTTGATCGGGTCGAAGGGTTTTCGAAGGCGGGAATCGGTCAATGGGCCAAGCGATTTCTCTGCGAATCGACGCAAGTTGTAAGTGATGGGCTGAACTGCTTCCCGGCTGTCACCGATGCTGGAGCCATCCATGTACCTGAAGTGGTTGGCACAGGGCGGCACAGCACAAATATGACTTGTTTCGCCTGGATTAACATACTGTTGGGAAATCTCAAAACTGCTTTGGCTGGGACGTACAATGCATTCAATTTTCGAAAATATGCTCATCGTTATTTGGCAGAGTACCAGTATCGATTCAATCGTCGTTTCAACATGAAATCCATCCTGCCACGTCTATTGCATGCTGCAGCAACCACCGGACCCCGCACTGAAACGTGGCTTCGGCTGGCTGAAGTTTAGCACTAATCAAGTTAAGCTATGTCCCTTCGCTCAGACCCAGCCTGCCTCTTCCCCACAGCCATCGTGACCGTCATCGCTACACCGGAGATGTGGGAGACACCTGCCTTAGAGCAAGAGGAGGCGCTGATCACCAGGTCGGTGGATAAACGGCAGAGGGAGTTCCGCGCTGGTCGCCACTGTGCCCATCAGGCACTGGAGTGTCTGGGGCTGGAGGCCACACCCTTGCTGTGGGGGGAACGGCGGGAGCCGATATGGCCACAGGGCTATCTGGGCAGCATCAGCCACTGTGACGGCTACGCGCTGGCTGCCTGCGCTTTACAGGGAGAGATCGTCGGAATAGGTATCGATGTAGAACCGTTAAGCCCACTCAAACGCGACGTGGAGCAGTTGATCCATACAGAGAGAGAGAGAGCCGGTTCATGCAGGCCAACCCGGCATTGCCAGAGCGTCTGATCTTCAGCGCAAAAGAGAGCCTATACAAATGCTACTACCCACTAGTGGAGCAATTCTTTGGCTTTCATGAGGTGGAGTTGACGATCGATCTTACAACACGTTGTTTCTCCTTTTCTTCCCAGCCAAAGGCCAGGATATCTTTTCCTGCCTACGCGAATTTTCACGGCAGCTTCTTGAACACTGGCAGCCACTTGGTAACGGGTTGTTATCTGACCCGATGAACGACAACACTCAGTAACAGATACTACGTTCAATCCAGGAGCCAATCAGGTTGACCAGACTCTTCCGGTCACTGCCTAGGGATAAAATGTGGTCCCCTTTTGCGAAGTATTCAACCTGCAGGCGATTTCTGAACTCCAGGTCTGGAAAGGATTCACAAAACTGCGTGGGGTAGTTGTATTGGCTGTTACTCCCCGCGAAGACCATCATCAAAGAGACATCCCTGCTGATCAGCGTCTTTAAATCCTTCTCTACCTCCTCCTTAGGCGGCAAAATCCAGTGGTAACTGACGTCACCATAAGCACCTTAATCCTCAGCCCGCCCAGCAGTTTTAAGACTTCGAGCAATCTTTCCTTGCCAGAAAGATGGGGAGATCAGTTTGGGCAAATAGCGGTTTATATAGTAGCGTCGGGTCGGGTAGGCATACCCTTCAAGCAGCACCACGCCACAAACCCGTTCATCAACCACCGCCGTGCGAAATGCATTGTCGGCTCCAGTACAAAGACCGTAGAGCACGAAACGGTTGATACTTTTTCGCTGCTGCAGAAAATCCATCGCTTCCCGGATCTCATCGATGCTGCGTTCCTGAATAGACTTGGCGGTCTTACGGGTAACACTGTCACCTACACCAGAAATATCGAAGCGGAAAGTAAACCACCCCAGCTCACCTAGAGCCCGGGCCAAAGTAACACTCAAACGATTCTGCCCCACATGGTGCAAGAGTCCGGCGTTTAGCAACAGTACCGCAGGTCTGTCGGCATCCAGGGTGGAGGGTTCAGTACTCACCCCAACAAGGCCTCCGTCATTGCCAAAAAGATAGACACGCTCCCTCATGTTCATCGCTCCACCAACACCGCTAGAATCCGCTTCGATACACCATGCATCATCATCGCCTCACCAATTTTTTCCAGACTTTCCCACCCTGCTTGTTCCTCAGATGCATGATAGGTTGCTGGAACTTTGATGCGGGTAAGATGGGCCTGCAGCTCTAGATACTCCAACCGCTCATCACTGGAGATCACCTCCGCTCGGCGAGCTCGGACTCTTTCCAGCCGCATCAGATCATAGCTGCCGAGGGAGTCCCGCAACGACTGGGGCCATCGATAGCCCACCAGGTCATCAGCCCCTGCATCGATCTCCTGTAAACGGGAGACTGGAAATCGATCGAGGTCAGCATAATAGGAACGGCTGAAACCGATCTGGAAATCAACATAGGAGGCGCCACTGACCACCGGATCCCACAAAATAAGATCTTCAACAGTCATATTGACTGCGGCCAGCGTGGCTAAAGCGGCGCCAACCCGCACACCGACCAGCGAAACCTTCTCCAGGCCTGCCAGATCCTTCAACTCCTGGGCCGCCACCTTCACGTCCTCTACCCACTGTTCCAGACTGCCTTCCCCATCATCGCCGGAAGAGTCCCCGGTGGCGAAGTAGTCGAAACGCAGCACGTGAAAACCCTCCCGCGCCAGTTGTTCGGCGAGCCGCACCAAGCCCCGGTGGGTGCGCATGTACTCGCGTCCCAAGCTATGACAGATCAGCACCGCTGCATCGCGATGTCTCCCTGATGTTGGTGTATGGTGCACACCGTATAGAGGACGTTGCCCATCCCCAAAAATAAACGCGCTCATATGGCAATCCTGTACTACATACCCTTTAAATCAATAGGGAATTCGAGAACATATTGATAACTGGCAGTGCCAAAGGTTCCTCGATAGAACGGGGTGGCGAAGATGCCCACCACTCCATGATAAATCATGTCAAATCTGTGAAGACACCTGCCCTAGGAACCCCGGCTCAATCCTTGAATAACTTTGACTTGAGGCGACCCAGCACCCCTCTCTCAGCTCTACCATCCCTCTCTGCGAAGGATACGCTCACATCTGAAGGTTCTTCACTCTTCCGCGCGTCATCCGGCCCGCCAGTGTTCACCGGTTCCAGACCCGCCGAAATCTGCGACAGGGAGTCGGAGACCAGTGATCGCAGCGACAACTTGGTTCCAAGCTGCTCCTGCGCCTTTGCGACTACCTGCATGGCCAGCAGAGAGTGCCCACCAAGGTCAAAGAAATTATCATGCAGACCAACCTTGTCGATGCCGATAACTTACTGCCAGATAGCTGCCAACCCTTGCTCAAGCGAGGTTTTTGGAGCCTCGAACGTCTCTTCTATTGCAGCGTTGGCAAAGGGGGTTGGCAGTGCCTTGCGATCCACCTTGCCATTGGGTGTCAGCGGCAATTCATCAAGCTCCACAAAATGTTGTGGAATCATGTAGTCGGGCAGTTCGGTCCGGAGATGTTTACGCAGCTCGGTGGGCGTGGTGTGGGCCTCCGCTTCAAGTTCATAGTAAGCTGCTGTTAGCGGCTGAGTAAAACCGCGCATAGATGGCGAAGGCCGCCTCGCTGCGTCGATACATCCTCCGTCAGAACGTCACATCC
>JAMJIN010000169.1:0-8452 GCA_036784775.1 Chromatiales bacterium | reverse complement strand
CTTTGTGAACATCCAAACCTACGTAAACACTGTTAAACTCTTTCATGACCTGTCCCCTCGAGGTGGCTCTGTGTTGAAGGTTTATTACCAACCCCTAAAACATAACCCACGTTTTCGAGGTTGGGCAGGTCAATCCATTATGTCTACATACAGCCTTTTTGTAAGCTGCGGGGAATGAAGTCCTAAGAGATGAAATATCGTTACGAGATAATTGATTCAGAACGTGTTAGTGACGGCTTTCTGAAATTGAACCGCTACCGGCTCAAGCATGATCTCTACGAGGGTGGCAGCAGCCGGGAACTGATCCGCGAGCGGCTGGAAGGGTTGCAGGCCGCTTCGGTTTTACTCTATGACCCAAATCTGGATCAGGTCGTTCTGGTGGAACAGTTTCGTATCGGTGCGCTGGATCATCAGAATCCTCCCTGGGTGCTGGAGACGGTGGGCGGTTACATCGGTGAAAATGAATCTCCGGAGGACGTGGCACGCAGGGAGGCGGAGGAGGAGGCGAACTGCAAAATCACCGAGTTGGAATCGATATGTACCCTGATGGTGAGTCCTGGTCACTCCGTGGATCAGATTTTTCTCTTTTGTGGCCGGGTGGACGCCTCGGAGGCAGGTGGCGTCTTTGGCCTGGATCATGAGGGAGAGGATATCCGGGTGGTGGTCATGGATGCGGAGCAAATCATTGCTGAACTCTATGATGGCCGCGTCAACTCCACCAGCATCATTATTGCCGTACAGTGGTTGGAAAAAGAGCGTGAAACCCTGCGTGCTCGATGGTTATCTCTTTGATCTTAATGAAACCTATCGCTCGATTTCCTGTCTACACTGAGCCAAATCTGCTCATCCTTAATCCCCACACGTTTTTTCAGGAGTAAATGAATGTCGACCATATCGAGAAAATGGGTGATCCTGTTGCCGATCCTTTTGGGTGTCGCGGTATTCATATTCCTGAAGCAGGGCAAGTTACCCCCAGTGCAACAGGAACCCGCAGAGATTCCCAAGCTCGTCAGGAGTATCTCGATTCCCAGTCTCAATATCGTCCCCAAGGCAGTCGGTCACGGGACAGTGCGTCCGGGTTTTACCTGGGACGCTGTGACACAGGTTAGCGGCAAGATCCTTGAGAAACATCCGAAGCTGAAAAAAGGGGCCATTATTCCGGCTGGACAACCGTTGCTCCGGATCGACCCTACGGATTTCGAGTTGGCTATTACTCAGATCAAAGCCGACATCCAGGCCAGTCAGGCACAACTTCAGGAACTCGATGCCAAAGCAACCAATACTCGTGCAGCCCTGGCCATCGAAGAGCGAGCCCTGCGTCTGAATGAATCAGAGCTGCAGCGCAAGAAAAAACTGATTGGAAAGGGGGGCGTCAGCCGCTCCGATCTGGAGAGTCAGGAACAAGCCCTGTTGGCGCAGAAACAGAAACTGCAGTCGCAGGAGAACACTCTCAATCTGCTCCCCAGTCAAAAAGCACTGGTGGAGGCACAGTTGGCACGCCACCGGGCGAAACTGGCTGCCGCTGAGCGGGATCTTCAGCACACTAAAGTGCAAATGCCATTTACCGGACGTATTGCCGAAGTCAATTTTGAAAAGGAGCAGTATGTCAGGGTGGGTGAGATTCTGCTCGAGGCAGACGATCTGCAACGTGCCGAAATAGAGGTGCAGATCCCGATTGAGCAGATAGCATCACTAATGCGCTCTGAAAAAAACGTGAATATTTTGAATGCAGTGCAATCTGACTCTCATCATGCGTTTGGCATCGCAGCCGAGGTGAAATTGAATCAGGGACCGCTAAAGGCTGTTTGGCAGGGGCGGGTTGCCCGCATGAGCGACACCCTGGATCCCAAGACAAGAACGGTTGGTGTGATAGTGGAAGTGGACGCACCTTATGCCAACGTGCGACCCGGTGTGCGTCCACCTCTACTTAAGGGGCTTTTCGTTGAGGTCACGCTGATGGGAAGTGCACGCACCAACAGGCTTGTGATACCTCGTCTGGCCTTGCATGACGGTACGGTCTATCTGGTTAACGCGCAAGACCGTTTGGAGATCCGCAGAGTGGAGATTGAACTGCTGCAGCCGGAATATGCAGTGATTGGCAGCGGAGTGGGGTCTGATGAGCGGCTAGTCATCTCTGACCTGGTTCCCGCCATCGAAGGCATGTTGTTATCGCCGCAGGCAGATGAGGCAGCTCAAACCATGCTGGGCCAACAGGCTGCTGTAGAGGGCGTCCGACCATGATCGAGTTCTTTGCCCGACACCCCACCGCCGGAAACCTGCTGATGCTGTTTCTGGCCATCCTGGGATTAACTGCGCTGCCGGGTTTGCAGCGGGAGACTTTTCCTGACTTTGCCAGTGATGAGATTGAGATACGGGTCGTCTACCCCGGCGCCAGTGCTGAGGACGTGGAAGAGGCGCTATGTCAGCGAATCGAGGATGCAGTCGACGGTATTAGTGACGTAGCTGAGATGCGTTGTGACGCCAAAGAGGGTTTCAGCGTTGCTGTGGTGGAGATGGAGGAGGGGGGAGATCTGCTCCGTTTCAAGGATGACATCAAGACTGAGATCGATGCCATCGACAATTTTCCTGAACAGGTGGAACCACCGGTCATCCGGGAACTGGGTCGTACCGACAGAGTCGTTTCCATTGCGGTTACCGGTCCTATGTCGGTGAGTCATCTGAAAGCCTATGCTGAGCAGGTAAAGGATCGATTTCAGGTGCTTCCAGAAGTTTCGCAAGTCGATGTCAAAGGATTTTCAGATCACCAACTGCGTATTGAGGTTCCTGCTTCAGCACTGCGCCAATACGGCGTAAGCATGTCTGATATTGCCAATGTCATTGCCCGTCAGGGCGTGGATCTGCCTGCCGGATCCCTGGAAACAAGAGAACGGGACATTCTTCTCCGCTTCACAGATCTGCGGAGAACACCGGAGGAGTTGGCGGATTTGGTTGTGGTCAGCGCCAGTTCCGGCCCTGAGATACGTCTGGGGGATATTGCACATATCAGTGACCGCTTTGAACTGGACGAGGAAAAAATCCTCTTCAATGGCAAGCGTGCGGCAATTCTCCAGATCAACAAGACCAAGCAGCAGGACACGCTGGTGGTTATAGATGCGGTCTCAAGCTATCTGGATGAATTGCGCTTGACTGCACCCTCCGGTGTGACGTTTGCGCTCACCGAGGATCGCTCATCGGTGGTGCGGGATCGCCTCACTCTGCTGCTGAAGAATGGCGCCCAGGGTCTATTGTTGGTGTTCCTGACCATGTGGCTCTTCTTTCAGGGACGCTTTGCCTTCTGGGTGGCGATGGGGCTGCCGATCTCATTTCTGGGTGCGCTCTTCTTTATGAGCGTACTGGGACTGACTATCAACATGATCACCATGGTGGCGCTGTTGATTGCGATTGGCCTGCTGATGGATGACGCGATCGTTATCGCAGAAAACATCGCTACGCACCTGAAGCGGGGAAAAAACGCCATGCAGGCGGCAATCGATGGAACCCGGCAGGTAGCACCCGGTGTGCGTTCATCATTTCTGACCACAATCGCCGTCTTTGGACCCCTGGCGTTTCTCTCGGGACATCTGGGCAAGGTATTGCAGTTCATACCGATGGTGCTGATCCTGGTGATTGCAGTCAGCCTGATCGAGGCCTTTCTTATCCTGCCGCACCATCTGGCGCACTCATTGAAACACCATGAGCAGGAAACCGGGCGCTTCCGGCAAGCCTTTGACGATCATCTGCTACGTTTCAGGGATGTCACTCTGGGGCGTATCGTAGATAGTGCTATTCATCAACGCTACTGGTTTGTCGGTGGTGTAATCGCCTTGTTCGTGGCCAGTATCGGTATGATGGCGGGAGGTAAACTTAAATTCCAGGCCTTTCCCGATATCGAGGGTGACACCATCGAGGCGCGTATCCTGCTGCCTCAGGGCACCCCCCTATGGCGTACGGAAGCCGTGGTGGAACGGGTAACTGACGGGCTGAAAAAAGTGGATGAGACGTTCACGCTGTTACAGCCGGGTGGCCAACGTCTGTTGAAGAATGTCCAGATCCGTTACAACTCCAACATGGATGCCAACGAGGCCGGTCCTCATGTTGCCACGGTCACTGTCGATCTGTTGACGGCTGAAGAACGTAGCGGCTCATTGGACGATGTAATCAATCAGTGGCGTAATGAGGTGGGCGATATCCCTGATCTTGATGCCTTGAGCTTCAAGGAGCCGGTAATCGGTCCGGGCGGAATTCCAATGGAGATTCGTCTGGTTGGCAATGATCTGGATCAGCTCAAGCAGGCATCACGAGAGCTTCAATCCTGGCTGTCACGCTATCGAGGGGTATTCGATGTTACCGACAACCTGCGTCCCGGCAAACCGGAGTTGCGCCTGAGTCTGAAAGAGGGTGCACTCTCTTTGGGCCTGGATGCCTTTACCATTGCCAATCAGTTGCGGGCCGCCTTCTATGGAACCACCGCAACAGAGATCCAGGTCGGGCCTGAGTCCTATGAAATCGATGTCCGACTCATGGATCAGGATCGTTCCGATCTGACCGATGTCGAGATGTTCAGAATCACCACCGCGGCGGGTGACCAAGTGCCTCTTAGTGCGGTTGCACACATTGAACATGATCGCGGTTACGCCCGCATCCAGCGCGTAAACGGAAGGCGCACTATAACGGTTCAGGGCGATATCGATAGCCGAATCGCCAACGCCGCCGAGATTGTCGGCGATACCAAAAAACACTATCTGCCACAATTGCTGGAGCGCTATCCCGGTATCAGTGCCGGTATCGAAGGCGAGTCAAAGAGGACCGCCAAGACAGCAGCCTCCATGCTGCGGGCATTCGGTATTGGACTTGTCGGTATTTTTATCCTACTCAGCTTTCAGTTTCGCAGTTATGTCGAGCCGGTTGTCGTGATGACAGTGATACCGCTGGCTTTGATTGGTGTTGTTTGGGGCCATCTGTTGATGGGGCTCAACCTCACCATGCCTGGTGTCATCGGCTTCGCCTCTCTCTCGGGAATTGTGGTGAACGACTCTATTCTGCTGGTCGAGTTTTTGAAGCTGCGGGTACGGGAGGGACATGCAATTGTTGAGGCGGCAAAGATGGCGAGTCGGGAGCGGTTCCGCGCAGTGCTGTTGACCTCTATTACCACCATTGCCGGGCTTATCCCACTGCTGATTGAAAAGAGCATGCAGGCGCAAATTCTGATACCCCTGGCAACCAGTATCGTTTTTGGCCTGTTGGCGACCACTATGCTTGTGTTACTGGTGGTACCGGCGCTGTTCAGCATACTGAACGATTTTGGCCTGCTGTCTGAACAGGATGAGGAGGAGACACCGGGAACCCCTGAGTTACCTGTCGAGTAGTTCCACCTTGATCCAGGTCGAGTGCTCGTCGCTGGCGCGGGTTTCCGCCTGCATGCCGATATTGGATATTCTATTCGAACCGGCTCGGCCGGTGCTGCTGAGGGGAATCCATTCTCCAGGTTTGACACTCACCACCATTGTGCTTTCGGTGTGCTCGACTGTTTCCTGACGGCGTCCGGGTTGTGCGTGGCGGTTGGTGATCTCCAGTCTGATGTGATCACCGATAATCTGCGGCGTTACATGGAAACCGGAGCTGATATCCTGATACTCCGTAGTGCTCTGATATCCGACAATGGGACCCGCTATTACCCCGGTTCCGGTTTCAACAGGCCGGCTGATACCGGTTTTTATGAAGGCGGATTGACCCTCCAGGGTCTGTATCGTCCGGCTGGCATCAGTGTGGCTTTGGGTTGTGTAGCGTTTGATACTGCCTCGTTCTGATTGAGTGCCGATTCTGATGCTGTTGTTCCCGGCGTGAAGTTCGACCTGTTGTTTCTGCCGCTGTGAGGGTGCATGTTCACGAACATGGATCAACATCCGTCTTGGCGCATGGTCGAACTCGTTGATGATCTTTTTTATCTCAGCCAATCGTTCTGGCGAGGTGCGAATAATCAGCTTGTTGTGCATTCCCTCGATTGTGCCCTCAGGACCCACGAAGGGTTTGAGCAGAGGGATCATCTCCTGGGGTGTCCTGCCCTTGAGTTCAAATATTTCCAAACTCTCTGCCTGGGTCTGGAGTGGAAGAAACATGAGGATGATAATCAGGCAGATGGATTGGGCCATGGAGTTTTCCAACGACAGATTGCGGCAGCAGGCTATGAGTTCCACTACAAGTGTAGCCGCCAGAGTTCTGCATCCGGCTCCCCAGTCTCCCAGGCTTCATCGAATATCTCTGTCAGTTGATGAACCCTTGGTCGGGCATTGAAGGCAGCAACGGCATCGTAGCGGGTTGGCAGTGACCGGTGCAGATATCCGCAACCATCCACCAGCATGAAATTCTCTGGAAATTGTTGGTAGGTCTCGCCGGTTTTTCTGATTTCAACGGTGGTGGTCAAACGTTGCGCCAGTGTGACCAGGCGATGCCCTGTTTTTTGTATCGCACTGTTGTCCTGCAGCAGTATCCGTATTCTGGCAAAACGGGAGTTGAGCGCTAATCGCTTAAAAGGTTCAAGGAACGCTGTTTTGTCAAATACCAGTGGATCGAGATCGCGGGTGAATATCTGCAACTCGCGATTTGCCTGTTCGACAAGCAGTGATGCAACGGCAAGGTTTTCGGCGGGATCCTGCAGGTAAAAAGTGTCGCTGGTAACACCAAGGATTGCATTCTGAAAAGTGGGCGCTTGATCAGGCATTATTCAGAGGCTCCTTTGTCATCCGGCGGTGTGGGATGCCGGCATCCATGAACTCATCACCCTCTGCAATGAAGCCATGCAGTGTATAGAAGGAGAGCGCTGTTGATTGGGCATTCAGGAACAGGCTGGGGTAACCGTTCTGATCCGCAATGACTAGCAATTTTTGTAAAAGGGCTTTGCCGACGCCGCGTCCGCGCCATGAGCGAATGACTGCCATCCGCCCAATCTGGCCACTTTGCAGCAGGCGTGAGGTACCGACCGGCTCTCCTGTCTTCCGTTCTACGGCGAGCAGGTGCAGTGCGCCTTCATCCAGACCATCCCACTCGAGCGCCTGCGGCACGTGCTGCCCATGAACAAAGACGATTTCTCTGACCTGCTTCAGCAAAACCTGGTCTTCAGACCAGTGGACAATACGTATCTGAAAGGCCGGCTTAATCATCAGGGAACTCAAAATGGCCGTCGTTGTAGAGGTCACAGACCAGCTGTAGATAATCTGGCTGTTCCAGCCATGCCTCAAGATAGCCATAGTGCAGTGCCTGGTAGTGAGTGATGACCGGGAGGAAATCCCCCTCATCTGAGGGTAGGGGATACTCTTTGCCGTTGGCAAAGAGTGAGTCGTTGCCCTGGTCGCCGCGGCTGAATGCCAAACGCGTGTAGGGATTGCGGTGGATGACCGCCACCTCTCTGAATCGATTGTGGAAGATGTCGGGATCGAGTGGCTGATCCTGTTCCTCTACCTGAAGATTCAGTTTGCCCTCAGTGATAAAACGTCCGAACCAGCGGCGCTGGTGATCGCCATCTTGTGCGAGCAGTTCATCGAGCACCTCTCTTATCTGTTCAAGTGCCTGGGGCTTTATTTCGGCGCTGGCAGACTGGGGTTTGAGCGGCTTGTCGCGTATACGACCTGTTGCGATACGTTTTTGTACCAGCTCCTCGCACCAGGCGGTGGTCATCTCTCTGAAAGCAGGTGCCTGAAAGCCTATCGAACAACTCAAACATTCACCTTCAGCGACGCCCCAGTGGGCAACATTGGGAGGCAGATAGAGCATATCGCCGGGTTCCAGCAGCCACTCCTCTTCAGCTTTGAATTCCGGCAGGATACGCAGGTCGAGACCGGGGATGTAATCATCCTCGGTGACTCTCTGATAGTGGATCTTCCAGCGGCGACGTCCCTTGGCCTGGAACAGAAAGACATCGTAATCGTCGATGTGGGGGCCTACCGAACCCTGGTCAGCAGCATAACTGACCATGACATCATCGAATCGCCAATCGGGCAGGAAACGAAAATATTCCGTCAGTCTGGCGACTTCAGGCAGATGTTTGTCCACATCCTGTACCAGGAGTGTCCAGTGAGTCTCAGGCAGTTTGGAAAATGTCTCGTCATCGAAGGGGCCGTGGCGAGCTTCCCAGGGTGTTGAGCCGTGTTTTTCCAATACCAGGCGGGATTCGACATCGTCTTCACAGGCAAGTCCTGCCAGTTCGTCAGGTTCAAGATGGCATCTGAAATCAGGCAGTGCCTGACGAAAGAGCAGGGGTTTCTGCTGCCAGTAATCGGTGAGGAACTGCTCGGCAGTCAATCCGTCGGGAAATTTCAGTCTCTGCATAGTCTGATCTGATTAATCTCTTTGAAGTTTTTGTAGACATAATGGATCCTGATTACCCCTGAGGCTCAGCTATTGAGTCAGTGGGTGGCGCATACTGAACCTGAAGCCAAATGAGGAGACCGCCATGGCC
>JAMJIN010000529.1:0-1204 GCA_036784775.1 Chromatiales bacterium | reverse complement strand
AGTGGCCAGCTTAACATTAATTCGATATGTAACAGGATGCCAGTGTAACTGTTTAAGTAGTGGTAGTTATGATGAAAACCGGGGGGCCCTGAATACCATACGTGCCAGACAATGTTGTACTCGTTGGAATGTAGCCATCTACTAGCAAATGTATTTAGTATTGAACTACAATAGTTAAGGCGGCTACTAATTAAAGTCGTTGATATTGTTTTAGCAGTAGATGCAAATATGTGACGCCGAATTCGACGGAGATCACTTATATGGTAGAAACAAGATTTAAATACTTGAGAAATATGCTGGCTGAAGTTGAAGTCACTATAAAGACAACATCTTGCTTACGAACAGTATATGATGGGATTGTATTATTGCCAAGCTTTTAAATTGGAAAATGGCTGATGACCCTGTTTCGTTTTTGCTTAGTGCCAATAATAAGGAAGGATAACGGGTAACCCTAACTTGACTTCCCAGAGGTACACCACGGATACGAGCATTATGCGGCCACAGGTTAATACGTTAAGGATACGGGAGTAGACTGGAACCTCACAGGTGCAATGTGCAGGATCCACATGTAAGTGAACATGTCCATCCATTCATTAATTAAGTCCCCAACTATATATAATATAGTTACTATATTATGATGTTCTAGCAACAGCTCATGGTATGCAGTTATGATCCCCCCCCCCCGTATGATGTATGGTTAGTTTAGCAAAGTAAGTACGAGAGGTCAACTCTGCCTGTCACAAACATACTTCAACTGTTGATGACAGCTGCAACTAATTATGATTGTGGTTTCTATCTGCTGGTTTGTAAAATGTCAACGCTTTTGACGAGACTTTATTGTATGTGCACTTGCAAATGGTTTACCTATGCTCGAGGAATAAAATTATTTTACGTCACTTCACGCAATATTGAGGAGGTGCCTGCAAACCTAGCATAATCCGCATATAGCCAAAGGGACGGACTCAATGGATACCTCGGCCGACCCTGCACCGGCCTCCCCGGCACCTATGGCACCGACCAGCAGCAGATCGACATGCCGCTAAAGACTATACGGCTAGCTACTCTAGTTTGCTGTCATGTGGCTTTTTATGCAAATTTTCCCATAATTACCATAAATGTTCACTTTCGGCCCCCAACGACAAGCTATCCACTTTCGCATTACACACATAAACGTATTTGGAAATAAAACAGAGAGAACAAACAA
>JAMJIN010000528.1:0-1205 GCA_036784775.1 Chromatiales bacterium | reverse complement strand
AAACATGTTGCGAAATGCCTTCTCAGGGAGCATAAGCAGGGTTCGCTTGTTGATGAAGCGGTCTATTTGCGCGACATAGACCCAGTCCTGGCAGACTTGCGCGAACTCAGGCGAGATATCCAGGTTGTGACCACCCTGCGCCTCAACCCGCTCTTTCCTCAGTTGCTTCTCCGCTTCGTGGATCTCCTTACGGACAGCATCAGCACTCAGTTGCCCCCGGTAGTGATCCTTGAGGGTCTTTGCCGCCAGATCCATCTCCAGTGGCGGGAGCTGCGCGATGGCTCGAATGACGCCACGCAGCGCAACCTGATCAATCGCGGGATCGGCCGGTAGTTTAGCGATAGCCGCTTCCCAAGGTTGCGCCTGGCGCTGCGCCATGACTTCACCCTGCGGAACAGCGCTCAGATAATCAGGCGTCAAGGGTGCCGGGGCCTGAACGGGAGTCGAGGCCATCTCCAACCCCTTAAACGCTCTCCACGCATCCAGGGTTCCCCGCAGCCCCAGTTTATCCAGCAGATCACCCCCGGTTTTATCCTGGCAATGACCATGGTGACACTTGAACCCGATCTCACCACTCGTCTTTATATAAAGAATGGTGCCCGAGGTATCTCCGTCACTGTGAGCTACGATCCGACTTGCCAGTTGTTCCAGGGTTACCTTATGTTCGGGGTGCCATTCCAGCATCTGACATTTGAACGGCGCACCATATTTTGCCTTGGTGTTCCACCCCTCTGGCAGCCTGACGTATCGGGTCACACCGCGCATACCGGGATCCGTACCATCCGGCGACAACCCGCGCGCCACCAGACCGTCAAGGAGGTTATCCACTCGCGAACGATCGGCTTCGGGCTCAGCCAGGATCCAACCCCACTGCTCGTTGCCCGGCGAGGTCTCCAAGCGCCACGATGGTGGAGGTAGGCGATTCGCCTGCGCCAACGGCACTTTGTCCTTCACGTCGTCAGCCACGATGCAGTGGGTGGCCAGGAACTCGCTTTTACGCCGCACCGCCTTCCCATCCACCGGATTAAAGCGCGAGATACAGAAATACTGGTTCGTCTCGCCCTTCAACTCGCCGTTGGCGCGGCTGAAGTAAGTGCCGCCCCAACAGATCCCCCGACGGTCGTTGGCGATATTGGAAGGATCGTCCGAAAACCCCGTAACGTGGGAAAAAGGCGCGTTGCGGCCAAACACCGTCGTCAGGAAAT
>JAMJIN010000168.1:0-8609 GCA_036784775.1 Chromatiales bacterium | reverse complement strand
AAATCGCTCAAGCTCATGCCTGTCTGAAATTGGATTGGATTCTGTGCCATGTCCGCTCTCCTATTGTGGATCGTGGCATCATCTTGCAACAACCAGTGGCTCATTCCGTGAGTCACTGCTGAACATTCGTACTAATCAAGAAAAAGTTTACCTCGTCGAACTCAAACCCGGTGATATCAACATGGGCGTCCGTCTTTCGGATACTGCCTTTGAATTGCTGGGTATTGTCGATTTCCCACGGCCTGATCCCACAAAAGGGATCGCCCCACACCTGATCCTGCTCGACGATGGCCGGGGCATCAATCTGGGACACATTGCCCAGATTTCGTTGAACACCCCTTTCAGCCCATCTGCCGCCAACACCCTCTACCAGGATAGATTCCTGATGCAGAGTCTTCTGTTACGTGAGCGGCGGCTTTCCAAAGCTTCCATTGCCGCAAAATCCAAAGCGTTGCTTGGAAGAATGCTCGGGAAACCGTTGGATAATCCGGTCATAGAAAACGGGGGATCTATCTTTGAGTCTGATGTGACCGCCAATAGAAAACGGGTGAAGAAATCACAATAACAATCAGGCGAGGAAGTTGAAGCCCCAGCCAACCAGAGTGAATGCCACGGCCAACACACCGGCAAACAGGGCCAGCGCCTGCCACTTGATGACCTTGCGCAAGATCAGCATCTCGGGCAACGATAGTGCCGCCACGCTCATCATCAGGGCAAGCGTTGTGCCCACGGCAACCCCTTTTGTGAGCATCGCCTCGGCCACCGGAATCACTCCAGTGGCGTTTGAATAGAGGGGAATGCCCAACACCACGGCCGCCGGCACCGAGTACCAGGCATCGCCTCCCAGATATTCACCAACCCACTGTTCAGGCACAAACCCGTGGAACAGGGCGCCCACGCCTATGCCCAGTACCACCCACTTCCAGATTCGCCCGACAATCTCCTTCACCTCCGCTACCGCATAGCGATGCCGGCCAGCGAAGGATCTGTCGGGCTCGGGTAGGTCAGCCTCTCCCATGTGGATCTTCCAGACATAATCCTCGACCCAACGTTCCGGCCTGAATACCTGCATCGCCAAACCGCCGAACCAGGCAACCGACAACCCCGCCATTACATAGAGCGCCGCCAGTTTCCAACCGAGGATGCCAACCAGGATTACTGCGGCAACTTCGTTGATCATCGGGCTGGCGATAAGAAAGGAGAAGGTGACGCCCAAAGGTATTCCTGCCTCCACAAAACCGATGAACAGCGGCACCGAAGAGCAGGAACAGAATGGCGTCACCGCACCGAGGGAGACCGCGAACCCCCGTGCCTGCCAATCCGGGCGACCACGCACAAATCTGCGAACCCGCTCCGGGGACAGCAGTGCCCGCAGCAGTCCCATGAGATAGATGACAATAACCAGAAGTGCAAATATCTTGGCCAGGTCCATGACAAAGAAGTGCAACGCCGCGCCCGTGGATGATAGCGGATCGAGACCCATGCCTTGATAGATCAGCATGTTTGCCAGGATCTCAAACATCCACAGTTTCTTCCTTCTCCTGGGGTACATCGGGAAGGGGAAACGAAAGCAGCGCAGCCACCAACAAGAACCCGGCCGACCACCAGAGACACCCCACCAGCCCCTGAGTCTGGTAGGCCCAACCGGAGAGCATCGTACCCACCAACCGGCCGCCTGCATTCGCCATATAGTAAAAACCGACGTTCATCGAGACCTTGTCAAAATCGGAATAGGCAAGAATCAAATACGAGTGCACAGCTGAGTTGATGGCAAAGACGATACCGAAAAGAGTCAGACCGAGGATCAGCACCACTTGCGAATCCCATCCCTGCCCCAACGCCAGAGCTAAGCCTGCGGGGATAAACACAAGCAGAAAGGCAGAGTTGCGCGCAGTACTGCCGCCTGGCCCCTGACCGTGATGAGTGTGCCGTACCAGTCTTGGTGCGGCGGCCTGCACGAAACCGTAGCCGATCACCCACAGCGCCAGGAAACCACCCACCCAGGAGAACTCCCACTTCAGCACGTCATAGAGGAACACCGGCAGACCCACCACAAACCAGACATCACGGGAACCGAACAGGAAGAAGCGGGCCGCCGACAGCCAGTTGATCGCCGAAACCTTGGAGAATACCTGGGTAAACTTGGGCTTGGATTTCATCTTGCCCACACCGGAGGGCAATAACACGGCTGTTACCACCAGCACTACCAGCAACATACCCGCCAGCACCGCCAGCGCTGCCCGAAAACCGATCCACTCCAACAGAGCCGCGCCGATAAAGAACCCCGCCCCCTTGAGGGCGTTCTTGGAGCCGGTAAGCACGGCAACATACTTGAACAGCTTCGACTCGCCGCCACCACCGCTTAAGGTTTTCACGCTGGCCTTGGCCGACATCTTGTTCAGGTCTTTTGCGATGCCAGACAACGCCTGGGCAGCCATCACAAAAGGTACGGAGAGCCAGGCATCCGGCACAGTGAGCGCCAACAGTGCCACCACCTGCATCCCCATACCGAAATGCATGGTGAGATTCAAGCCGATGCGTGCTCCCAGCCACCCCCCCACCAGGTTGGTGACAATGCCGAAAAACTCATAGAAGAGAAACAACATCGCCACCTCGAAGGGCGAATAGCCCAGCAGATGGAAGTAGAGTACCACCAGCATGCGGATGGCGCCGTCGGTGATGGTAAAGGCCCAATAGCCGCCGGTGACTGTCAGGTAGTTTCTGAGGTTATTATCCATTTTCGGCCATTGTTATGAGGGGAGTTAACAGCAGGCGGCAACGCGACAGACCGCCTCGCGAATCAGAGTCTCCGGCAGTGCCTCATAGGTTTCTCCGCCAAAGGTCACGGTTCTACAATCCGTCGGCTGGCCAGTGAATTCACAGCAGGAATCGCAGTGACTCTTACCCGAACTGGCCTCGGGAAGGATTGACTCGATAGGTCGTCCATTGATGAGAATGAGATTGGACTGATCGATCTCATCCATATCCAGCAGTGTCTCCTCCAATCTGATATTCCAGCCCGATGGCTGACACTCTTTTGCGAGCCGTTCGATTAGCATATCTAAAGCTACACCTGTATCTGTGCAGCGGACACAGGTATTTCCCGCATTCTCAATATGTCGCCATTCGACGACCAGCCTCTTGTCATGCATGTCTCTATCCTCCCGCAATTCCTGATCAGAGTCGCAAAAAATCATAGGGAGCTGGCCACCTTGCCGGCAATATCCATCATCCGTTCCACATAGCCCCACTCATTGTCATACCAGGCATAGATCTTGACTTGGGTACCATCGACCACCATGGTGGAGAGCGCGTCGACGATGGAGGAGCGCGAATCATTGAGATAGTCGACAGAAACCAGCGGCCGCTCCTCATAGCCCAGAATACCCTCCAACTCCCCCTCGGCAGCCTCTTTGAAGTAGCCGTTAACCTCTTCAACCGTTACCGGACGACTGGCCTCGAAGACGAAATCGGTGAGTGAAGCATTGAGCAGCGGCACTCGCACCGCGTGGCCATTGAGCTTGCCGGTCAGCTCAGGAAATATCCGGGTGATCGCCTTGGCCGACCCCGTCGAGGTGGGAATCAGCGACTGACCGCAGGCCCGCGCCCGGCGCAGATCCTTGTGACCCTTATCAACGATGATCTGGGTATTGCTGATGTCGTGGATGGTGGTCATGCAGCCGTGTTTGATGCCGATCCGCTCATGCATTACCTTGACCACCGGCGCCAGACAATTGGTGGTACAGGAAGCGGCGGTCAGCAGATGATTCACCGCTGGGTCATATAGATCATCGTTAATTCCGTAGACAATGTTGAGGGCGCCTTCGGTGGGTGCGGCCACGATCACCTTCTTCACCCCTTGTTCGAAATAGGCATTCAGGGAGTCCGGTTTTTTGTGGTGTTTACCGGTGGCCTCGATGACGATGTCACAATCCGACCAATCAGTATCCCCAATTTGCGTATTTGATGAGTAGGCCAACGACTTGCCATCGACGATCATCACATCATCACCCGACGTGGTTTCAAGATCCCAGGTGCCGTGCACCGAATCAAACTTGAGCAGGTGTGCTGAACCCTCCGCATCTGTGGCAATCTCATTGACGCGGACAATCTCGAACCCGTCCCTTCCCCAACCTGCCCGCAGGCCCAGCCGCCCCATGCGACCAAAGCCGTTGATACCAATTCTTACAGTCATCTCTATCTCTCCTTAAAAGTAGTCTATTCAGCGATCCATTGACGAACCTGATCCGGACCCGGCAGGCCACCGGCATGAACCACCTTGCCGTCGACAACCACTCCAGGCGTGGACATCACGCCGTAGCCCATGATCTCCGCCATGTCGGTAATCTTTTCGAGATCGATCTCCGCACCTGCCTGTTCTGCGGCAATTCGGATCAGATTGGCGGTGGTCTCGCAGTTCTTGCAGCCGGAGCCCAGTACCTTGATGTTTTTCATAATCGGTTCCTCTGGATCTTGTAATAATCAGGCGCTACAAACGCCGCTGGGACGATTGGGCATCTCCGCCACCAAGGCAACGGTGTCACTGGCAAAAGGCTCTTCATCCCGTATTCCTTCCGCCGTCCCGCGGATCACCGCCTCCACCCAGGATGGAATCCCCGGATTAAGACGGTAGTAGATCCACAGCCCAACCTTGTGGTCACTGACCAGTTCCGCCTTGCGCAGACCAGCGAGATGGTGGGAGACCTTGGGTTGGGGAAGTCCCAGCGCTTGGGTCAATTCACAGACACAAAGTTCTTCATGATTGACCAGCAAGGATAGGCAACGAAGACGGGTAGGATCGGAGAGCGCCTTGAAAAGCAGTGTGGGCAGCATATCGAATCATCTCTATATCTACGGAAGAATATATATAGTATATCCAGATAAATCGATATAGCAATAAAAATCTAGGGACTGAGCCAGGACTTAAAAGGACCTCAATGATATAGAGTCGATGGTGAGTGCCACCTGGATCTCATGCGAGGTGGTGAAACAAGGGGGTCCAGCCATCACTGAATATAGTGGTCTTGCTGGAAAGTATTCGGGAGGATGTCCATGGCGGCGACCTGAAGTTATACAATCGCTCCGGAGGCGGACTCTGCCCAGTCTGACTCTATCGAGATGATCGGCCAGTCAGTGCACCCGAAACCCGGCATGGCAGGCAATACAGCGTTTCGTCAGTGCAGCAAAACCGGCCATCGCCTTCTGCAGATCGGCTTCTGACAGAGTCCGGCTCAAGCGGCTTGCCTCACGGTGCATCTCTGTACCCAGTGCGCGCATCGCCGGCGGCATCAACGGTGCCATGTGCGAGGCTCCGTGCGACTCCATGGAACTCATGCCCACGCGCCGTTCGATCACATCACTCGCCCTGTCCCACTCTTCTGCGGCAACCAGGGATTGCGCCTCGGCCAGGGCAGACATGTGGTCACGCATATTCATCATCATGTGACCGCGCATCATCTCGGGAAATTGAACAAACTGCCGATCATCAGCAGATGCCGAGGTTGCCAGCAAACAACCTAGAACCCATAGCAATATTTTCCTGTTCACCTCAACGCTCCATTCAGATTACGATACAGAGCGGCAGTCTACCAGTTTCTCCATCGTGTGTATTAGCAGGCGGTTAAATGGCATCTGCCATTTGGGACAGATTTATTTTTCACGCGACCCAAAAAATAAATCTGTCCCCTTTTTTAGATCATCAATGATCGGACAGCCATCGGAGGCGCCACGACACAGGTTAACCAGCAGCGTCAGCTCCCTGTGCAATGTTTCGAGATCAACCAGATGGCGTTCTACCTCTTGCAGTTTTTGCTGGGTGAGTTCACGCACCTCATCCCGTGCATGTTGCGGATCTCCCCGCATCTCCAGCAGCCGGGCAATCTCATCCAGGGAAAAATTCATCGCCTTGGCCCGCAAGATGAATCGCAGATGTGTCAGGTCACGCTCACCATAGAGCCGGGTACCGGCCGCTGTCCGACCGATCTGAGGCAAGAGTCTAATCTTTTCATAATAACGAAGCGTATCGGCGCTGAGGCCGGTAAGTCGGGTGATCTCTCCGATGCGATAGTCACTACGGCCCTTTCCTGGTGGTAAATCATCCATAACTTTACTCCGGTATGGTTCGCGCCTGCTCTACATGTTGCCGCAATACATCACGTAACCGCTCCTCAGCAGGAATCGCGGTAAAAACCAACTGCCCATCGACAGCAATGGCCGGTGTCGCCAATACCCCTATCTGCACCGCATGATCCAGTTCTTCAACCACATCGACCACCCGCCAGCAGATTTCACTCTCTGGCCAGAGGCTTACAACGGCCTCCAGCAAGATTTTTGCCTTGCCACATCTACGGCAGTTGGGAGCACTGAAAAGCTCGACCTGAATGGGTGGCAATGGACTCTCCTCAGAAGTGAAAGCGGGCACTCAGAATATAGCGGGTATCCTCCGTCCCGTTCAGATCCTGCACCAGCGCTCCCTCAAACACCCAACGGGCATGGATCGATTGCAGCCCTACAGTGGCCTGATGCACCATCTCCTGGCCCCGCTCCCAACGCCCACCCAGCTCAAGATCAAGATCCCACTCACTGCCGATGCCCCACTCGGCATGTTCAGCGGGCGAAAGACGATACTGCCAGGCAATATCATAGCGCGCACGATCTTTGGCCTCACCGGTTCCCTCAAACCAGAGCAGATCCAGATCCCACTCATGGCGCTGCCGGTAGAAAGTCGCCACGGCACCCAGCGACAGATGCTCATCCCTGGCACTGTCGGTCGGCAGAACCGCCCCGCCCAGCAGACCCATTCGGCTGGTGCCTTGCATAGTGTCTTCCTGCCAGACAATATGACGATAGAGCAGACTCAGATCACCCAGGCGATCCCCCTGCCCCGATGAGAGGCGATAGGGCAGTCCCAGAAAAAGGGTCTGTTTGGCGCTGATGCCATAGGCCAGGTTGCCGATCAGGCGGTTTACCTCCGTATCGGCGATATGTTCATCCACCAAACGCACAACCGTGCCACCCGACTCGATCGGCAGCGCGACAAATGAACGGATACCCATGGCGCTGGCATCGATCATCAGAACGGCCAATACCAGCCCCGTCACAACCATCCTGACCCGGCTCATTTTTCAGCCTCGTCCGATGACGGAATGACATCACCCGGAGTAAAACCGGCATCGACTATGGCCTTGCGGACCGCTTCAAGATCAGCCGACTCACCCTGTTTCATGACGATGCGCGCCCGCTTGTTCTTCAGGCTCACATCAGCCGCCTCAACACCCTGAAGCTTGCTCAACTGTTTCTCTGTGCCATAGACACAGAACGGGCAAGTCATGCCCGACACTTCGATCTCGATGATCTGTGGATCACCGGCCCAGCCCTGTGCCGCAATGAGCAGCAGACTGGCCAGTAATGGAATAAGACGTTTCATGATGAATTCCTCCAGATGAAAAACAGGTTCAGATATCGAGCCAGATTCGGATCGGCAGGGCGAGATAGGCAGCGAAAAAACCTATGCCCCAGAGGGTGACTGAAGACCAGTAGATACGACGATTCCAGATCTGGCTCTTACGACAGAGTTCACCCAGTTGCAGATCGGCGGGGCAACTGCGTCCCGAACGGTAGAGCGCCCAGCCGGAAACTCCCAGCATCAGACCGGAGAAACCAAATACCCAACCCTTGTGCTCACTGAGAGTAATCAGAAGTGGAAAACTGCTCGTCAAGGCAGTCACCGTTGCTCCCAGCCCCAGGGTAACCAGCGCGATCGGCAGGGCACAGCAGACCAGCGTACCGGTAGTGGCAAACAGGGTTAGCCAGTTCAGCCCTTGTTCTCTTCTCTTCAATGGAATATGGCTCCAGAAAACTTGATACTGATACCAGTCTAATACCTGGAGCTGACTCCAGATCAAGATCTTTTTTTGACGATCCAGGCACTTGACTCTGTACCCAGGTACGGTGATTACACTTCTTTTTACAAAGAGCCTGAAAAAACCAAAATTCACATCGTAGTGAACGCGGCGCGTGAATTTCCAACAGAGGTTCCCAAACAGTTGATGATTAACGGAGACGGTATGACAAAACAGACGGCAACAAACACGCCCTCATTGCTGGCAGCAACACTGGCAGCAGTAGGTGCTTCACTCTGCTGCGTTGGCCCTTTCGTACTGTTGATGCTGGGGGTAGGTGGCACCTGGATAGGCAGTCTCACCGCGATGGAGCCCTACCGCCCCCTTTTCTTCGGTGTAACACTGCTGTTCCTCAGCCTGGCATTCTACAAGCTCTATCTGCAACCTCAGGTCTGCACTCCCGGTACACCCTGTGCCGACCCGACAAGCCGACGTAATCAGCGCATTATTTTCTGGATGGTCAGCCTCCTCTTGCTCGCCCTGCTGACATTTCCCTGGTACGCACCACTGTTACTCGCCTAATCGACCGAGTGTAGATGGCGGTAAAAACCCGAACATAATTGGCGAACAGCGGTAACCGGATGAAATAGCTGCAAATAGCGAGTCAGAAGAAACAGCCAGCGACAAAGAGTGACATCGAGAAAGAAATCGGGAAGATGTAGGGAGCCGTTGAGAAGGTGTGGTACCGGGTGTATCGACCTCGACAGT
>JAMJIN010000527.1:0-1207 GCA_036784775.1 Chromatiales bacterium | reverse complement strand
ACTATCAACGCTTGTGACCAGACTTAATTTTTTGTGCACTTGCAAATAGTTTAACTATGCACAGGGAAGAAAAGTATTTATATTACTTTGCGCATTAAGGAGAAGTTAATTAAAAAAAGCTTAATTGTCGGAACGGGGCTAGTTGAGCCACACAAGGCCCAAGGTTAAAGAACGAAAACAGGTGTTCTTTACCCCAAAACACATCAAGGAATTCATTTTTTCTGAACAAATTGGATAGCTACCAAGCAACATATTAATGGTTATTTATACTGGTTGCGATTGGCCTATAAGTCTATATTAATTAAGTGTGCCAACTTATTAATTAAGCATGTAGACTTGTCAGACATGTTTTACTCATTGGGTAGATGTGTCAGCCGAGTTGTTATGAAATTTTAGTACACGGCCAACATAAATTATACAAATAAAGCATTTACCCAACTTGCGCTACACTGTGGAATAAGAAACACTTGTCCTGTGGTGCCACCTGGAGGGGCAGATGATGTATGTGTTACAACAGTGTATCAGTCACAACAGTGCATTAGTTACAAGTGTATCAGCTGGTGTACTGTGGATGATACTAAGTTGACCTCCAGAATGTACTTACCATCGCCATGTGAGAAGTTGTGAGAAGCTGCCAGCTTCTTGCTCGTTGGCAGTAACATCTCGCTGGCGTGACGTCGCACGGTGGCGCCCTCGTGCTTCAGCACCTCAGCAGGCATGTGCGGCAGCGAATGTAAAGAACTAGAATTCCGGACAAGGGTGAGTGCGCCAGACAGCGGTGCATGGTGATTGCATCCCATCTAAGAAGATGTTCCGCGCCGCTAGCACCGCTGCACCATCCTTCGTGGCGGCACTGTCAAGTTATCGCTGCTGCCACCGTCGCCGAGCAGCTTGTGTTGCTGACATATCTGTGCAATTATAAAATCAAATACGATTACAAAAATCATACAGCTCCCTCTAGTGATCAACATAGGGTGCAATTACAATGACATTAGTTTGATGTTTCACTTTTCAAAACTTTGTTTCTGTTTTGTAGTAAATACATTATCTGGTGAGTTCTAAAACAGTTTGTGTAACAGATCAATGGTTACATCAGCAACAATATAAACAAACAAATTGTTAGAAAAGTTATTAAAAAAAAATACAGTTACCAGTGATAACATTTTACAAAATACTTTCTATAATTGTACTTACCTGACTCATAATC
>JAMJIN010000017.1:0-33880 GCA_036784775.1 Chromatiales bacterium | reverse complement strand
GGATGTGACGTTCTGACGGAGGATGTATCGACGCAGCGAGGCGGCCTTCGCCATCTATGCGCGGTTTTACTCAGCCGCTAACAAGCGGTGGTGTCTATCTGGCGACGACCGGTATAGGCGTCAGGCAAAAAGGGCTGCAGCTTGGACTCGACCGCGTCCAAGCCGGTGACCGCTTGCTTGTCAGCGGGCCTGTTGGGGATCACGGTATCGCTGTGATGCTGGCTCGCGAACAATTTGGCCTGCGGGGGGATCTTCGTTCGGATGCCGCCAGTGTTTTGCGTCTGACTCAGACACTCACCCCCCTGCCTGGTCTCCACTTCATGCGTGACCCGACCCGGGGAGGCCTGGCGACAGTGGGACACGAGATCTGTCACGCCACCGGTCTGCAGATCCGCCTCCAACAGTCGGAAATCCCAATTCAGGATCCCGTCAACTCGGTGTGCGAAATGCTCGGTTATGATCCGCTCTATCTCGCTTGCGAGGGCCGGGTTGTGGCCGTGGTTTCAGAAGATCAGGCAGATGCGGCATTGCAGGCCTGGCGTAACCTGCCGGAAGGGGCGTCTGCCGCCATCATCGGAACGGTGATCAAGGATGACCCATATTTGATCATGGAGACACCTCTCGGCGGCGCACGCATACTCGAAGAGTTGGAAGACGATCCCCTGCCCCGGATTTGTTAGTGCCTGTTAACCCTATTAAATTGCAGGAGCAGCGCGATGACTCCGTAGATGGGTAAATCGCGGCGAGGCACCGCTCCTACGAACGCTTCGCAGCAAGCAGCGGGGAATCGAACCTAACGCAGCTGGAGATTGTTGGCAAAACCGGTAATTCGCGCCAATGTCTCAGCGGCTCCGGTACCCAGACGCTCGGCAAACCGATCCCATATATCCTCTTCCAGCGTGAAATAGACAATCTCCTCGGCACCGATTATCTCTCTGGCCACATAACTGCTGCTGCCGAAATCGTCCACCAATCCCATTTTCAGGGCTTCTTCCCCACTCCAGAAGAGTCCGCTGAATATCTCAGGGTATTCAGTGACTTTGAGTCGCTCTCCCCTTCCCTCACGAACGCTATCGATGAATTGGGCGTGCAACTGATCCAGTAATCGCTGAATATGCGCCTTATCGGAGTCACCCACAGGTGAGAATGGATCCATGATGCCTTTGTTTTCACCAGCGGTCATCAAGCGGCGCTCGATGCCCAACCCCTGCATCACATCAACGAAGCCAAATCCGTTCATCAATACACCGATGGAGCCGACCAGACTGCCTTTGTCTGCATAGATCTCATCCGCAGCGGCAGCGATGTAGTAACCGCCTGAGGCGCAGATATCCACGATTACCGCATAGACTTTGATTTTGGGGTTCTCTTTTCTCAGTCGGGTAATCTCATCGTAAATATATCGCGACTGAACCGGACTGCCGCCCGGGGTATTCATACGCAGAATGATGCCCTTGGTCTTCTCGTCCTCGAAGGCATTTCGCAGGCCGGTCACGACTTTGTCGGCACTGGCTTTGGTATCCGGGGCAATAACGCCGTTGACTTCGACCAGTGCCGTGTACTCTGTCGCAGTTGAAACACCTTTGCCCAAGTCATCGTTCCACCATAATGCCAAAAGGACAAAGAGATATAGAAAGGTCAGGCTTTTAAAAAAGATGCCCCATCGCCGGGTTCGACGACTTTCAGCAATGGAGCCTAACACCACCTTGTCCACCAGTTCCCTTTCCCAATCGCTGGGAATGGATTGAGAACGTGGCTTGCCATTATTTATATCTGACATGAATAAACCTTAATAATATATTGTATTTAAAGTAAATTACTTATTGATTAAACTGCGATTCCAACCACTTAGGGATGGCGGAAACGTCGTGCAGACAGTCCAGAGGGTTGTGCCGGAGAAGGCGCTCCTGACTATGGACACCATAGGTTACGCCAAGTGAATGGGTGCCTGCATTGCTTGCCATTTCCAGATCGTACTCGGTATCACCAATCATCAAGGCCTCGTGCGGTTCAACGCCGAGCCTATCGAGGATCTGTTCCAGCATCTCAGGATGGGGCTTGGAAAAAGTTTCATCAGCACAACGGGTTATATGGAAATACTCTCCTAACGCCGTAGCTTCCAGAACCTGATCCAATCCCTGACGGCCCTTACCCGTCGCCACTGCCAGCAGATAATCCTGCTTTGCCAGGGTTTCGATGACCTCTCGCGCCCCGTCGAACAGACTGGATGGAGTTTCGTTGCCGCCGAGGAAATGGTAACGATAGCGAGTAACGACATTGTGATGCAGTTCATCATCCGCGCCGGGAAACAGGGTATCTATGGCCTCTCTCAGACCCAGACCGATAATATTACATATCGCATCGTTACTTGGACAGTCCAGTCCAAGATCGTCTACCGCAGCCCGTACGCAGTCTACGATACGCGCCTCTGAGTCCATCAAAGTTCCATCCCAATCAAATATTAACAGCTTAAACTTCATCTATTTTCTTCATCCAGTTTTTCAAGCAGGGTTACCAACTCCGAAGGAAGTGGCGCCTTGATTTCAAGATCGCTCTTCTCACCTGGCCAGCGGAACTTCAATTTATGTGCGTGCAAAAACAGCCGTTTTAATCCCAGCTTGCGCATTTCCCGATTGGCCGCTTCATCACCATATTTA
Organism: Chromatiales bacterium; assembly: GCA_036784775.1. Taxonomy (GTDB): domain Bacteria; phylum Pseudomonadota; class Gammaproteobacteria; order Chromatiales; family Chromatiaceae; genus QGON01. The sequence goes on along the minus strand of JAMJIN010000017.1, from coordinate 31,223 downwards.
GTGTCGCCCAGCACCGGTGAGCCCAACCAGGCACAGTGAACGCGAATCTGATGTGTTCTTCCGGTGATGAGTTCGGCCTCTACAAGCGTGTAATTCCGAAATCGCCTCAGGCGTTGAAAACGGGTCTGGGCCGATTTTCCGTCCGGATCTACCCTGACCAGCCTCTCTCCACCTTGAAGGGTATTTTTCAGAAGGGGGGCATCTGCATTTTTACGACCTTTGCGCCAACTGCCCGCAACCAGTACGAGATACCGTTTATCGACTCGATTATTCCGTATAAGTTCATGCAATATCCGTAGGGCACTGCGTTTCTTACTGATCAGCAAGCAGCCTGATGTCGCGCGGTCCAGACGATGCACCAGCTCCAGGTGATGATCTTCGGACCGTAGCTCGCGAAGTGCCTCAATGACTCCAAAATTCAGTCCGCTACCACCATGAACAGCAATGCCCGATGGTTTGTTCAGGACCAAAAAGCGGTCATTTTCGAAGATAATGGCGCTTTCCAACTGCGCAAGGAGGTTTTTCGTCGGCTTGGGTTTTTCTGTGGGGTCGGCCATACGAACAGGTGGAATGCGCACCATATCCCCGCTCTTCAAGCGATAAGCTGCCTTCACCCGCCCCTTGTTAACCCGCACCTCCCCCCGTCGCAGGATGCGATAGACAAAACTTTTCGGTACGCCCTTGAGTTCCCGCATAAGAAAATTATCGATTCTCTGCCCCTCGAAATCCGCATCCACGGTTACAAACCGGACTGTTGGAGAATTCTTTTTTGATTCTGACATTTAGCGGTTTTTTTCTATCGTTAAGTCATTGCTAGGCAAGAGAAAGATTGCTATATTGCCAATTGATTTTTTGATGGTGGCCAAGCCTTGTAGCGCAGCCATCGTCAGCGCGGTAAGAGATTAGATAGCCTGTGGGGGATTTTTCCCTTCAGGAAGATAATTCAGCATATCGCAAGGGCCCCTGCCCCATAATTATTGCCAACACCTCGTCCAACACAGACAGAGATATTGGCCTCTCAGGCGGCCCAGGGCTGTGCTGACCGAGCAAACAGGTGCCACATGCGGCCCGTCTTGCTGAGCTCTTCTGCGGCACATAAGCGATGCGATCATAAAATTATTGATCCAGAGCGCAGCGTAACGGATCTGGCAAAGCGCCAAATATCCTCCGCTCAAGTGCCTTACAGAAGTTCAGAGAACGGCTGACCGCCAGATGGCGAACTTTAACAGCTTTTCAACTGCCCGAGCCAGTTTCGGGAAACGATCGTGGGTAAAAACGATTTTTCCCTCAACTCGACAGCCAGAAGAAAACGGGCGCTGACCGAACAGAAAGCAGTCAGACCGTTTTCATTGGGCGGATTTCCGCCTGCTGTGACGAGACTCGAGCAGTTGCATGGATAGAAAATATGAAACGCATGCTAATCAATGCAACTCAATCAGAGGAGTTGCGTGTTGCCATCGTCGATGGCCAAAAACTTTTCAATCTGGATATCGAACTTCCCGGCCGGGAACAGAAAAAAGCCAACATCTACAAAGGGCGCATTACCCGGGTGGAACCCAGTCTTGAGGCTGCCTTCGTCGAATACGGTGCAGAACGTCACGGTTTTTTGCCGTTAAAAGAGGTTTCCCGGAGCTACTTCTCCGAGTCCGCGCAACAGTCTTCCAAGCGCGTAAATATCCAGGAAGCCATCAAGGAAGGCCAGGAAGTTGTGGTCCAGGTCGAAAAGGAGGAGCGTGGCAATAAAGGCGCTGCACTGACGACCTTTATCTCCCTGGCGGGACGCTATCTCGTGTTGATGCCCAACAACCCCAGGGCTGGAGGTGTCTCACGCCGCATCGAAGGTCAGGACCGGGCGGACCTGCGGGATGCGATGAGTGCGTTGACCATCCCCGATAACATGGGACTGATCGTTCGTACTGCAGGTATCGGCAAGAACTCGGAAGAGTTGCAGTGGGATCTGGATTATCTGGATCAGCTCTGGCAGGCCATCGATAATTCCGCGAGCAGCAAACCGGCGCCTTTTCTGATCTATCAGGAAAGCAATGTCATCATTCGATGCATCCGCGACTATCTGCGGATGGATATTGGCGAAATCGTCATCGACGATGCGGATGTCTACTCCCAGGCCGAGCGTTTTATCAACCAGGTCATGCCGCAATATTCCAAGAAGTTGCGCCGCTATCAGGACGAGGTGCCCCTTTTCAGCCGCTACCAGATTGAAAGTCAAATCGAATCAGCCTTTCAACGCGAGGTGCGACTACCATCCGGTGGAGCTATTGTAATCGATCCTACGGAGGCGCTGACCTCTATCGACATCAACTCAGCCCGTGCAACCAAAGGCGCGGACATAGAAGAGACCGCGCGTAACACCAACCTGGAAGCAGCGGATGAGGTTGCCCGCCAATTGCGACTGCGGGATCTCGGCGGCCTGTTCGTCATTGATTTTATCGATATGACTCCTGCCCGCAACCAAAGGGAAGTGGAAAATCGTCTGAAAGACGCACTCAAAGAGGATCGGGCCAGAGTTCAGATCGGCCGTATCTCACGGTTTGGTTTGTTGGAGATGTCCCGGCAGCGACTCCGTCCCTCTCTCGGTGAAGCCAGCGAACAGGTCTGCCCCCGTTGCAAAGGCCACGGTACCGTCAGAGGCGTCGAGTCCCTTGGTCTCTCTATCCTGCGTATCCTCGAAGAGGAGGCAATGAAGGAGAACACTGGACGTATTATCGCCCAATTGCCGGTCGACGTAGCCACTTTCCTGCTCAATGAGAAACGCACAGCGATTCACGATATCGAAAATCGTCAAACCATTAATGTTGTTTTGGTGCCAAACACCAGCCTGGAGACACCGAATTACCGCATTGAACGGGTGAAGAGCAGTGAGTTGCCTGAAGACCAGGATGATGCTGCCAGTTATAAAATGGTGGAGAAGGAAACATCCGAGGCGCCTGTCTTTGCCAGGGTGGAGCAGCCCAAAAGCGAGCAGCCCATGGTCAAAGCGATTGCCCCTGCATCTCCTGCTCCTCAACGCGCTATCCAACCAGAAGCGAAGAGTTCGGAAGCAAAAAGTGAAGAAAACGGCTTTCTCAAGAAGATCTTCACCAGCCTCTTCTCTCATCGTGCTGAGGAGAAGAAGGAAGAACCTGAAGAACAGAAGAGAGAGGAATCCAAGCCACACCAAAACCAGCGCAACAGACGTGATGGACAGGGCTCTCGCAGCCGAGGCGGACGGAGGCGTTCCGGCGGCAATAACCGTCGCAGTGGAAACAGGCACAATGCCGATGAAGCGGAAACCGGTCAGAGCCAGGGCCAGAAGAGCCAGCCTCAGCGCGGGGAACCGAAAAAGCGGCAGGAACAAAAAAAGCCCACCAAGGAAGCACCGAAACAACAGGTCGTCGAAGCAGATAACGTGCAACCCGAAACAGGTAGAGATGACGCGCCAAAACCCAAAGGTAGCCGTAGCAGTTCACGCCGTGGACGCCGAGGTGGACGCCGTCGTCGCCCAAGCGATGAGCGTGAACAGAGCCAGAGCCAGCAGGGTCAGCAGAAAGAGTCAGAACAAGCTGAACGCTTTTCGATTGATGCGATCCCTGCTCCGACAAGGCCGACCGCAGAGGATGTGAGTCCCTCTCCACCCAAAGCCGAGGCACCTGCGCCTAAGCGCGCCAAGCCGGCGGTTAGCGAGACTACAACCGAAAAAGTAGCCCCGAAACCTAAGAGTGCGCCGGAAAAGAAGCCGGAAATGGTAGTAACAAACCCGGTTACTGCTCCACCAAAAACAGAGGACAAGGCACCACAGCCAGAACCAAAACCTGCTGCCCCGGTGGAGCCCAAAGCAGCACCGAAAAAGCTGGTTCAGATCACAACCAAAAAAGTCACAAAGACAGAAGAGAAGGTTGCACCCAAGGAAGAGAAAGCACCTAAGGAGAGGGCCGCTCCAAAACCAAAGGCAGTCAGAAAGAAGCGGGCTGCTGCGAAACCAAAAGCCAAGACCTCCACAGCGGAGAAAACTCCGACTGAGACCCCTGCCAAAACGCAGGAGGAGAAGCCGAAATCTTCGGCCACAATAGAAAAAGCGGTTGCCAGCAAACAGAAAAAACAGTCTGCAGCAGCGAAAGAAGAGAAAAAACCGGCATCAGAGCCGTCTGAAACTATCGTCAAGGCGGCATCGGCCAAACCTAAACCTGCGACAGAGACGCCTAAGCCACTGGCCCAGGCTGAGAAGAAACCTACTGTCGAGGCCTCTCAGAAAGAGAGTACACCTGCTGAAAAGTCGGATGATTGAATAAAACCAGGATGCGTAGGGTGCGCCGTGCGTACCCTACCTCCTGGCTGAATCCGCAAGCTGCACCACCCTACAAATTCCGTTCTTTGATCCTGCTCAGCAGCCCGATGGAAGCCGCTTCCACCAGATCGAAGACGTTTTCAAACCCAGCGGGACCACCGTAATAAGGGTCAGGAACTTCACGGACTTCCAGATGCGGGGCAAAGTCGAGAAAAAGGTGGAGTCTCTCTTCCAGACCCGGTGGGCAAAGCGTCATCAGGTCATCATAATTTGACCGGTCCATAGCGAGAATATAGTCAAACTGCTCAAAATCTTCCGGCATCGCCTGGCGAGCCCGCAGATCACTCAGATCGACATCGCGATTTAGGGCAGTCTGCTGAGCTCTGCGATCCGGGCTACCACCAATATGGAAATCGATAGTACCGGCTGAATCCGTGGCTATCAGGTGAGCCAGCCCCTCTTTTTCGACCAGCGCACGAAAAACGCCCTGTGCAGTTGGGGAGCGGCAGATATTGCCCATGCAGACAAAAAGGACTTTGACTGCCGCTTCGATTTTCGGTTTTCTACCAAACATTTGAAATCTCATGGCGATAAAGGTACGTGTAAGATTGCTATTTTCAGCACCGGGATTACCTGGATTGACACTATGTAGTCAATATTTTATCGGCTAATTCAGCGCATGAAAACGCCTGCACTAAATCAGTGACGATAGGATGTCGGGTCGTCAATACCTGCCTCCTGAAATCCTTTGGCCCGCAGGCGGCATGAGTCGCAAACACCACAGGCCCTGCCCTCAGGATCTGCCTGATAGCAGGAGATTGTAAGGCTATAGTCCACGCCAAGACGGATGCCGGTGGAGATAATCTCCGCTTTGCTCATATCGATCAGTGGTGTGTGAACCTTGAACCGCACTCCCTCAACCCCCGCTTTGGTGGCAAGATTGGCGAGTTGCTCGAATGAGTGGATAAATGCCGGACGACAATCCGGGTAGCCGGAGTAGTCGACCGCATTGACGCCGATAAAGATATCCTGTGCACCCAGCACTTCAGCCCAGCCCAGTGCCAGGGAGAGAAACACTGTATTGCGGGCAGGCACATAGGTGACGGGTATACCCTCTTCCGCATGATCCGGCACCGGGATGGCACTGTCAGTGAGCGCGGAGCCTCCAATCGTCTCCAAGCCGATTCGAACCATTTTGTGCTCGGCGACATTCAGTGATTGCGCCACTCGTCTTGCCGCACCCAACTCCGCCATGTGCCGCTGTCCATACTCCATACTCAATGCATGGCAGGTATAACCCTGCTGCTGAGCGATGGCAAAAACAGTGGCGGAATCGAGTCCGCCTGAAAGTAAAATAACAGCCTTCTTTGCCTTTAGCATCCAGGCTGCTCGTCCCATAGAATTTTATGCAGTTGCAGTTGGAAGCGGACAGTCAATCTGTCGCGCAGAATCCACTCAGCCAGTGCGACTGCATCCTGCCTGCCGTGTACCGGGGAGAAGAGCACTTCGCAGCGTTCAGTCAGCGCATACTTTACGAGTTGCTCGCAACTCCATAGATAATCCGCTTCATCACAGATGACGAATTTCACCTGATCATTGGCTGTCAGAAGATCAATATTGGCATAGTTGTTTTTCGCCGATTCTGCGGAACCCGGTGTCTTGAGATCCACTATCCTGGAGACACGCCTGTCCACCTGAGAGATATCGAGTGCACCACTGGTCTCGAGTGAGACCCGATATCCGGCATCACAAAGCGCAGTCAGTAGCGGTAAAACCCCTTTTTGCGACAACGGCTCTCCGCCGGTTACACAGACATAGTGGGGTTGATAGACTTCGACTTCAGAAAGAATCGTGGGAAGATCCCACCACTCGCCGCCCGTGAAGGCATATTCCGTATCGCAATAGCTGCAGCGAAGTGGACAACCGGTAAGCCGGACAAAGACGGTGGGAAAGCCACTGCTGCGACTTTCGCCCTGCAGGGAGTGGAAGATCTCGGTAATGCGCAGCTGTAACGGTGCTGCTGTGGCCATCAATGGCCCTCTTTGAACATTCGATCCAGACGGTTTGCTGCAAGGCGCGCCTCGGTTGTACCGGAATATTGCTTCTTCAACCGTTCGAACAGATCCCGCGCCGTTGTCCAGGCACGCTTCTCATAGTGTATATAACCACTCTTGAGCATGGCCCCCGGTACCTTGGCGCTGTCGGGATAGTGTTCAATCACCTTTGTGAATTCACTCAAGGCAGTGTCGAAATCACGACTGACGTAACTTGCCTCACCCAACCAATACTGGGCGTTGTCCTCATAGCTGCCGCCGGCAAACTTCTTGAGAAAAGAACGAAAGGCGACAATCGACTCCTTATAACGCCCTTGCTTCAGCAGGTTGAACGCCTTCTGATAGGCTGCGGACTCTTTTTTAGAGTCGATTGAGACTTTTGGTGTCACAGCCACTGCCGCAGTCGGCTTTGCACCACTTGTTTTTTCAGCAGTAGGCACACTCTGTTTTGCGGCTACGGCACCACTGCCCGTCAGGTCGACAACCGGCGCCGGACCACTGGAGACAGCAGTCGAAAGACTCATGCGGGAGAGTCGCTGGTCAATATCGAGATAGAGATCGCGCTGGCGACGACTCATGGCATCCATCGAATGCTTTTGTAACTCCACCTCGCCACGCAATTGCTGTACCTCCTGCTGTAACTGCTGCAGCTGGAGGATGATATCCGCCAGACTCTGGTTCCGCAGAATCCGTTCCAGCCGCTCAAGGCGCTGTTCCAGACTGGGGACAGGTTTTTTTTCAGCTGAAACAGCATGCGCGCTCATCAGCGCCACTGACATAACCAGTGCCAAAGAAAGCTTCTTCATCTCAGTAGACCAGTTCCACGCGTCGGTTCAGCGCCCAGGATTCTTCATTGTTCATCATGGATGCCGGACGCTCTTCGCCATAGCTGATGACGATGATCTGGTTGTCGGCAACACCCTCGGCCATCAGCAGGCTGCGCACCGCATTGGCGCGACTTTCCCCCAGACCCAGATTGTATTCGCGGGTACCGCGTTCATCTGCATGGCCTTCCAGCCTGACACTGACATGAGGGTTGCTAGCAAGATACTCGGCGTGGGCACGAATTATCTCCCGGTTATCCATGCCGATGCTGCTCTGGTCAAAATCGAAGTAGAGAATACGGGTCGCCAGGAGACTATAGGGATCGTCCAGTGGATCACCGCTCCAGGAACCGGCCTCGCTGGCGGCACTGGTGGTGGCTCCAGCCCCCTCTGTTCCTTCATAGGTACCGGATGCGCCGGTAGACTGCTCGGTGACTTCGGCCCCCTCCTGCTCGCCCTCTTTTGTAGGGGAGGAGGAGCAGCCTGCAAAGATTAACAGACAGAGGGTCATGGGCACCCAGCGGGTCAAGATTGTAAACATTTTGTTTCTCCTCGATTTCCGGCTTGGAAAAAATCAAAAGCCAGACAAATAATTTAATTTTTTTGCAGGGGGGACCAGACAGGCTCTCGCACATCACCCTCCTGCAGCGCAAGTTTCTGCCGCACACGTCCGTCGACAGAGACCGCAGCAAGCACACTCCGCCGCCCCGCTTTGGTGGCGTAAATTATCATGCTGCCGTTCGGTGCGAAACTGGGAGATTCATCAAGATCGCCCCGACTCAGCACCTGCATGACGCCAGATGCCAAATCAAGCACAGCGATACGATAGCGTCCATCCTCTCGGGTTACCAGCGTCAGCAATTTACCGTCAGGAGAGTAGGAGGCTCTGGCATTATAGGCATTCTGAAAGGTGACCCTTTCCGCCTTGCCGCCAAAGGAGGGAACCCGATAGATCTGTGGTTTGCCGCCACGATCTGAAGTAAAGACCAGATGACGACCATCCGGTGACCAGGAAGGTTCGGTATCAATGGCATAGTGGCGGGTAATCGGACGCAGTTTGCGGGTCGTCATATCAAACACGAAGATGTCCGGGTTACCGTCCTTCGAGAGCGTCATGGCCAGTTTACGTCCATCAGGTGACCAGGCGGGAGCGCTGTTGATGCCCTTGAAGGCGGTAACCTTTTGACGACGTCCCGTGTAAACCTCCTGAATATAGATTCCCCAACTCCCTTTTTCGGAGGAGGCATAAGCGATTTTGCGGCCATCGGGTGACCAGGCAGGTGACATCAGCGGCACATCAGAGCTGACGATGGTCTCGGGACTGTAACCATCCGCGTCGGCAATCCGCAGGTCTACCTGGGTGTTCCCCCCTTCTGTCTTGGAGGTGATGTAAGCCACCCGAGTGGCGAACGCACCAGGAACACCGATCAGCTGTTCGTAGATAAGATCAGCAATACGATGGGCGGTGGTACGCAGGTTTCCCGCCGTGGTCGGGATGCTGTAGCCAGTCAGCTGTTCGCCCCGAAAGACATCGAAGAGCTGAAAGCGGATAATGAAGCCTTTACTGCCGTTCGGCTGAACCTGTCCAACGACCAGGTTCTCCACACCCAATACCCGCCAATCCTTGAACTCCACCTCGTCGCCACTCGCAGGTTTGGCGAGCATGTCGTTCCGAGGAAGCGTCTTGAAGCGGCCACTGCGATGCAGATCCGCCTGGATAATCGCCGATACGTCCTCCCTGGGCGTGGTTTGTGTTTTGCCCTGCCAGCGAAAAGGCACGACAGCAATGGGAAGCGCACCCTCCACCCCCTCGGTAATCTCAATGGTCAATTCGGCATTTGCAGCCGGCTGCCAGGAGAGGGCCAGAAAAAGAATCAACAACAGATATTTCATATAACCATCAACGATAAAATCTAAATGAACAGTGGTTGGTTGCGCAGAGTATGCCAACTCTCCGGACTACCGCAAAGAATTTCCATCTCATAACAGGTTGATCTACTTCTCGGGCCTGAACTCCAGCCTCAGATCACGAAACGAATCAAACAGACCGCCACTGGGTACCGGTAGCGGTGCAGCCTTATAGATAGCAGTCTCCACTGAACGATCAAAAGCGGCATTACCGCTGCTCTCGATGATTCTGACACTGCCGGGCATCACATCGCCACCGGGAATCAGTCGAACACGCACGGTGCAGGAGAGCCCTTCAGCACTATTCGTCGGTCGTAGCCAGTTGCGTTCTATCTGCTGGCGAATGGCGATCTCAAAGCGACTGATTTCCCTAGAGTTTTGCTCAGCGGCAAGCTGGGCCTGCAGCTCCTGCTCGCGAGCCTGCTGGGCCGCAATCGCTGCTTTACGCTTTGCCTCGGCCTTGCGTTTGGCTGCTAATTTCGCCTGTTTCTTCTTCTCAGCCGCTTTACGTTTTGCCTCTGTCTTGCGTTTTTCCGCCAGTGCCGCCTGCTCTTTTTTCAGTTTCGCCTGTTTCCGTTTTTCAGCTTCCTGTCTCTTTTTTGCGATCGCTTTACGTTTAACTTCTTCTTTCTCTCTGGTCTTACGCTTTTTCTCCAGCGTCTGAAGCCGTTTCTTCTCCGCTGCCTGTTTGCGCTTGATCTCTGCCAGGCGCTTCTCCTCTTTGCGCAGGGCAGCCGATTCGGCTGTTTTTTTCTTCTCTTCTGCCTGTTTGATCTTCTTAAGTTCAGCTTCGACTTTGGAGGCATCCACCACCCGCGCCTGGACGATCGGCGCCTGTGCCTTGGGCAACTCAGGCGCAGGTGACCACTCCATGCCAAACAGCAGAAAAAAGCCGATCAGAAGATGCAGTATCACCGCCAGAACGATCGAAATGGGATTGCGCCGTACTACACTGAACATCGACTCAGTGCTCCGGCGGTTCAGTTATCAGGCCGACACTTGAGGCACCACCAGCCTGCACCAGCACCATCGCTTCCACAACGCGGCCATATTCAACACCGGCATCTCCACGCACCAAAATTGGTGTTTTCGGCTTATATTTGAGTACCGCCCGAACCCGTGCCACCAGTGTCTCAGCATCCACCGGATTTCCCTTGTCGGCACCGATATCGACGAAAAACTCACCGGCACGATTGACTGTGACCACCACCGGATCATCCGATTCGGCAGGAATTGGTTCAGCATCCCCTTGGGGCAGCTCCACTTTCACGCCCTGAGTCAGCAAGGGTGCGGTCACCATAAAAATCACCAACAGCACCAGCATCACGTCGATATAGGGCACGACGTTGATTTCGGACATAGGACGGCGACGCTGCCGTTGTCGACTCATCTTGCCACCTGCGGTGGCAGGGCCAAGAGCCAAAGGCCGAGGGCCAAGGTTTGGTTGTGGGGTTTTTCTCGGCCCTTGGCCCTTGCCCCTCGGCCCACTCTTCTATCCATGTGCCTGCCGCTGCAGGATGGTGGAGAACTCCTCCAGAAAATCGTCATAGCGATTGTTGAGCCGCTCCACTTCATTGGAGTAGCGGTTGTAGGCAACCACGGCCGGGATTGCGGCAAAAAGGCCCATGGCGGTGGCTATCAGCGCCTCGGCAATACCGGGTGCGACCAGGGCCAGCGTCGCCTGTTTCACATTTCCCAATGCATGAAAGGAGTTCATGATGCCCCACACGGTTCCGAAGAGTCCGACATAAGGACTGGTCGAACCAACGGTGGCAAGCATTGACAGATGAAGCTCCAGATCATCCATTTCCCGACTCAAGGCCACGCGCATGGAGCGCTGCGCCCCTTGAACAATCGCCATCGGCTCGATCTGCCCTTTTGTCCGCAAACGGGCAAACTCGCGAAATCCGGCGCGAAAAATCGCGGCCATTCCAGACTGCCCCGCGCCTTCCCGTTCTATCTGGCGGTAGAGTTCTCCCAAGTCACCCCCTGACCAGAATCGTTCCTCGAATTCCTCTGCTGCCCGCTTGGCACGACGCAACACCCTGGCCCGATCGAAGATCATGGTCCAGGAGCTGATAGAAGCGAAGATCAGTACAGCAATAACGAACTGAACAACCGGGCTGGCATTTAATATCAGCTGTGCGTAAGAGAGATCACTCGACATCCCCTATCTCCTTGAATAAATTCTCCGGAATCGGAGCAGGACGCATCCTGACCGCATCCACGCAGGCCACCTTTATCCGCCCACTGACCAATAGTGTGTCATCTGATGGGCGCCTGACTTCCTGATAAAAGGTCAGACTGACCCGCCCCTTGCGCGCTATGCGCGCACTGACCTCCAGCGCATCGTTGAATCCTGCAGGCCGATGATAGCTGACATCCACCTGGCTGACCGCGAAGATGACCCCATCCTGCTGCAACATCCGATCCTGCTCAAAACCGAGGCTGCGCAGCCACTCGGTACGGGTCCGTTCCATAAACTTCAGGTAGTTGGCGTAATAGACCACGCCCCCGGAGTCGGTGTCTTCGTAATAGACCCTGACAGGCCAGAGAAACTCTTTCACGCTGCTATCTGTTCCTTCTTTTCGTAGGAGCGGACCCTACCATTGTTCGTCTATATTGAGTACGACGGATTCATCAAGTTCCCGGCAATCATCAGGTCGGTTCACGATTTGCCAAACAGATCCTCACGACCAGCCATCACTTCCACCTCTTTTGGCGATAGACCAAAGTGGAGATAGGCGGCCTGAGTGGCGACCCGCCCTCTGGGGGTACGCATCATGAACCCCTGTTGGATAAGATAGGGTTCCAGCACATCTTCGATGGTCCCCCGCTCCTCGCCAATGGCAGCCGCCAGATTATCCACTCCGACGGGGCCGCCATCGAACTTTTCGATCACCGCCAGCAGAAGGTGACGATCCATGTTGTCGAAACCGTTACTGTCCACTTTAAGCATGCCCAGTGCCCGATCCGCCAGATCGGCCGAAATATGCCCGTCTCCCTTTACCTGTGCATAGTCCCGCACCCGGCGCAGCAGACGGTTGGCAATACGCGGTGTACCCCGGGAACGGCGGGCAATCTCCACCGCACCGGTATCATCGATACCGATATTCAGGATACCGGCAGAACGGCCCACTATGTGGGCCAGATCAGCAGCGCTGTAGAACTCCAGGCGCTGTACGATGCCGAACCGGTCCCGCAGGGGCGAAGTCAGCAGCCCGGCGCGGGTTGTTGCACCAACCAGGGTGAAGGGTGGCAGATCGAGCTTGATGGAGCGCGCCGCCGGTCCTTCGCCGATCATGATGTCGAGTTGAAAATCCTCCAGCGCAGGATAGAGCACCTCCTCCACCACCGGACTCAAACGATGGATCTCATCCACGAAGAGCACGTCGTGGGGCTCCAGGTTGGTCAGCAGTGCCGCCAGGTCGCCTGGCTTTTCCAGCACCGGCCCCGAGGTCTGGCGCAGGTTAACCTCCATCTCGTTGGCGATGATATGGGCCAATGTGGTCTTGCCCAGTCCAGGGGGACCGAAGATCAAGACGTGGTCGAGCGCCTCGTTGCGTCCCTTAGCGGCTGGAATGAATATCTCCATCTGCTCCAGCACAGCGGGCTGCCCGACATAGTCCTTCAGTCGTTTCGGTCGAATTGCGCGGTCGATGGTGGCATCGTCACCAATTACCTCGCCATCGATCAGTCTGTTTTCCCCATCCACTGTTATCTACCCTTTCTTTGCCGCGCTCTGCAATGCAAGGCGGATCAGTGCCTCGCTTTCGAGTCCATCACCTTCCACAGCCTTGACCATACGCCCGGCATCCAGCGGTTTGTAACCCAGCGCCACCAGTGCCGCCACCGCATCGGAGACAGGCGTCTGGGGACGACCGGCAACCGTTCCTGCAGTGCCGACTGCAGAGGGTGAAATACCCAATTTAGTCAGACGGTCGCGCATCTCGACAATCAGCCGCTCTGCAGTCTTCTTGCCGATACCGGGCAACCGCACCAGCGAAGCGATATCTTCATTCTGCACACTGCTGCTGAACTCATCAGCCGTCATGCCGGAGAGGATGCCGAGTGCCATCTTCGCCCCTACCCCGTTGACCTTGAGCAGGCTGCGGAACAGGGCGCGCTCCCCCTCACTGGCAAAGGCATAAAGCACATGGGCATCGTCACGAATAGCAAGATGGGTGTGGAGTGTGATAGTGGCGCCAACATCCGGTAGGTTGAAGAAGGTGGACATTGGTGCTTCAAGTTCATAGCCGACGCCATTCACATCCAGCAACAGATGAGGGGCCTGCTTTTCGGCTATCTCTCCACGCAAACGACCGATCATCTTGTCCGTCCTACGGCCAGACGGCCAAGTGTGGTGTTCGTATTGGCGTGACTCAGCGCCACGGCCAGCGCATCGGCAGCATCTTCCTGCGGGTTTTCGGCCAGCTTGAGGATGAGTTTTACCATGTGCTGAACCTGCTCCTTCTCAGCAGAGCCGGTTCCCACCACCGCCTTCTTGATACTGCGTGGGGTGTATTCGGCCACTGCCAGTCCCCGGCTCACACCGGCACAGATTGCAGCACCTCTCGCATGACCCAATTTCAGGGCGGATGAGGGGTTTTTCGATACGAAAACCTGCTCTACAGCCATCACCTCAGGGCGATAGGATTCAATCACCTCGCTGATCTCAGCAAATATCTGGCCCAGCCGGGGAGGAAGCTCCTTCCCTTTGAGGCGAAGTGTGCCGTGGGCGACGTGGACGGCATTGATGCCATCACTGTCGATAATGCCGAAGCCGGTCACCCTTGAGCCTGGGTCAATGCCGAGTATACGAATCATTCAGCTCAGGGCTTCCAGAATTTCGTCGGAGATCTCGGCATTGGTGTAGACGTTCTGCACGTCGTCCAAATCTTCCAGCATATCGATCATGCGCAGCAGTGTGTCGGCGTCCTTCTCATCGAGGGCTGCGCCGGTGGAGGCGCTGAAGGTGACTTCAGCGTTGTCCGGCTCAAATCCCGCTGCGATCATGGCGTCTTTGACTGCAGTAAACTCATCCGGTGTGGTCACAACGTCGACGGAATTGTCGTCATTTCCGATGACATCCTCTGCACCGGCTTCCAGGGCTGCTTCCATCACCGCATCCTCATCCACGCCTTCGGCATAGCTGATCACGCCCTGTTTGTTGAACATGTAGGCCACGGAACCATCGGTACCGAGATTTCCACCCAGCTTGCTGAAGGCATGGCGCACCTCAGCCGCAGTACGGTTACGGTTGTCGGTCATGCAATCCACGATTACCGCAGTGCCACCGGGACCGTAGCCCTCATAGCGAATCTCATCGTAATTCTCGCCCTCTGCCCCACCAGCGCCACGTTTTACCGCACGCTCGATGGTGTCCTTCGGCATATTGGCGTTGAGTCCCTTGTCCACCGCCAGACGCAGTCGGGGATTGGCGTCGATATCACCACCGCCCATGCGAGCCGCTACAGTGATTTCACGAATCAGTTTGGTCCAGATCTTGCCGCGCTTTTTATCGTTGGCGGCCTTCTTATGCTTGATATTGGCCCATTTACTGTGTCCAGCCATGGTGACTCCCCTGAGAAGTATAAAATGGCACGAATTCTACCACTCCCCCCGCCGGGCAGAAACCATTGAAGCAGTGATTTACCAATAATCCTGGCGGACTCGAAAGAACCGGGCCTATCGTGGTAGAAGCCGCACTCACGCGGCGAGGCTCAGCGCCTAAGGTAGTCAGAATGAAAACAAATATAGTCCGTGATTTACCCAGGATAATTCAGCACGCTGATATTGCTGAATTTGATCTCCGCCCCGTCTACAGCATTGCCAAACAGAAAACCCTGAACCAGATCGCAGCCAAGCTCTTTAAGTAGCATTTTCTGATGCTCTGTCTCCACCCCTTCTGCGACCACATCCAGCTCCATGATTTTCGCCAGACTGATGATGGCCGTGACGATAGCGGCCCGGTCTTTGTTGATCTCCATATTCTGCACGAAGCTGCGGTCTATCTTCAAAATATGGATTGGGAAACGCTGCAGGTGTTCCAGCGATGAATAACCGGTTCCGAAGTCATCGATAGCAAGTTTTATCCCCATCGTCGATAGTTGAGTCAGTTGATCGATGGCCCGGTCAGTATCCTGCATGAGGCTGCTTTCCGTGATCTCCAGCATTAGATATTTAGGAGAGAGCCCCGACTGCTCCAAGGTCTCTTCGATCAATCTGACCAACCCTGGAGTTGAGAGTTGTCTGCCAGAGAGGTTGACGGCAACATGATCGGGCGCCAGCCCGGTCTCGCGCCACTGGACCATCTGTTGACAGGCCTCTTTCAGTACCCACTTGCCGACGGGAACCACCAGGCCCGTCTCCTCCAGAACAGGAAGGAAGCTGTCCGGTAACTGCATCGACCCATCCAGTTGTCTCCAGCGCAGCAGTGCCTCAACGGCTTCTACCTTCCCGCTTGTGAGATTGATCTGTGGTTGATAGCAAAGTTCAAATTCGGCGTTTTCCAATGCGCGTCTCAGGCCGTGTTCAAGCCGCAGAAACTCGGTGGCGCGAATATTCATGTCCGCAGTGTAGAATTCGAACCCATTGGACTGTTTTTCCTTCGAGCGATACATGGCTGTATCGGCATGCCGAATCAGCGATTCGGCATTCTCCGCATCATCCGGGAAAATGCTAATGCCGATGCTTGTGCCGGCAAAGAGTTCATAGTCATCAATCTGGAAAGGACGCTGAAACAGAGCCAGGATCTTTTCCGCCAGGGCGATGATGTCATCTGTCTTCTGAATATCCGGGATAACGAACGTGAACTCATCGCCACCAAAACGTGCCACCGTATCCGCTGCGCGCTTGGTATTCTGAAATCGCTCCGCCACTGCCTTCAGCAGACGATCTCCCACCTGATGCCCTAAAGTATCATTGATATTTTTGAATCGATCCAGATCAAGAAACATCAGTGCCAGACGGCTTTTTTCCCGTGCAGCCAGCTGCAACATCTGATTAAGGCGGTCAATAAAAAGCGCCCGGTTCGGCAGTCCGGTAATCAGGTCGAAATAGGCAAGATTGTGAATCTGTTGTGCCGCAGCATGACGTTCTGTCATATCTTGCGAAACAAAGACCATGCCTTGATGGTGTTGGGAATGGGATAACAGGGCAGCGGACAAAAGCACCGGAACACTACTGCCGTCGCGCCGGATAAAGGTTGCATCCTCGGCATTGACATCCTCCTGTTCCAGGATGAGTTCATACCACTCCAATTGATCGGACTTTGCCGGCAGCACCGAACTGAGGGGACTGTCCAGCAACTCATCTTCGTTGTAGCCTGTCAGATTGGAAAAAGCGCGGTTCACCCTTTTGATCATTCCCTGCCGATCCGTTACCAACAGGGCATCCTTCATGCTGAAGAGGATCTCGTCCAGATACTCTTTTGAAATGGTTGTTTTTTCGAGTTGCCGTCCCATCTTTTCCAATGCATGGGCCAAGTCGCCAATTTCATCAGGACGCTCGATCTGACTCGATGCCCGGTAGTCGTGGGCGCCGATACGTTCTGCAAGCCTGGCAAGCTTCCCGATAGGTGAGGTGAGATGGTTCGCGACAAGGGTGGCAGCCAGAATACCTATCCCACTTAAAGCAATTCCCAACAACAAGACCGCGTAGATGTTGCGTTGACTATGGTGACTGCTGATCGATTCCAATCGCTTATTTGATTGCGCCAGAGTTTTCTGCATCTCCTCCAGCGAAACACCGATCAGAATGCCGCCGAGCACAACACCCTCGCTGATGAATATTGGTGTCGCCAGATCCAGGTGATTATCCTCAATCTTGCTCTTTACCGATTTTTCTTGCAGCGAATTTGCGACGATTTGATGCCCGGTTGTTTTTCCAAATCCAGGAATTGTCTCTTTGCCGTCATGGATGATTTTGCCTTGGGCATCGTAGACCATGGCATAGACAATATCGTGCTGAGAGACTGCGGTGCGCAACAGCGTACTAATACTTTCCATGTCCAGTTCATAGAGCGGATTGATCAGACTTTGTGCAAGGACCTCTGCCAGGGTCTGCCCCTGGTGTTCCAACTGTTTAAAATGAACCTCCTTCAAGGCCGATGCGCTTGCGCTCTGATAGTCTTCGAAGGCGTCGTCGAACTGCAGGAAAAGTATCGTTGATACAGCCAAAACAACCCCTATGATCAGTATGAACATAATCATCGAGTATTTGCTCTGAAGGCGTGTTCCTATCAATGCAGTTTACCTGCCAATCTGTCCATCTGCTGCCTGACGACCTCCAATACGGCGTTGGTTTCGTCATCAATCTCATCGAACAGTGCTGTACGCTGATAGGAATAAAGCACATTGCCGGCATCAGGATCACTATCAGCCTCAAGAAGAATTTTCTTGAGACGTGCCTTGATCTCCGGGTCCATGCCGGGACGCACTAATTCGAATCCTCTGGGCATTTTTTCAGCTTGATAGAAGATGCGTAGATCTTTCTTGAAAGAAGGTGGGGTATGATCAGGCGTGTTCCAGTCAAGATCGTTATATGCACCGGCATCCGAAAGCCCTTGATAGACCCAGGTTGCAATATTTATTTCTCCACCTGCAAAGCCATAACCCACCTTATCCGGCGATGGTGTGCTGCGGATGGTTTTGAGTTTTTCCGGTTGCAACCCTTCCCCGAAGAGAATAGTCATAGGCACAAAACAGGCTGTAGTCGAACCCGGGTCCTCCAAAGCAAGACGTCTTCCCTGAAGATCCTTCAGGGTGTGAATATCACTCTCTTTCCGTGTAAAAAAAACCGTATGATAGCCGGGCACGCCTTTTTTCCACTTCCGCAGAATGATCTCCGCACCCGCCTGATCACGAAAGGCCAGGGATGAAAAAACTGTCTCGGTCACCCAGTCGACCTTCCCTTCCCTGAGATAGCGAATCATCTGTGCATTATTCCTGGCCATTAAAACCCGGGTATGGGTAATGCCGAGGTCCCTCATCTTTTCCCCTGCATAATCGACCATCGGCTTGAGGCGGATAAAGTGTTTACGTGGGCTGTCGCTGACCTTGCCGATAACCAGTGTCTGGGCTCGGAGAGCTTTTGATCCTGAAGCAACTGCATGACCAGAGACATAGAGCAAAATCGACACTGACAGAATGCATCTGATGAGCCTCAATATTGATGCCACTTTTACGTCAGATCCGGTATATGCGCATCAGAAATCATATTGGCCACGAACCTGAATGATGCGCGGATCATCCTCTTCTCCTGCCGCATCTGGCTCGGAATTGACAACGATGTAGTTGGCCATGAATCGGATATTTGGATTGACGTACCAATTGACCCCCACTGTGGCATTCCACTCTCTGCCGCCTTCGATATCCTGATCGTCCAGGTCGAGATGACTGTAACGCAGCGCCATCTCCCAGGCACCGGTGCCTTCTCCCCAACCAAAGTTGCTATAGGGGGTAATGCGACCGAAACGCCCCTGCGTGTGATCGTAGTTACGCGACTCGCCAGTGAGGAACCAACTGCCGGTAACGTAAAAACCATGGAAATCCAGGCTCTCCATGTAGTCCTCTGAATTGACATAGGTCCGAACAAACTCACCTTGCAACGAAACCGGACCATGCACCATTGCAGCTTCCACTCCGATGCTGGTGGTATGTTCCATATGTTGGATCTTGTATTTCGATTTCTTGGTTTCGTATTGATTGGTATCCAACAGGTAGTTGTTTGAATCCACTAAATGGGATTCAGGGTCGGTTCTGATACGAAAGACCGCCTCGTCATCCGAATCCCCTCCATAGGTGCGGGCAGTGCTGGAGAGACCAAGATGTAAGACCCGGGCATCTGTTGCAACCGGTGCCCAAGTGCCGCGCAGACTAGCGCCCCATCCTTCGTCGTCGAGCCGATCATCCCCATCATCCGCACCCTCACCAAAGATGCTGCCTGCCAGACTCCACTGACCACCATAGGTTTCGAAACCAACGCCGACATTTCGCCCCGGCGTCATGGCGTTGATCAATGAGCGTTCCATGAATGTCTGGTTGGCAGAAGCGGTCATCTCCTCCAGGCTGAATGGTGTTTTGAACAGGCCAACCTTGAAACGGCTGTCACCCAGTGTGCGATATCCAAGCCAGGCATCCTTCAAACCGACATCCTCACCGGCAAAGTCGATCTCCAGTTCGTATTCCCATGGACCGAAGAGCGTACCTTCAGCACCAATGCGGGCGTACCGAATCTCTGCGGCGTTTCCCATATCTGTGATATCACTGTCATACCAGGCGGCATCTGCCGCTATCTGTGCAGTGAGCTGAAAACTTGATCTGCCGTCGTAGGACTCCGCCTTTACGCTGCCCCCCTGGGTGGAGACCATGACATCCACTGGTTCGGAGGCGGGTAGCGGGAGAGTTTGTTGTACTGGCGGCTGTTTTGAGGATGGCGCGGGATCTTCAGCCATCATGGCCGCCTTGAGTTGCTGGTGCTGGGTCTCTGTCAAGGTCCCGTTTTCTTTGAGCATGTCGATGAGCAGCAGCATTTGTTGTGGTCCAGCCTGAGCCAAAAGTGGAGATAAGACTCCTGCTAAAACGAGGGCACACGCTAGCTTGTTACGCATACAAATTTCCCAATTATCGACGACTGTTTAGCAAAACCACAGCACATATTACATAGTTATGAAACCTTGGTACACGTGCCCGTCTTCTGCGGGAATTTACTTCTTTTATATGGCAGAACGACTAACTAGGTGGGTGCTGCAGGTAAACACAGCAGAGCGCTGGCCCAGAAAAAGATCCCCGCTACAAGCAGACGGGGTATAAATTGTAGGAACGCTTCGCAGCAAGCTGCGGGAAATCTAACCCAGATATTGAAGCCGCTGAGTGCGAGGCATCTGAAAGAGTGATTTTCTTATTTTTTGAGCAATCCCTCGCTCTACCGGGATAGAACCTCGTCCACACGTGTCAGATCATCCTCGGTATCCACCCCGTGTCCTGCTGCTTCAACTGCCTGACTGACATGAATCTTCCCACCGTGCCAAAGCACTCTCAGCTGTTCCAGGGATTCCGCATGTTCAAGTGGAGCGTGAGCCCAGGAGACAAATTGCTTCAGATAACCTGCACGATAAGCGTATAGGCCGATGTGACGACTGAATGCCACAGTGGAGGGAAGGGATTCTCTGCCTTCAAGAAATTCATCCCGGTGCCAGGGAATCGGCGCTCTGCTGAAATAGAGGGCATAACCTTCAATATCGGTCACAACCTTCACAACATGGGGGTCGAACAGCATCACATGGGATTCGATGGGTGCCGAGAGCGTGGTAACACCTGCCGGCTCGTGACTCTGCATGTCGGCAGCCACCTGATCGATCAACGACGCCGGCATGGTGGGCTCGTCACCCTGCAGATTCACCACGATGGTATCTGCGGCCCAGTGCAGCTGCTCCACCACTTCGGCAATCCTGTCAGAGCCGCTGCGATGGTGCGCGGCGGTCATGCAGACTTCGGCGCCGAAGGCCTTGGCTGTTTGCCTGATGCGTTCATCATCTGTTGCGATGACCACTTCGTCAGCACCACTTTCCCGAGCCCGTTCGTAGACGTGCTGGATCATGGGCCTGCCTGCAATCTCCCGCAGTGGTTTTCCAGGCAGACGAACTGATGAGTAACGTGCTGGAATGACAACTTTGAAATCCATATCGATTAGCCCTCGGGTACCTCTTCATCCGCCGCCAGTTCGCGCGCTTCGTCCTGCAACATTACCGGAATGTCATCCCTGATCGGGAATGCCAGCCGATCAACTCTGCAGATAAGCTCTGCTGCTTTCTTATCATAGTAGAGATTGCCTTTGCAGAGCGGGCAAACAAGAATTTCGAGCAGTTTATTATCCATTACACAACCTGTTGATTATTTGCGTCAGCTGTTGGATGAACCCGTCATCGAGCCTCGCGTAAGCGGGAACGTACCAGAGGTTTTTTCCCGCGAATGGTGTGCACTTTACCGCATCTTTCTCCGTCATGAGAACCGTCTTTTTTTGCAAAGGCAAAAGATCTTCTTCCACAAACGGGTGATGGTCCGGAAAGGGGTGGCGATTGATCCTCAGTCCGGCCGCTTCGAGCATGCTGAAAAAGCGTTCGGGATTACCGATGGCAGCGACAGCTTCGATCGGCTGCCCTGCGAACTCCGACAGACTTCGCTGCTGCTCGTTGCCAGCCAACAGCCGCGCTTTTTCTCCTTCAACCCGCATTTGAAAAGCACCGTGACGGAGTGGTTTCTCACCATTGACCACCAGCAGATCTACCTGATTGAGCCGGAATTGCCGCTCCCGGAGAGGACCGGCAGGCAGGCAGAGTCCATTACCGAAGCCCCTTTTCCCGTCGATGACGACGATCTCTGCATCCCGTTGCAGCGCGTAGTGCTGCAAGCCATCGTCGGAGAGAATCAGGTCGCATGGATGTGCCGCAAGCAGCGCACGGGCCACGTCGGGACGATTGGGACCGGCAAAGACCGGACATCCCGATCGACGTGCGAGCAGTACCGCCTCGTCCCCCACTTCTGACGCGCTACTAGCGACCGAAACCTCACGCGGCCAGGACTCGGCCTTGCCACCATATCCTCGGGTGATGATGCCCGGCTGTAATCCTCTGCCTTTCAACCATTCTGCGAGCCAGATGACCAGTGGAGTCTTACCGGTGCCGCCGACGGTGATATTGCCTATGACGATAACCGGAACCGACATCCGCTCACGGCTCAGAAGGCCGATCCGATAGGCAATCCGGCGTAGCCATGACAGCAGACAGAAGAGCAGGGAAAGCGGCAGGAGGATCAGACTGACGGGGTTCCATCCTTCCCAGTAGTGATCGATGCTTTTCAAGGACTCTTCGGCTTATGCGCGGCAAAAGTCATGTGCAGAAAACCGAGTTGGCTTGCTGCATCCATCACCGTCATTACCGATTGGTGGGGCGTCTTGGCGTCCGCATTGATGACGACCGGAAGATCTTTCTTCTCCCCTGCGGCATTTGTGATGGCCTTTTTCAGGGTTTCGATCTCGGTATTGATGACTTCCTGCTGATTGACGTAGAAGGTCCCAGACGCGTCAATGGTGATATCGAGCATATCTGCCGTTGTCTGCGCCTCTTCTCCGGCAGCTTCCGGCAGCTCAACCTCAATCTGGGTCTCCCGGTCGAAGGTGGTCGAAACCATGAAGAAGATCAACAGCAGGAAAACCACGTCGATCAACGGCGTGATATCGACCTCAATGGCTTTTTTTCGGTGCGGCCGCAGGTTCACCCGGAGACCCGCTCCCGCTCACCGTGGATCACCTCCACCAGTTTCAGTGCCTGCTCCTCCATGCCCAGCACCAGTTTATCGACAAGCCCGGTGAAATAGCGATGGAACATCAGACTGGGAATGGCAACGGAGAGACCGGCCGCCGTGGTTATCAGTGCTTCGGAAATGCCGCCTGCCAAAATGCCCGGATCGCCGACCCCTGCGGTCACGATGGCGCCGAACACTTTGATCATTCCAAATACTGTACCCAATAATCCCAGCAGTGGCGCAATGGAAGCGATGGTACCCAAGGTGTTGAGGTAGCGTTCAAGTTCCAGTACCACCTGACGTCCCACCTCTTCGATACTCTCTTTCATGACCTCTTTGGAGTGGTGACGATTCACCATGCCAGCAGCAAGGATTCGCCCGAGAGGAGAGCTTTTGCGTAATTTCTCCAGATCGGCGCGCTCTAGCTGATTCTCATTGTGTAACTTCCAAAGTTGCTGCATCAAAATTGCAGGCATTACTCTTCTGCGGCGAAGGGACCAGAAGCGTTCCAGGACAATCGCAAGGGCAACGATGGAACAGGCAATGATGGGAGCCATGAGCCACCCGCCCGCTTTTACAAATTCAAACACTGTAGTCTGGACCTCTTGGGAATCTGCTGATAATCATACTGTATCTGTGCATAGCTCCGAAAGGGAACGAGTTCACTCATTCCAAGAGGTGCTCCAGTAGTGAAGCCTCTCCCGACGAATGCGATAGGGCCTCCCGAGTCCTGATTCCGGATGAAAATCAATTTGAATGGCGCCCTCCTCCGCGCTGTTGAGCAACTTTGCCCCCAAGTCACGCCAACGCTGCTGGACATCCGCTTTGGGAAAACCAAACCGGTTGCGGTATCCGGTCGGGAACAGCACATATTCCGGTCTCACCCTATCGACAAACGGTTGGGTGGAGGATGTCGCAGAGCCGTGATGCGGCGCGATCAGAACATCGCTTTTCAGATCCTGGCCATATCTCTCAACCAGCCATTTCTCCGCCTGTTGCTCCACATCACCGGGAATCAGTAATGATCCACCGCGTCCCGTGACCTTCAATACGCAGGAGGCATCATTGCCCGTCTGAAATTTTTCGCTTCCATCCGGATGCAGTATCTCAAATGAGACGCCATCCCACTGCCACGACATACCGGAACGGCAGTAGCGGAAATTGGGAACAGCCATGGATTCGCCCCCGATCAGATCCACCACCGTTATCCCCTTGAGCAAGGGCGCTACACCGCCGGAATGGTCCTGATCGCCATTGCTTACCACCAGTCGATCTATCTGCTCTATACCCCGGCTGTGGAGATAGGGCAGGAGCGCAGCCTCTGCGGTATTGAATCCGGAAGGAAAAGCGGGGCCTGTATCGTAGACAAGCTGGTGCCGCTCGGTTTCCACTACCGCGGACAATCCCTGTCCCACATCAAGTAGGGTGAGTCTGAATCCACCAGGAGGTGGACGCTGCGGTGAACTGAATATCAGAGGCAGTAGCAGTAATACACCAGCCCCACGCAGCGGCAAGCCTCCAGGCAGGAGAAATAGCAGTATTCCCCCCATCGCCCCAACCCAGATCCAGAGCGGCTGGTCAGGTAGAAATAGTGCGGCAAAACTGATATCGGCCGCCCATTCGATAATCACCAGGGTATAAGTGACGCAGAGTTCCGCCAGCTTCGCCCACAAAGCCGCTGCTGCTGGAAAGCTCAATAGCGGCAATCCAAAAAGGACCAGGGGTACCAACACAAGAGTAAACCAGGGCACCAGTAGCAGATTGACCAGGGGAGCGACCAGAGATGCCCGTCCAAACTGTATAAAGAGTAAGGGGGCCAATCCCAGTGCAACCACCCATTGAACTCGACCCCATTGGTGCCAACCTGTCGGCCGTCCGATCCGCCCTGTGACCGATAGCAGAATCACGCCAACCGCCCCGAAGGAGAGCCAAAACCCTGCAGAAAGCGTTGCTGCCGGATCGAGCAGCATCACAAGAAATAGCGCCATGCTGAACGAACGGCCAATCACAGGGGTACGCCCGAATAGTGTTGCCCCAAGTACCAGATAGAGCATAACCAAAGCCCGCTGGGTAGGCAGGGAAAAACCGGCCAACATGGCATATAGGGTCCCACCCAATAACCCGGTTATTGCACCGGCTTTTGGCGCTGGCAGCCACAACATCAAATTCGGCCACTGTCGCCACAACCACTGACCAAGAAAGAACATCAGACCCGCCACAATGCCGATGTGGAGTCCGGAGATTGCAATGAGATGGTTGGTGCCGGTTCGGGTAAATGCCTCCCAATCACTGCTGGAGATTCCACCCCGATCACCAATCGCCAAGGCACGAATCAGACCTGATGCCTTTTGTGACTCTACCAAGTGCTCTATTTCGCTGCCGATTCGATGGCGTACACGGTCGATGATGTAGCTGAAATCATCTTCACCCAGCAGTTGGTTTTCGGTACTGTGTTGCACGTAACCTGTGGCGCGAATTCTGCGGCTGTAGAGCCATTTTTCATAGTCGAACCCTGCTGGATTCTGCAATCCTCTGGGTCTTTTCAATCTGACCTGCAACTGCCAGCGCTGCCCGGGAAGCAAGATTCCGTCAAAACGATACCAGTTGAGTCGAACCCGCCCCTGCAGAGATTCAGAACCACGCTTCGACTGCACAGCCTCCAGCTCAAACTCAAATCGATTGATGGATGATGTCTGTTTAGGGAGAGAGGCAACCACACCGGTAACAATGAGGTTTTCCCCTTCAAGTGAAAGTGGCATTGCTTGTGAAAGCTGGAGCCAGGCAAAGAGAAAGGCCCAAAGCCCACCGGCAAGCAGCGCAGACAGGAACCGTGTCAGTCGTGAAACCCAAAATAGAGGAAGAGTCGCAACAGCGCCGAACCAAGCGGGTTCAAGCAACACCGGCAGCAACTGGAAGAGTGCTGTTCCGGTGACAAAGGCGAGCAGAATAAATGTCATGAAACATCCCTGTCATGAAAACTTCAGCAGCTTTTTGTGGCGCATCCTGCCCCACCGTGATTCAATAGTACTAACCGCACAGATCCCGACGTATTATCTTCGCGGAAGCCATGCCCAAACATCTGATAAAACGTATTACACCTGACCATGACACCATCCGCAACCATAAGCATTTGCGGGTGTTTGGGACATTGCTACATGATGCCAATCTATGGCATCTGAATCGTAGATCTGCTGCGGGCGCTTTTGCAGTGGGACTCTTTATGGCCTTTGTGCCGGTACCCTTTCAGATGCTGCTTGCAGCCGGTGCTGCCATCATCTGCCGGGTCAATCTTCCCCTGTCCGTGGCGCTCGTCTGGATTACCAATCCACTCACCATCCCTCCGATCTTCTTTCTTGCCTATCTGGTGGGCAGCACGGTACTTGGCTCACCGCAGGATACGCAGGCCTTTGAGTTCAGTGTTGAGTGGCTGCAAAACGGCCTCGATGGGGTATGGGCGCCCTTTCTGTTGGGCTGCCTGATCTGCGGCAGTTTTTTTTCCCTGGTCGGTTACTTCACCATTCGGGGTCTTTGGCGCTGGCATGTCATCAATCAATGGAGACGGCGCAGTCATCGCCACTCATAAGGAATCCAGGGATTCCTCTGTCCTCAAGCGGCCATCGATCAGCTGCCAGGTGTAATCCATGCGGGCTGCCAAATCAGGATCATGGGTCACGATTACGAAACTGGTGCCCTGCTCCCGGTTGAGTTCCAGCATCAGTTCATAGACATGCTCAGCAGTGCGCCGGTCAAGATTACCTGTAGGTTCATCAGCCAGTACACAGGCTGGTGAGTGAACCAGCGCCCGGGCCAGTGCCGCACGCTGTCTTTCTCCGCCGGACATTTCACCTGGCTTATGTTGAATTCTCGCGCCGAGGCCTACTCTATCAAGGATCTCGCCAGCCTTTCTGCTTGCATCGGCAACCGTATACCCGCCAATAAGCAGCGGCATGGCGACATTTTCCAGCGCAGTGAATTCAGCCAGCAGATGGTGAAATTGATAAACGAATCCGAGTTTTTGGTTGCGCAACTTTCCTCTTGCCCGTTCGCCTAACGACAACAGATCCTCGCCAGATAGCCGTACCTGTCCCCCATTAGGCTGATCCAGCCCACCAAGACAGTGCAGCAGTGTACTCTTGCCCGATCCGGAACTGCCGACAATCGCGATCCGCTCGCCCCGTCGTATGGTCATATCGACACCACGCAGTACTTCCACCCGCAGATCACCTTGAGAGAAGGTTCGTACGACGCCCTCAGCCTGGAGCACAATCTCCCGGCTACTCATAGCGTAGCGCCTCAGCCGGTTGGGTGCGGGAGGCCCTCCAAGCTGGATAGAGGGTTGCCAGCAGAGTGATCAGAAACGCCGTAACGCCAATGGAGAGAATATCTTCCATATGAGGATCAGAAGGGAGCTCGCTGATGTAGTAGATGTTAGGATCGAGAAAATCGATATTGAATACACCTTCGACCCAGCTGACGATCGCCTCTACATTGGTCGCAAGTAACAGCCCACTGATCATGCCGAGGATATTGCCGACAAAGCCGATAGCCGCACCCTGAACCATAAAGATCCCCATGATGGTGCCCGGTGAAGCGCCCAATGTTCGCAGAATGGCAATATCGGCCTGCTTATCGGTAACCACCATCACCAGAGTCGAAACGATATTAAACGCAGCCACCGCCACAATCAGCGAAAGAATGATCGACATCATGCGTTTTTCGGTCTGTAGCGCGGCAAAGAAATTGCGGTGCTGCATGGTCCAGTCACTGATGCGGTAGTAACCCCCCATCTTGAGGGCCAGTTCCCTGGAAACCTTCGGCGCCAGAAAGAGGTCATCCAGCTTCAGACGCACACCGGTTACGCTGTCGCTGAGTCGCATCAATTTGGCGGCATCCTGCAGGTGTAGAAGCGCGACGCCCCTGTCGTACTCGCCCATGCCTACTTCAAAGATACCACTTACCGTAAACCTTTTTAGACGGGGCATGATGCCTGCGGGTGTGACATTGATCTGCGGTGTTACCAGCGTTACCTTCTCCCCCACCCCGACGCCAAGCAGGTAGGCGAGTTCCTGCCCGAGAATAATCCCATAGCTGCCTGGCTTAAGGTCGTCGATGCTCCCCTTCTTCACGGCAGTCACAACATCGGAAACCTTGCCCTCTTCAGCAGGCAGAATCCCCCGTAGCAGCACACCACTGACCTTCTGACCGTTGATAAGCATGCCCTGACCTTCGACATACGGCGCACGTCCAATGACATGGGGATTCTTTCCCGCCATTGCTTCCACCTCGCGCCAGTCTGTGAGGCCACCCCGCACTGCGGAAATAGTGGCATGTGACGCCATTCCGAGAATTCGTTCACGGACTTCCTTGTGAAAGCCGTTCATAACTGAGAGCACGACAATCAGCGCTATCACGCCCAGCATGATGCCGAGCATGGAGATTGTTGAAATGAACGAGATGAAATGATTACGCCGTTTCGCCCGGGTATATCGCATCCCGATGAAGAGTTCGAGGGGTTTATACATAGCCCGGCATTAAACCACAGTAGGCATTAAAAGACCCCAAGTTTTCTATAGTTAGGCAAGAGTGCTATAGTTAGGAAAGAGTGCTATATTTATTTTTAGATAGCAGAAATGCAAACAGGCCTTAAGGAGTTGTTCCTGATGAGATTCCCAATTTCGCTCTTTCTTGCAGCCAGTCTGCTGATTGCGGTCACCCCCGCTCACGCTGATGTATTACTGCTCGACGCTATTAATGAGGCGCCGCTCAACAGTGAAGAGGGGATTCCTCGTCCAAATCGCGGCATGACGATGAAACAGGTCAAAACAGATTTCGGAGAGCCTGCCATGGAACATCCCTGGGTGGGTTTTCCACCAATCACACGCTGGGACTATGCGGACTTTTCAGTTTTTTTTGAACGCGAATATGTCTTGAACTCTGTGGTTCGCCGCCAATAACAGCCCACCCATCTTTCGTCAATTTTCACCGCAAATGAAGAAAAATCCGTCGAACAGCAAAATATAGCCCCCACAAAAGTCTACAAAGTAGGTAACTTGGTCACAAGTCACATTTTTTTCAATTTCCGCAGTAGCCTTACGGGAATAAATGTTTTATATTCGCGTCGCAATACAAAAAGAATAGGCAACCAGTCGTAAGAGCTGGAGCACGAATGCCTGTTGGCATTTATTGGAGGACATAATGAAATATCTGCTTGCGTTGGCAGTTGCTTTTTCATTGACCTTGGTCTGGCAGACTTCAAGTCGAGCAGACCGCCCTTTATTGTTACAGGATGTCGGGCACGAACAGGTTGTGAAACATTCGCCTCGGACGGCAATGGTCGACCCCTACCGGGTGTCGCCACTTCGCTAGTATCTGCCCTGGCCGGCGGTTAACCGCCGGTCAGGGACATTATCCTGACAACCTCTCCAGGATTTTCATTAAATTCGTGACGTGCAGGCTTGCGGGCGATTGCTTCAAGAATCACCTCTTTCAACCCCTCATCACTGATACCCTGTCGCATTAGAGGACGCAATTCGGCATTGTCGTGCTTGCCGAGACAGAGATAGAGCGTTCCTTCAACAGAGATGCGTACTCGATTACAACTCTCGCAGAAGTGCTGGGACATGGGCGTAATGAAACCGATACGCAGGTTCGTCTCTTTCACTCTAACGTAGGAAGCAGGGCCTGCGCCTCGCATGACTGCAGGTTCCAGCTGAAATCGTTCTTCAAGATCAGCCTTGATCTCTTTTAAGCTGATAAATCGATCTGTGGCACTCTTACCCGTTTCACCGACAGGCATGGTCTCGATAAAGCGGAGGGTGAAATCATGCTCAAGGCAAAAATCAACCATCTCACCAATCTCATGGTCGTTAATCCCTTTCATCACTACCATGTTGATCTTGATGGGGTTTAATCCCACTTCCTTGGCAGCCATCAGACCATCGAGTACGTTCGCCAGATCACCCTGTGTAATCTCACGAAAACTGTCAGGGTTCAATGAATCCAGGCTCACATTGATGCGGCTCACGCCGCTTTGCTTTAGCGAAGCAGCATGCTTTGCCAGTTGGGATGCATTGGTGCTGAGGGAGAGATCCTCTATCTGAGGCAGCGCACCAATACGGCGTACCATCTCCGGCAGCTCCTTCCTTACCAGAGGCTCGCCGCCTGTCAGCCTGACCTTGCTGATGCCCATCTCGGAAAAAACACGGACTAGACGTTCAACCTCATCCAGGGTCAGCCAACTGTCAGGCTGAGAAAAGTCCTTGTACCCTTTTGGAATGCAGTAAAAACAGCGGAAGTCACAACGATCAGTCACTGACAAACGTAGATATTCGATGTTACGACCAAATGGGTCTATCAACATGGCATTTGCTTCTCTCGTGGCTGAAAAATTTCCAGGCTTACTGATTGTAGCCCATCGCAAATCAGCAGGCGCACTTCCTTGCTTCTGGTTCTATTTCGCTAATGGTATATTTTTTATGGGAAAATCAGATGGATAAACAAATCTTTCAATATCTGACTGGTCTTTTCCGTTGAGTGAACATAACATTCACTCTACGCAAAAGACTACCCATCTTATTTCCCTTAAATACCGGCTAACCGTTTGATTTCCGGTCAACCGGCAAACAATCGTCGTTATTATCAGGCAAAAATCGCGCCTAAAATGACATCCTACTCTTCAGGATCGCCAGGCAGGTCATCTGCAGGGTCATAACCTGCGGGCAGTGAATGTGCGATACCCTTGTGGCAGTCTATGCAGGTATATCCCGCCTCAATTGCCTCATCGTGCCGATCCGCACTGCGTTCCGCCTGACGGTCAAAATCCATGGAATCGAAATTATGGCAATTTCGGCACTCACGGGAATCGGTATCCTTCATTGCTTTCCAAACATTCTGCGCCAGTTCCAGGCGTTTTTCCTCGAATTTCTCCACCGTATCGATGGTGCCCAGCATCTTGTGATAGAGCTCGTTACTGGCCTTGATCTTACGAATAATCTTGTGAACCCACTCCTTGGGTACATGGCAGTCAGGGCAGGTGGCACGCACACCGGTTCGGTTGCTGAAGTGAATAGTCTCCTGCAATTCCTGGTAAACAGCCTGTTCCATCTCATGGCAGGAGATGCAGAATTCTTCAGTATTCGTTGCCTCCATCGCGGTGTTGAAACCACCCCAGAGGATAATACCCGCTACGATTCCGATCAGAATCAGGGTGAAGCCACCCATTCTCTTGCCATTGCTCATGATCTTTTACCTGAATTACAGAAAATTGGTTGGAAAAATAATGCGCCCCGACCCAAATAAGGACGGGGCGCATCGGTTGCTGAAATATACCTTATTTCGCGCCTTCGAACATATTCTTGACCAGCGGTTCGGCTCCCATCTGGGTAGCGTGGCACTGGTTACAGAAGTAACGGCGGCTGGAAATGGTGCTTTGAGTCTTGCCGTCGCGTGTTACGTAATGGCTGTCACCCACTTTAGGAGATTTTTCCTTCTTGTAGGTTTTCTCACTATGGCACTTCATACAGCCATTGTTCTTCAGATTGATCTTATATTTGTCGACTGTATGCGGCACCATCGGTGGCTGCTGTTTGTAACTCCGGGCGATGCCGCCTTTAATAGACTGAACCGTCTTCTTAGCAGGTTTCTCAGCCATTGCATTGAGATCACCGTTACCACGTGTAGATGGCGGTAAAAACCCGAACATAATTGGCGAACAGCGGTAACCGGATGAAATAGCTGCAAATAGCGAGTCAGAAGAAACAGCCAGCGACAAAGAGTGACATCGAGAAAGAAATCGGGAAGATGTAGGGAGCCGTTGAGAAGGTGTGGTACCGGGTGTATCGACCTCGACAGT
>JAMJIN010000167.1:0-8646 GCA_036784775.1 Chromatiales bacterium | reverse complement strand
TTTCTGGATCTCACCAGCAGTGAACTCCAGAGATAGTGCATATTTTTTATTTCTCCCTGTCTTTTATACGGTGGAATGGTTGTTAGCACCGGAATTTATGCAACTACCGGGTAAAGTTAAGGAAAAAGAATAAAATCATTATGGCGCCCGGTGTTTTCGATGACCTTGAGCAGTTTTTCCAGACCCATCTCGTCCGCCAGCAGGGCACGACCGGTGAATGCCAGGCACAGCATGCCCTCCTGCGGGTAAGGGTAGAGAGGGTGCTTGACAAGATCGAGGCTCCCATTTCCTGTTGCCACCTCGGTCTTGAAGTGTTGACGGCTGCGGATCTGTTGCGCGTGCCTATCCAGTGTATCGAGCCGGGTATTCAACTCATGTGACCACCGGATCCTGCGCTTGGGATTTAATCCGACGCATGGCCAATGTCGTTTTGCAACGACCACAGTTATTGGTTTTCGTTGCCCGAATGTGTCGCCAGTACATAGCTGAAAAGCATAAAAAGCCAGCATTGACTCTTTGTCTTTTACCAGGCATTTCATAGCATGAGGACACTTGGCCTCAAAGTGCTTTGCGCAGCTCTCATACGTCGAAACTGGTGGAGGATGAGCATAAGATCAAGGAGTTGCATGCCAGTGTCTAGCAGTTGACGATGCAATGAGGTTTCTTAGAACAAGGGCTGGGTTCACGATCTGAATGCAACAAATGATTGATAGGCATTCACTACATGTCAGTGTCAGTTGCTGTGGCGTTTTTGGGTTTTCGATGGTACTTTGTCGCCAGTTTCCAAACGCCAAATCACTATGCGGGTGGCAAGGCGGGCGGTAATCTACTTAACCTATTGAAATATACAGAAATAAGGCAGCCTGCAAAGCCATGGATCTCGGTCAGATTCCGACCTAAGCCTCCATTGCCTTTTGTAACTTGCTGTCTCACTCATCCGCCCGGATGGCGAAATTGGTAGACGCAAGAGACTTAAAATCTCTCGACCTTTGGGTCGTGCCGGTTCGATTCCGGCTCCGGGCACCATTCCTCTACCCGCTATATGGGTAGTATCAATTCCTCATTCCAACCTGCCCACACTTGTCTATACTGCGGGAAACGCTCTTATATGTTTCCTCACGGAAGTAGGCAATGGCACGGCAAACTAAACGTCCCGTATTTCTCAATCTGCTTCAGATCAAACTGCCTGCCGTGGCTCTCTTGTCTGTTGCCCATCGGGCTACAGGCATTGTGATGTTTCTGTTGATTCCTTTTTGCATCTATCTGCTTGAGATGTCCGTATCCGATGAAACGGGTTTTCATCAGGTTTTGGCCATGATCGACAGTTTGCCTTTTCAACTACTGCTGTTTCTGATGCTTTGGATTTTGCTGCATCATCTGCTGGCAGGTATTCGTTATCTCTTGATTGACATGGACCTTGGTGTGGATAGAGTTGTCGCCCGTAGGAGTGCCTGGCTGGTGATTGTTAGTGGTTTTGCTTCGGCCTCTCTCTTGGGAGCGCTTTTGTGAGCCGAAGCATCTCGGGGCTTCGCGCCTGGATCTTCCAACGCATTACTGCCATCTATCTGGCGGTCTTTGTGCCGATTGCATTGGGGTATTTGTTCTTTTCCCCAGTAACGAGCTATCAGCCATGGGTCGAACTGCTCAGTTCTCCTTGGGTAAATACTTCACTCTTACTGTTCGTTTTCGCAATCCTGCTGCATGGGTGGATTGGTATCAGGGACGTGGTGATTGACTACGTTCAACCGTTCCCAGCCCGGATAGGGCTGTTGGTTCTGGTTGGGCTGGGATTGGTTGCCTGCGGAGCCTGGGCTGCACGTATCCTGTTTAACGTAATAGGTGTGGTATGAAACTCTCCCGCAGAAGATTCGATACCTTGATTCTGGGTGCCGGGGGGGCTGGTCTGCGGGCTTCACTTCAACTCGCGGAGGCTGAAGCGAGAGTTGCCGTCGTGACGAAGGTTTTTCCCACGCGCTCCCACACCGTCGCTGCGCAGGGGGGTGTCAATGCAGCTTTGGCCAATGTCTCCCCAGACAACTGGCATTGGCATATGTATGACACGGTCAAAGGCAGTGATTACCTGGGTGATCAGGATGCTATCGAGTATATGTGTCGATCTGCCTCCAGGGTTGTTTATGAGCTGGAACACTTCGGTGTCCCATTCTCCCGTCTTGAAAATGGCCGTATCTATCAGCGGGCCTTCGGCGGACAGAGTCAGAATTTCGGTGAGGGGCAGGCTTCCAGAACCTGTGCGGCGGCTGACCGGACGGGACACGCCATACTTCACTCACTCTATCAACAGAACATTCGGGCCAAGACCCATTTCTTTGACGAGTTCTTTGCGATTGACCTGATAAAGGATGATGAAGGGGTTATTCTTGGTGCCTTGGTGCTGGAGATTGCGACGGGAGAGCCGCTGCTCATCGAGGCCAAGACCACACTGATTGCCACGGGCGGCTGTGGGCAATTGTTTCGCACCAATACCAATGCACACATCAATACCGGTGATGGCATGGCGCTGCGTGCCGGCATCCCTTTGCAGGACATGGAGTTTTTTCAGTTTCACCCAACCGGCATTGCTGGAAAGGGAATGTTGATCACAGAGGCTGCGCGGGGCGAGGGAGGCTATCTGATCAATGGCGAGGGTGAGCGGTTTATGGAACGCTATGCACCCAATGCCAAGGATCTTGCCAGCCGTGATGTGGTCAGCCGTGCCATCTCCACAGAGATACGAGAAGGGCTGGGATGTGGGCCTGACAAGGATCATGTGCTGCTTAAGGTGGATCACTTGGGAAAGGAGGTTGTTCACAAACGGCTACCGGGTATCCGGGATCTGAGCCGGACATTTCTCCATATCGACCCGGCCAAGGCACCGATTCCGGTCTTTCCTACTGCGCACTACATCATGGGAGGGATTCCCTCCGACCGATATGGACAGGTGGTGGTGCCGGTGCGTAATGGACCCGAGGAGGTTATCCCAGGGCTTTACGCTGCCGGGGAATGTGCCTGCGTTTCCATCCATGGGGCTAACCGGCTGGGTGGCAACTCACTGTTGGATATTCTGGTTTTTGGACGCTCTGCCGGTAACCGCATTAGCGAGTATTTGCGGGAGAACCGCTATCACCGCCAGATGAACGATGCAGGCGTGGAGAAAGCGATGGCACGACTGCAGCGCTGGAATTTGCGCGGCGAAGGTGAAACTGTCGACAATCTGCGTGCAGATCTGAAGCGGGTGATGGAGGAGCACTGCGGCGTCTTCAGAAATGAGGATGTGATGCAACAAGGCGTTGCCGAATTGAAACGTCTGCGCGAACGTCTTCCCGATGTGCGGCTGCGTGATACCAGCAGGGTATTCAATACTGCCAGGATCGAAGCACTGGAACTGGAAAACCTGATGGACATCGCTATGGCCACCATGATGGCTGCAAGCGCACGAAAAGAGAGTCGTGGGGCACACTCACGGGTTGACTACCCTGATCGCGATGACATCAATTGGATGAAGCACAGTCTCTACTATCTTGAAGAGGACCGCCTGGATTTCAAGCCCGTCCGGACCCGCCCGTTATCAGTTGAGAGTTTTCCGCCAAAGGAGCGCGTCTATTGATCATTTTGTTTGCAGCGACCGGGTAAGCGTATGCGTTTCCGCATCTACCGCTACGACCCGGATCAAGACAGGGAACCCTACATGCAGGATTTTGAGCTTGCTGAGATCCCTTCGGGCATGATGTTGCGTGATGCGCTGCTCGCGCTTAAAGCACAGGATGAAACGCTCAGTTTCCGACACTCCTGTGGAGAAGGGGTTTGTGGTTCTGACGGGATGAATATCAACGGTCGTAACGGACTCGCCTGCATTACACCACTGGCCGAGTTGAAAGAACCTGTTGAAGTCAGGCCATTCCCGGGTGTGCCGGTTATTCGGGACCTTATAGTGGACATGCAGGGGTTTTATAAACAGTATCATTCTGTAAAACCTTATCTGATCCGCCATGATCCTGAGCCAGAGGTTGAAACGCTGCAAATGCCGGATGAGCGGGACAGGCTTGACGGGCTTTATGAGTGTATTTTGTGTGGCTGCTGCACCACATCCTGTCCCTCATTCTGGTGGAATCCCGATAAATTTCTTGGCCCTGCGGCCTTATTGCAGGCTTGGCGTTTCCTGGCTGATTCCAGAGATCAGGCAGAGAATGATCGACTCGAAGCACTGGATGGCCCATACAGGCTGTTTCGCTGTCACACCGTTATGAACTGTGTCGATGTCTGTCCCAAAGGATTGAATCCTACACGCGCCATTGGGCATATTCGTGACCTGATGTTGAAAAAATCGATTTAGTCACTATTACCAATTCTATATTTTTCAGTGCATCCACGGATCGTCTTCAATGAGCAGGATCCGCGATGCTGATTTGTTCAGAGCGGCCCTCATCTGCTACCTGAATTTTATTACAGTAACAATCTGAAACAGTTTTCCCGTGCGCCGAAATAATTGCGAAACAGCTTGCTCTCATACTGCACAGCGTGGATTGAGTGTGTAGCGATTAGCGTCTCTACACAATATCAAACCATCATGCGAACCCATATGAGGAGAATTTAGATGAAAAAATATTTGAATACCATGGCAGGGATTGTGGCTTTGACGATAGGATCCATCAGTGTCGAAGCGGCAGATTATGCAGACATGAGCAATGAAGAATTGGTACAGATGCGATCACAGGTTCGGGAACAGTCCTATGAAGATCGTGAAGGTTATCGTACAGAGATGCAGAACAGAATGCAGTCAATGGACAGTGAAGAGCGTGCTCTGTTTCGTCAGATGAATGAAACGGGCGGACAAGGAGAGGGTAGTGGAAAGATGAATCGCTACGGTCAAGGTGGCGGCAACGGTTCCGGTAATAAATATCGCTATGGTCAGGGTAACGACAACGGCTCCGGTAATAAATATCGCTATGGTCAAGGCTCCAGCCAAGATTCCAGCCAGGCGTATGGGAGTGGTTACGGCTCACGCAGCGGTGGTGGCTCCGGTGGCGGCAGGGGACGTGGCCATTAATGCGGTCGTCACGCACACCATATACGCTCTTATTACTGGTAGTGGCCATGGCCACTACTGGTTGTCAGAGTATCGGTATAAATGAGCCAAATACCTTCTTTGTTGGCCGCTATACACAATATGTGCTGGGAGACATACCCAATCAGTATGCTGATTTAAGCAACCCCTTGCCAGCTTCTTCAGAAAATATCTCTGATGGGAAAAAACTCTATCAAGCGCAATGCCCGGTGTGTCATGGTGCATCTGGTGAAGGGGATGGCCCGGCAGGCAAACTGCTGGTTCCCGGCCCGGCCAACCTTGCGGTTACCCGTAGATTACCAGTCGCTACAGATGCCTTTATTTTCTGGACCTTATCGGAAGGTGGTGAACCGTTTGGCACAGCTATGCCTGCATTTGGTAATCGGCTCACTGATAAGGGGATATGGCAGATTGCCCTCTACATAAACACTGGTTTTTCCCTTTGATATTAAGGAATATCCTAATGATGACTAAACGGCCCGCATGGGTCTGGATCACTGCTATCATCGCAGTGCTTTTTGGCGTAACGACCATTAAATCAGGTGGCAGCGTACTTTTCATAGATGGTGAAGCCAGGCGCGCTGCTGGAAACACTGTGGATTTTGTTCTTTGGTTCAACTTTTCTGCAGGGTTTGTCTATATCGCAACCGGAATTGGTATCTGGTTGGAAAAAGCCTGGGCTCCGGCAGCAGCAATCACCATCGCCACATTGACGTTGTCGGTTTTCGTCGCTTTTGGGATTCATATCTTTTTTGGTGGTGAGTATGAACCTCGTACTGTGGCTGCCATGACCTTGCGTTCTGTGGTTTGGATCGCAATCGGAATAACGGGCTACCGGGCCATGTATTCACACCCGTTGCAGGATAGGGCTCAATAACTGAGTGCATTGCACCACATGGCAGTGTTGGGACATACTGAGTCATATCCGTTGAGATTCAGTGAGTGCCTATGAGTGGAACTGCGGAAATCAACCGCTTACGCTGGCAG
Organism: Chromatiales bacterium; assembly: GCA_036784775.1. Taxonomy (GTDB): domain Bacteria; phylum Pseudomonadota; class Gammaproteobacteria; order Chromatiales; family Chromatiaceae; genus QGON01. The sequence continues at coordinate 2,597 of JAMJIN010000167.1, read as the reverse complement.
TGCCGCCGGGGTATGCTGGAACTCGATTTGCTGTTGATTGCCTTTCTTGAAAATGAGTATCCCTCCCTCAACAGGGAGGCACGAAAGGATTTTGCGACATTACTGGAATATCCGGACCAAACGCTACAGTCCTGGCTTATCTCAGGCAGCAAGATTGCTGATAAGCAAATGGTCAAGATTGTGAAGATTATTCGGCAGGGAGGCCGGGATCATGAGGCGGAACGCTGAATCGATAATTCTACAGCCCGGCAGATCCCCAGTGCAGCAGGTGGTATTGTCCGCTATTTATGGTGCAGGTTTGTTGGCGCTCTTATCAACTGAGTTGTCTTTCGGATCCAAAGCCGTGTTGGCTTTGTGTGTGCTCGCACATTTCATCTGGAAGATTGCCCTGATCAGGGGAAGTATTAAAAGCGCATCGATTAGTCGATTGGTGTGGGAGCCGGAAGGCAGTTGGAAACTGACATTATTGGATGGACGGCAACTATACGCACAACTCAAACCGTCAAGTTTTTGCAGACCCTGGCTAATCGTCCTCAATTTTTCCATTGGGAGATTTCAACCGCAGCGTTCCGTTATTTTGACGAGGGGGAGTTTGGACGAGGTGACTGCACGTACCTTGCGCAAACGACTTCTCAGGGAGAGAATGCTTGCTGGCCGTTCAAAGCAAAGCGGAAGGACGAACCTATGAGGTTCATCCTTCACTAAAAAAATTGTCTATGTAATGGAGACTCAGCGAGCTATCTGCAGATGTCAACATCCGCTTCAATCATCATCTCGACGATGACTTCAATTTCATCCGGATTAGTCTCTGCGAGTTCGCGCAATTCAGCACAACTGATTGTAAGCGTGTCTTTCATGGTAGTCACCATAACGTAAAATAATTAAATACTAATATAGTTGTTGTTTTATGAGAAGTCAACTCTTTTTCTGCGAAGGAAGTCAAAGTTTATGTTGATAGATCAATGAGATATGACGTTCACCAGGATCTGGTGAAATAATTACGAAATAAATTCATTGGAATACATCCTATTTTTACAAAACCGGGTGGGCTCCTCCGGTTCATCTCGTGGAGTCATTGATAAAGATAATAATTGATTGGAGGAGAGGAAAATGAAACTGGAGACACTCGCAATTCATGCCGGCTACGAGCCTGATCCCACGACCAAGGCCGTCGCTGTTCCCATTTATCAGACCACGTCCTACGCGTTCGACAGCACACAGCATGGCGCTGATCTGTTTGACCTCAAGGTGCAGGGCAACATCTACACCCGTATCATGAACCCAACCTCGGATGTGCTGGAAAAGCGGGTGGCTGCTTTGGAAGGGGGGATTGGTGCCCTCGCGTTGGCCTCAGGCATGTCGGCGATTACCTATGCGATCTTCACGATTACTGAATCAGGTGACAATATCGTCACGACGTCCACTCTGTACGGCGGAACCTTCAACCTGTTTGCTCATACGCTGCCGCAGTTGGGTATAGAGGTTCGTTTTGCCGCACCGAACGATATCGATGGAATGGCGGCTTTGATCGATGACCGTACCAAAGCCGTCTTCTGTGAATCGATCGGCAATCCCGCCGGCAACGTAGCGGATCTGGCGGCAACAGCGGATATGGCGCATGCGCACGGTGTGCCGGTTATTGTCGATAATACGGTCCCAACTCCCTATCTTTGCCGCCCTTTTGAACACGGTTGTGACATTGTCGTCCATGCCTTGACGAAATACATGGGTGGTCACGGCACCACGATTGGTGGCGCACTGGTCGATTCCGGCAAATTCCCCTGGGCGGAACACAAGACGCGGTTCAACCGCCTCAACGAACCTGATATCTCCTACCACGGTGTGGTCTATACCGAGGCGCTGGGTGAGGCGGCTTATATCGGTCGCGCTCGGGTCGTGCCACTGCGCAACATGGGCGCAGCGATCTCTCCTTTCAACAGTTTCCAGATCCTCCAGGGGATCGAAACCCTGCCGGTAAGAATGGACAGGCACTGTGAGAATGCGTTGGTGGTGGCAAAACACCTACAGTCTCACGATCAGATAGAATGGGTCAGATATGCGGGTTTGGATGAGAGTCCGGATAAGGTGTTGGTGGATAAATATATGAATGGGCGTGCCTCCAGCATACTCAGTTTCGGCATCAAGGGGGGAAGCCTGGCCGGTGCAAAATTCATCGACGCCCTGCAACTCGCGGTGAGACTGGTGAATATCGGTGATGCCAAGACGCTTGCCTGTCACCCTGCCACCACCACCCATCGGCAGCTCAATCCGGAGGAGATGGAAAGAGCGGGTGTTTCAGAGGATTTGGTACGCCTCTCTGTTGGTCTGGAGCATATCGATGATATTCTCGCAGATATCGATCAGGCACTGGCGGCGGCTAAGTAGCGTTCGATTGGAATGCCTCTGTGTCTATTTCCTGTAGGAGCGGCGCCCCGCCGCGATGACTCCGGAGATGGGTAAATCGCGGCGAGGACGCCGCTCCTGATATGGATTGACCTGTCAACTATTAGCAATAATTTTCATTTTCTCTCTCTCTGTCAATGGCCTCAGTTCAGGATATGAAAGGCGATTCAACGACGGTGGATCACTCTGATATA
>JAMJIN010000332.1:0-2207 GCA_036784775.1 Chromatiales bacterium | reverse complement strand
GAGCCATGCTACCTCGTTTGCTTCGGGCTGCTGCAACGACTTCACCACGTCCCGAGACATGGCTGCGGCTTGCTGAACTTTCGTGCTAATCAAGAAAAATAATAGGCAGGAGCACGAGTTATGTGTGGCATCGTTGGAGGAATCGCACAGCGGGACGTAGTGCCGATTATGATGGAAGGCCTGAGCCGGCTCGAATATCGGGGTTATGATTCGGCGGGTATCGCGGTGCTGGATCAGGCGGAAAACATGCAGCGCATCCGCTCTGTCGGAAAAGTGGCAATGCTGCAGGAGATGGTGGATAGCGGCAATATCGGCGGCAACCTCGGGATTGCCCATACCCGCTGGGCCACCCACGGTATGCCTGCAGAACGTAATGCCCATCCTCACATGAGTGGGGAGCAGGTGGCGATCGTCCACAACGGCATTATCGAAAATTACGCCCTGCTGCGTAAAGAACTCGAAGGCCAGGGTTACCGCTTCACCTCCGAAACAGATACTGAGGTTATCGCGCACCTGCTGGGCAGTATTCTGAAAGATGAACAGAATCTGCTAAAAGCGGTCCAGAAATCGATCACCCGGCTGGTTGGCGCCTATGGCCTGGCGGTGGTCAGCACGAATGACACAAACAAGATGGTTGTCGCTCGCGCCGGCAGTCCGCTGGTAATTGGTATCGGTGTCGGCGAGCACTTTATCGCTTCAGATGTCTTTGCGCTGTTGCCGGTAACCCAGCGATTTATCTTCCTCGAAGAGGGTGATGTCGCAGAGATCACCCGTGAAAGCGTGCGTATCTTCGATAACGAAGGGAACCCGGTGGAACGGCCGGAGCGTACCTCCGAACTTTCCGCCTCCACAGCAGAAAAGGGTCCCTATCGCCACTACATGCTCAAGGAGATCTTCGAGCAGCCTTCGGTGATTGCCGAGACCCTGGAGGGCCGTATTCACAAGGGACATCTGCTTGAGGACAGTTTTGGCCACGAAGCGAAGGCGCTGCTCGATAAGACGAAGAGTGTCCACATCATCGCCTGCGGCACCTCATATCATGCCGGCATGGTGGCTCGTTACTGGCTCGAAGAGGCCGGTGTTCCTTGCAGCGTGGAGGTAGCCAGCGAGTTCCGCTACCGCAAGGTCGTGGTGCCGGACGATACCCTCTTCCTCACCATTTCGCAGTCGGGTGAGACGGCGGACAGCCTTGCCGCGTTGCGCGGCTCCAGAGAGATGGGTTATATCGGCAGCCTCACTGTCTGCAACGTGCCGGAAAGCTCCCTGGTGCGGGAATCCAATGCCGCGTTGATGACCCGTGCCGGTCCTGAGATCGGTGTTGCCTCCACCAAGGCGTTCACCACCCAGCTGGTGGCTTTGCGCCTGCTCACCCTGGCGCTGGCACGCCGTTTCGGCATGACCTCGGAGCAGGAGGAGGTCTACGTCAACGAGTTGCACGCCCTGCCCCGCCAGGTGGAGGTGGTACTGGAGCTCAGCGATGCGATAAAGGAGATGGCGAATGCCTTCTCGGAAAAGAACCATGCCCTCTTCCTGGGTCGGGGTACCTTCTATCCCATCGCCATGGAAGGTGCGCTGAAACTCAAGGAGATCTCCTATATCCACGCGGAGGCCTATCCCGCCGGCGAACTGAAACATGGTCCGCTGGCGCTGGTTGATGCGGAAATGCCGGTGGTCTGCGCCCTGCCCAATGACCCGTTGCTGGAAAAGGTCATCTCTAATCTGCAGGAGGTCCGGGCGCGGGGGGGTGAACTCTTCCTGTTTAGTGATCACGATGTTCAGATCGATCTGGACCGCTTCCAGAATTTGACCCTGGCGGACATCTACCCTTCTACTGCGCCCATCGTCTACAGCGTCCCGCTGCAACTGCTCTCCTATCATGTGGCGGTACTAAAGGGTACCGATGTGGATCAGCCACGGAATCTGGCTAAGTCGGTGACGGTGGAATAGGTACACAGGACGTATGCCATAGTTGTGCGGGAAAGAGGCGTATCCTGTCAAGCGTGACGCCATACTTTGTAGTTGGCGGGGTGGCGAAAAGATCTTTCCCACGAACATTAATAAACGTTCAAGCCCGTGAAATTCATCGTACGGTCTGACACCATCTTGCTCTTTGTGATAAATGGCTACCTGATTACCCCTGAGGCTCAGCTATTGAGTCAGTGGGTGGCGCATACTGAACCTGAAGCCAAATGAGGAGACCGCCATGG
>JAMJIN010000526.1:0-1211 GCA_036784775.1 Chromatiales bacterium | reverse complement strand
TCTAACCGCAGAATTGTTCAAGCAAAGCAAGGAAATGAATGAGACGCACACACGGCTCAGAGGACACATTAACAAATATATAGAAAACATCGAGGGGTTGTTTCATATCTACACAGCCGATGGCCACGAAATACAAACAAAAAACACAGTTCTCAATTATACAAACAGGTTCTGGCAGGCTTCAATCGAATTCGACAGAGAACTCACAGAATACGAGTCGTTCGTCATACGACAACCTCTCCAGCGTATTATAAAAGCACGGAAAAGATTCGAAGACTATAAAGCACGTGATGTTGCCATAAGAACTTATTTTCAGAGTAACGTTGGCTATTTTGACTTTGTCAAAATGTGGGACATCACGGATGAGTTTGACAAGACAGGCATAATCCCTAAAATTACAAAATACAAGAACGACTTGGAGAACGGAATAAACATCAGCAAATTACACTTCGCCGGCGAACTTACGTCGGTCAGAATAACGCCGATTGTTGAACAGTATCAAGAATCCATTTCTAGAATGAGAGAAACTACCGCTAAATGATGGGTTGACGCAGCAAGTGTTTATCGGGTCAACTGCGCGTGCTTTATCGAAGCGGAAGACGAACCTATTCTCCGGGCAGTCTTTGTTAAACTATACGGCCTCTACAAAGTTGATACCGCTTCCGAGAAAGCTGCTATGCGCGAGTATTTCAAGTTCGAGGATGACAAACAAACCAAATCATTTCGAGGGAAGCTAGTTCGTGGTGAGATGACTGGTTTCGTATGTATAACAAACGTTTTGCCACCGTGGACCGGCTTCAGAAGTGATTCGTTGCAGAACTTTATATCGTTCATGAAAAGGTTGGAATCTTTCCTTGAAACGACTCGATTGGACGGAAAGTTTTTCAGGTATTTTGCTCTCATATTAACCTTTTCGCGTCTGCACCTTTGTACGTACAGCTGCAACATGCATTAAATACATACACTTCTAATAAGACATGTATTCGGCGAGATAATCATGCATTTCGCCAGATGTAATGTTTTGCACAAAAACCTTCCTATTACCAACTCGCTACTTGGTGGATCCTAATGGAACGTAAAGATTCGGAGAACTCCGACAACTACACACCCTTCTAATACCGTACGTCCCGTATTACCAACTCGCTACTTGGTGGATCATAATGGAAGGTAAAGATTGGGAGAACTCCGACAACTACAACCTTCTAATACCG
>JAMJIN010000525.1:0-1212 GCA_036784775.1 Chromatiales bacterium | reverse complement strand
AATTGAAGTAAGTAGTTGATTGATATAGTTCATAGTGTATTGCTTCTGTGATTACAAATAGATTTATCCTGTAATTCTGAACTTCTGATCACACAATGGTTTCTTTGTTTGTATGGATTAATTCCATGTTAGAAGTTAACAAATTATCAGACTTAGGAATGTTAGCGGCAATTGATAAATACAATGGCTGACATGTTTGCTGATAGTGGAGTTCCTATTCAGATATTATTCAAAACGTTTTAAGATTGGTCAACATATTTGATCTTGACCCGTACCAATCCCTCAACTTGTTTCTTGTCAAAATATGTTTTATTGTATTCCTCTGACGTTTTATATAATAGCCTACATATTTCTTAATAATGTTAAGTAAGGTAACGCAAAGCACCAGTTTGTGATCTAAAATTGTCGTGTTACTTTATATATTAACGTTAGTTACGTAATAATTATGCAAGTAATTATTATTATGAGTAACTGCATTTAAAACCCTTAAATTAATTATGAAATCGACCATACCCAACTTTGGTCGTTTCACAGTTCAAGAGTACCTAGCATTAATTACGCTGCCACATAGTCGCCTATACACTATGTCGCACGTTAACAATTTGTGCACTCCATTGAGCTACGCTTAGAGATAACCTACTTCCTGGAACGATATATATTGTATGACATGTTTAGCTACATGCGTACATATTTGCTGACCTGTACTACTAAACGAAAATTTATAATTATGACAATTATGTTTTTACACTCGCTTTGATACAATTGCCACACAATCACAGAAGTGTTGTCCAAAACTTCAGTTCCACAACAGTCAAATCGCCGATGCATCTGGTGAACAGACGGAACTGTTCAAGACCATCGCCAAGCTACTACACACCGATTACGATACACCGTTCTGCCAAAGTGACTCATTCAACACACTTACAGTGCATTTCTTGGAGTTGTTTCTTTGAACATACCTGTTGCATTCACTCCATTTTTCACTCGGAATGTTAACAATGTGGATGCCTGTTTTGGAAGTGCACTATCAGTATGCAAATCATCAATACTTTGTTATGATTTACAGTAACATAACACATTGAATGTGCTTCGAAACAGGAGGTGCATCACAAACTAACCGCTCCCTTGTATAACCACGTGTACATCCCTAACTTTTAGCGTTGCATACAGTGCAGTATCAAAATTGTGGTTTATTCCCATCGACCGAAGATT
>JAMJIN010000166.1:0-8695 GCA_036784775.1 Chromatiales bacterium | reverse complement strand
GGATGTGACGTTCTGACGGAGGATGTATCGACGCAGCGAGGCGGCCTTCGCCATCTATGCGCGGTTTTACTCAGCCGCTAACACTTGCGGCTCGAAGAACCGGGTATATGGATCGCAGCCAGCCGCTTGCCGGCGGCAGTGGGAGACAAGGTCAAGTTCAGTGGCGGTGCAGAGATGAGAAATTTTCATAGCAGAACCCTGGACAGGACGTTTGAGTCGATCTTCTTTGTGCAGATGGCCCACCGAGTGGGCCAGGATGCCGACAACATTCACCGTGCAGCGAAAGAAGCGGAAGGCCATGGAAGCGAAAAGATGGTGCTGACAAAATCCGTTTCAGTTCAGGCGCCCGCACCGGGGGAGATCCCCCCGTTAGCTGACGGCAAGACGATTGCCGATATCCTTGAAAGGTCTGTCCAGCTGAAAGACCAGTCGGTAAGCCTGCGCGCAAGAGTCATTAAGGTTAATCAGAACATCATGGGCAAGAATTGGATTACCCTGCAGGATGGTACCGGAACAAAACCGAACAACAAGTTGATTGCAACCTCTTCGGAGTTGGTTTCACCCGGCGATCTGGTAGTTGCCAGCGGTGTGCTAAGGAATGACATCGATATCGGTTCGGGCTACACGTACAAGGTCATGCTCGAGAACACAACGTTTTCGCAACGTAAAGCGGTTCCCTGATTTTGAATGCGGTGACAATTGGGTCTTAGCCCGCCAGGGCGTATAGCCGATTAAGATCGGAGCCTCCCTAAGCCAATGCAAACGAGGCACCATTCGCCGGCTATGACGCCGAGTCTCCTTGCGGATTTATGGTGTCCATTTTTGCCAGTTCCACGGCCTGGCCAATCTGCAGAATCTCAATAAAAAGCTTTCCAACTTCCTTTTGGAGTTGGTAAATCCGGCGGCCTCCCAAGCGTCCATACAGATAGACTGACCCCCCGGCATCTTCCCCAGTCTATATCTTCCCAAAAATCAGAAGTACCTTCCCTTCGTCGTCAGAAATCGATCAATAGAAACTCAATCAAGGCATGGAAAAATGAATCTTTTTCCCTGGCTGCACGGTTTTATTTCCTAGAAAGCGATGGCATAAGTCTATTTTTTTACCCATTTTCGGGAAAAATCATGAACTTAATCTCATTTCTTTGGGAGGCAAAAAAATGTGTGCGCCAATACCGGGAGAAGTGTGAACTGGCGACTGAAGATGTCCTGTTATGGCACCGATATTCTGGGTAACGGAAATATAATCAGCAGGTGCAGCTATGAAAGCCTTACACAACATCTTCGCAATGCGAGTCAGGAAGAGTGCCGGAAACGCTGCACTACTGAAATATGTGGACCTCATACTCAACAGGTGCAAAATTGTACCTTTTGTAGTTAGTCTTTTTGTGGTGACACCCGTTTCTGCGGTAGAGCCATATGTTCTTGCAGCAGCAAATAATTATACTCATTCCGTGACCACTCAGTGGGGGCAAACAATTCAAGCGTATGATACAAAGCGTTTGCTGGATGAGGCCGAATTGCTGGCCGGTCAAGCCGTGATACTCGAATCGAATCCTGACTACTACGAATCACTTTCACCCGATCTCCTGCTCAGCCTGGCAAAACGCATAGATGTTCTGGATCCATCAATCAGACCCTTGGTTCAGAAAGAGACAATCAGCATATTGGAAAATGATGTGGACAGAATGCAGGACAGTGAAAGTCCACTTCTCGGTGCAAGCCTTGCAGAACTTCAATCCACGCTGCAATATGCACATCAACAATATGATATTAGAACCGATCCTCCTCTCAATAGTCAGCCACAGACATTTGTCGACCCAGTGGATGAAAACGAAGCTGTCAGCGATAGTGGAGAGATTTCATTGGAAGATATGGCCGCACAGCTCGAAAGACAGGGGATAGACCCCTATAGCAAGGAGGCAAGACCTCATTATTGTGCGATGGGAATTGAGGGACTCAGCACTATGGGTGTCTATTATGTTTCCTTCTGCTCGAAACTGGCATCTCGATAGGGAAATGAAATATGCGGAAACGCTGAAATAGAGGACTCACCACGTTTTTAGTCAACTATCTCGGTCTTTCCGCGGTCTCCCCGGCTTACCCGGAACCACACGTCTTGCCGGCATATTTTCTGCGCCATTCTTAAAACACTCGTTCCCTAACGCATAATTCCCATTTGTCGCCTTTCGGGTTTCATCAACCATGCAGTCCGTTTTCTCGGCGTATTTCCGCAGCTTTTGGAGGTAAAATCGGTAATTATCTTCTGCGAAGAAACATGGTTGGCGATTATTGCCCCTTTGAATGACATGATGGGGTACGCCGGGTAGTGTTATGCGAGGTCGTCTTGGCATGATGATGGTCCTCCGTGACCAATTTTTCATATATAGTGTTTTACTTTACCAAACACAATCGATATGAGGAAAGCGTGGTGCGTCCCCTATTTTCCACGACCCCGGATCGTAACTCACTCTATCTTGTTCTGGTCTTGCTGATTCTTGCGCTGCTCACCGCTTTTCAGCCGGCTCTCGGGTTGGTTTGGAAGGGCGCAGCAGCACTATTGGTTGCCACGATGATGCTCGATCTTTTTCAGGCGCGGCGTATCGTTCCACCAAAGTTGACCCGCCTGGTGCGCGGCAGTATCCCGGTGGGGGTATGGTCACCGGTGGAACTGCAGCTGGAGAATCGCAGTGGTCATGGTCTCAACCTGGTGGTACATGATTTTCATCCCCCTGATTATGGGGTGGAAGGGCAGCCCCGTGAATTTAAGCTTCCGGCAGGCCGCTCGGCGACACTGGCTTATCGGATCTTCCCTGAGCGACGGGGAGATGGTCACTTCAACGGCAGTGATATCGTTCTTCATTCACCACTGCGCCTCTGGCGCCGCAAGATACATCTGCCGCTGCAGGAGACTGTGCGGGTCTTTCCCAACTTTCGCGAGATTGCCCATTTCGCCCTGCTCGCCACCGATAATAAGTTGAGCCAGCTGGGAGTGCGTCATCGACGGCGACGGGGAGAGGGGAGCGATTTTCATCAACTGCGGGAGTATCGCGCAGGCGACACTATGCGGCAGATCGACTGGAAGGCGAGCTCCCGCTACCGTCGCCTGATCTCTAAGGAGTATCAGGACGAAAGGGATCAACAGCTTGTCTTTTTGCTGGATTGCGGACGTCATATGCGTCACATGGATGGAGGCGGTGCCCATCTCGATCATGCGCTCAATGCCATGTTGCTGCTCGCCTATGTCGCGGCAAGACAGGGGGATGCGGTGGGTTTTCTCGCCTTCGGCGGGGAGAAGCGGTGGCAGCCACCGGCCAAGGGGGGGGATCTGATCCGCCGTTTATTGGATCGCACCTATGATCTCGACTCGACCCTGGAGGCGTCGGATTACGTGGCGGCTGCCCGTGAACTGAACTCCCTGCAGCGCCGGCGGGCATTGGTGATTCTGATTACCAACAGCCGGGATGATGATCGTGCTGAACTCTCCCGTGCCCTGGCCTTGCTCACAAGGCGGCATCTGGTGGTGGTGGCGGATCTACGGGAGACTTCGCTGGATGAGACTTTGTCACAGCCGGTACAGGGTTTTGAGGGTGCGCTGGCTTTTCAATCGGTGGTCGACTATCTCTCAAGCCGATCCCTGACTCATGATAGTCTACGTCATCAGGGGGCATTGTTGCTCGACACGGTGCCCGGCAAACTCCCGGTGGAACTGGTCAATACCTACCTGGATGTAAAGGCGACAGGGGTGTTGTGGTCCTTCTGTTCAACTTATACTGAGTCCTGACTCCCCCAAGAGATTGTGAGAACCATGGAATCATCTCCGGAAAAAGGCAAAAAACGCAGACGCGGTATCTATCTGCTGCCGAACCTGTTTACCACGGCGACACTGTTTTCCGGTTTTTACGCCATTCTCGCGGCTATGAACAATCGTTTTGAGCAGGCTGCAGTGGCGATCTTTGTGGCAATGCTGATGGATGGTCTCGATGGTCGTGTGGCACGCCTGACCAATACCCAGACAGAGTTTGGTGCTGAATATGACAGCCTGGCGGATATGGTGGCCTTTGGGCTTGCGCCGGCACTGGTGATGTATCTCTGGGCGCTCACAGGCCTGGGTAAATTAGGTTGGATTGCCGCTTTTGTCTATACCGCCAGTACCGCGTTGCGTCTGGCGCGCTTCAATACCCAGATAGGTGTTGCCGACAAGCGCTATTTTCAGGGGCTGCCCAGTCCTTCCGCTGCAGCGATTATCGCAGGCGCGGTCTGGCTCGGCGTGGATTATGGGATGAGTGCTGAAAGTCTGAGCTGGACTGCGGCGGTATTGACCCTGTTGACCGGTCTGCTGATGGTCAGTAACTTTCGCTACAACAGCTTCAAAGAGATCGATTTTCACGGCAAGGTTCCTTTCATTGTGATCGTCGCGGTGACCCTGAGTTTTGCCATCGTGCTTACCCATCCGCCTTCCGTGCTTTTTGCGCTGTTTCTGATCTATGCCGTCTCCGGTCCCGTGTTGACACTGACCCAACTGCGAAGCAGGCGGGCTGAACGATCCAACCTGTCGGATGAGAAGTAGAAAAACCTGCAGGGTCGAATTTCATGGCTTGGCATACCCCAAAGCATGCGCTATATTCGACCTATCTTTATCGGAAACTGATAGATGATCTCTTTCGCGCGCAAACTGCAGATTACCGCATCCCTTCATGGGGCGGGTGACGCGCGCCTGCCTGGTTTCCTTTTTAGCCTGCTGCTGCGACTGCTGCCCTGAAGGGCATACATGAGAGCGCCCCGGCGGGGGCCGAAATCACACGCAACAGCAGAGCATTCCAAACAGATTAGATTCAAATCCCGATTCAGCCTTTATCCGGCGATCGTGGTTGGAGCAGAACTATGAATAACCCAGACAGATTGATCGTTTTCGATACCACCCTGCGTGATGGTGAGCAGAGTCCCGGCGCCTCGATGACCAAGGACGAGAAGGTCCGCATCGCCAAGGCACTGGAGAAGATGCGCGTAGATGTCATCGAGGCGGGCTTCCCCATCGCCAGTGTTGGGGATTTTGACGCAGTAAAAGCTGTGGCTGAGATGGTGCAGGACTCCACCATCTGTGGTCTGGCCCGCGCCCTGGACAAGGACATCGACCGTGCCGGTGAGGCGTTGAAACCCGCCAATTCGGCGCGCATCCACACCTTCATCGCCACCTCGCCGATCCATATGGAGCAGAAGCTGCGCATGCAGCCCGATCAGGTGGTCGAGCAGGCGATACGCGCGGTAAAGAGAGCCCGTCAGTACACCGACAACGTGGAGTTCTCCGCAGAGGATGCGGGTCGTTCCGAGATCGACTTTCTCTGTCGTATCTTTGAAGCGGTGATCGATGCCGGTGCCACTACCCTCAACGTGCCTGATACCGTGGGTTATGCCGTACCGCACCAGTTCGGCGCAATGATCCGGACCCTGCGTGAGCGTATCCCCAGCTCCGATAAGGCGATTTTTTCTGTGCACTGTCACAACGACCTCGGACTTGCCGTCGCCAACTCGCTGGCGGCAGTGGACAACGGGGCGCGGCAGGTGGAGTGCACCATCAACGGCCTTGGTGAAAGGGCAGGCAATGCCTCCCTGGAAGAGATTGTGATGGCGGTGCGTACCCGCGCCGACGTCTTCCCCTGCAGCACAAACATCGATACCACCCAGATAGTCAGCAGTTCCAAGCTGGTCTCCAATATCACCGGCTTTCCGGTGCAGCCAAACAAGGCGATCGTCGGCGCCAACGCCTTCGCCCATGAGGCGGGCATCCATCAGGACGGTGTGCTCAAATCACGCGAGACATACGAAATCATGCGCGCTGAGGATGTTGGCTGGAGCCATAACCGCATGGTCCTCGGCAAACACTCCGGCCGCAATGCGTTCCGTGCCCGTCTGGAAGAGCTTGGTATCAGCTTCGAGACGGAGGAGGATCTTAACTCGGCCTTCACCCGTTTCAAGGATATTGCCGACAAAAAGCATGAGATCTTCGATGAAGATCTGCAGGCGCTGGTGACCGATGCAAGATCCAAGGCGGAGAACGAGCGGGTGAAGCTGGTCTCCCTCAAGGTCTGCTCGGAAACCGGTGAGACCCCCCACGCCAACATAGTGATCTGTGTCGATGGCGAAGAGCTGGCCGACAGTGCGGCCGGAGGTGGTCCGGTAGATGCGGCATTCAAGGCGATCGAGGCCCTGGTGGAGAGTGGCACCGAACTGCAGCTCTATTCGGTCAACAACATCACCAGCGGTACAGACGCTCAGGGTGAAGTGACCGTGCGACTGGAAAGGGACGGTCATATTGTCAACGGCCAGGGGGCGGATACCGATATCGTCATCGCCTCCGCCAAGGCCTATATCAACGCGGTCAACAAGATCCTGGAACCCATGGAGAAGGCGCATCCCCAATCCGGGGATGTGTAACAGCCGGGATCCATGGAAGAGGCCCGGCGCAAAGCCTATCTGACAGCGATGGGGATCACGGCATGGCAGCGCCGTGATCCTCCGGCTGCGGCTGTCCCGGAGACGATGGTGTCTGAGGCAGAGTCTCTGCCGGCCCCTGAACGGACTGCCGGTGAGAGTGCCGCTGTGGAAACAGCCGCAACAGCGCCGATGGCTGAGTCCGCTGTGAATCAGTGGCGCGATCTACGGGCGCGTGTAAGCGCTTGCTCCGCCTGCGGTCTACGGGCCGGGTGCACCCAGACCGTATTTGGGGTCGGCAATACCCAGGCTGATCTGCTGATCATCGGGGAGGCACCCGGTGCGGATGAGGATCGGCAGGGTGAACCCTTCGTCGGTCCGGCCGGGCAGCTGTTGAATGCGATGCTGCTGGCGATGGGGTTTCGGCGGGAAGAGGTGTTCATCGCCAATATCCTCAAGTGCCGCCCGCCCAACAACCGTGATCCCAAACAGGATGAGGCGTTGCAGTGCGAGCCTTTTCTGCGGCAACAGATCGCCCTCATCCAACCCAAGGTGATCCTCTCCGTGGGACGCATCTCCGCCCATAATCTGCTTAAGACCGATATTCCTGTCGGTCGTTTGCGGGGCCGGATCCACAATTTTGGTGAGTCTGTCACTCCGCTGGTCGTGACCTATCACCCCGCCTACCTGCTGCGTTCGCCGGAGCAGAAGGCAAAATCCTGGCAGGATCTGCAATTGGCCCTATCCCTGCTGCGCGAACAGTGAGCGCGCAACTTGATGAACCGTTGCTCAACATCCGGCCCATGGCCCGGTCGGATCTCGATGAGGTATTGGCACTCGAGGAGCGGGTCTACGAGTATCCCTGGAGCATGGGTATCTTCAGGGACTGCCTGAGATCAGGTTACTCCTGTTGGGCGCTCAGTCTCGATCAGAAGATTATCGGCTACGGTGTCATGTCGGTTGTACTGGATGAGTGTCATCTGCTCAATATCTGTGTCCATCCCGAACATCACGGCTTGGGGTTTGGACGAAAGATTGCCGACCGGCTGTTGAAACTGGCCAAACAGCGTGGGGCCGACACGGCCTTTCTCGAAGTGAGAATCAGTAATCGAAGCGCACTGAAACTCTATGAACGTATCGGTTTTTGCGAGGTGGGCTTGCGTCGCGGTTACTATCCTGCCGCGAAGGGACGGGAAGATGCGATGGTGATGGCGTTGCCGCTTTGAGATGGGTTAGTTAAGACCCGATGGTGCGCACAGCGCACCATGACAGTTTATGAATCTCAGGCACTCATGTCGATCAACACAGGGTCCGGTTGGTCGGCGGACTGTACCGTTATCAGCCGGCTGATGCCTCTGGCAGTTGAAGACGGCTGTTGATTGCCTGCTTCTGCCTCTCCCTGTGACTGCTCCCTGGCAATCTCTACCCGTGCCTGGGCCGCCATTGCGGTTGCCTGCATGGCCACTCGGCGATCCTGGCTGGAGGGATCGGCGGGGGCCAGTGCCGCCTGGCGTATAGTCTCCGCTTTCTCCAGTGTCCGTTGTGGGTCGCTCTCCCTGGAGGAATCGATACTCACCTCGCCGCCGACCGCGTAGCGATTGCCGTCCGGGCCGACTTTGTAGTCGAACTGGGCGCCACCACGGGCGTATTGTCCTGCGTCAGATAAGTGCGTAAGTTCATGGGCTCTGACGGCCTGATCCCGGCTTTTCAGCTCCTGTACCAAGCGTAGTTCTGCTGTGCCTAGTTCATCGGTGGTCTGTGTCGGCTTTGGCTCATTGGTGGAAACGGTTTTTTCATCACTCCGGGAGGATCGGAGGGGGAAGCCCGAAGCCTGTTGTGTCCCTTCGGCAGATGTTTCACTTTCCGCCGGTTGGCGCCGTATCTGCGGTGTCAACGCAGGGTTCAAAGAAGTGGCGGCGGCCGTTGGTCCGATCATGGCGAAAATGGAGTCCGGAGAAGATCTATCCCGAGTATAGAGAAATCTGCGAGATCCATCTCTTGATGCCTGCTCATATGCGAATGATATTCGCCCTAGCGCTTCTTTTTCTTTTCCTTGTGCAACCTGACTTCGTATTTCCTTCCATATGACAAAGATTAACCTAGAATAAAAACTCAGCACTGGAAATAGTGTGGAGGAACAGGATATGGGCGCCGGCGTAATCCCCTTCTTGATTAGCACGAATGTTCAGCAAGCCGCAGCCATGTCTCGGGACGTGGTGAAGTCGTTGCAGCAGCCCGAAGCAAACGAGGTAGCATGGCTCTGAGG
>JAMJIN010000524.1:0-1213 GCA_036784775.1 Chromatiales bacterium | reverse complement strand
TTAACTGAGGTAGAAAAATGAAAGAACGAAAGAAATATTCGAAGGAATTCAAGCTAGACGCGGTCAGTCTGGTTCTTGAGCAGGAATATACTCGAAGGGAAGCAGCAAACAGCCTGGGCATCAATGCCCAAATGCTGGGGCGCTGGGTGAAAGAGCATCAGGTAGAAGATGGGCAGGCATTTCGAGGCAATGGCAAGTTGAATCCTGAACAGGAAGAGATCAGGAAGCTCAAGGCCCAGGTAAAACGCCTTGAGATGGAGAAAGATATCTTAAAAAAAGCGACGGTATTCTTTGCAGCAGAAACGAAGTGAAATATTCGTTCATCACCCAGCATAAGAATGCCTATCCAATCAGCTTGCAATGTCAGGTTTTGGGTGTGAGTCGTAATGGTTACTACCAGTATCAAAGGGGCTTGGGTAACAGACCAGACCGAATACATCAGGAGATGCTGGAGTGGGTTGAGGATATCGCCAAGAGTTCGGACTATACCTATGGCAGTCGCAGAATGAAAAAAGCCTTGAATGTCCTGAGCTATCCAGTGAGTCGGAATAAGGCAAGGAAGTTAATGCGTGAAGCCAATGTACAGGCGCGTCAGCGCAGGAGATATAAGGTTACGACAAACAGTAACCACCAGCAGCCGGTTTTCGACAACCTGCTCAAGCGAGAGTTTGCTGTGGCCCAACCAGATCATGTCTATGCGGCGGACGTGACTTATGTATGGACCCAAGAAGGCTGGTTATACCTGGCGGTAGTGATAGACCTGTATTCACGTAAAGTGGTCGGCTGGAGCATGAGTTCCCGGATGAAGGCAAAGCTGGTCTGTGATGCATTGCAAATGGCGATCTGGCGACGTCGACCGAAGGGCGGATTGATTCACCACTCGGATCGTGGCTCTCAGTATGCCAGCAAGGCTTTTCGGCGGTTACTCAAAGCCCATGATATCAATGGCAGCATGAGCAGGAAGGGTGACTGCTGGGATAATGCTGTAGTGGAAAGCTTCTTTGGCAGCCTCAAGCAGGAACGGGTGCATTGGAGAAACTACCAGACACGTTACGAAGCCCAGCAGGACATATTGGAATATATTTCCATGTTTTATAATAGTACGCGGCTGCATTCATACCTGGATTACATGAGTCCGAACGATTTTGAGCAGCAAATGATGGCGCAGAAAAAAGCGGCTTAACTGGGTGTAACAAAATCCTTGACCACGTCA
>JAMJIN010000331.1:0-2211 GCA_036784775.1 Chromatiales bacterium | reverse complement strand
GGCTCCCTACATCTTCCCGATTTCTTTCTCGATGTCACTCTTTGTCGCTGGCTGTTTCTTCTGACTCGCTATTTGCAGCTATTTCATCCGGTTACCGCTGTTCGCCAATTATGTTCGGGTTTTTACCGCCATCTACACCCTATAAACCAGTAGGAGCGGCGCCCCGCCGCGATGACTCCGTAGATGGGTAAATCGCGGCTGAGGCGCCGCTCCCACTAACTGCAGGTAATAAATGTAGTAGGGATTAAAAAAGCCGCCGCTACTTTCGTAGCGGCGGCTTTTTTGTCTCCATCAGTCTACGACTGAATCAACTTTCAGGCCCGTTTTCTACGGCGAACAAAACCTAAAGCACCAAGACCAAAGCCGAACAGAATCAGCACCGAAGGCTCAGGGGCAGTTACCGGCGGTACAAACACCGTAATTGGATTCTGACTCATGCCGACAGCGCCGGAACCGGTAAAGGTGAGTCCGGTGATGAAGGCAGTGGGATCCGTCGGGTCGAGCATCTCGGCAATTTCGATACCAAGGATACGAAAACGGTCGACACCGCCAGCACCGAAGTCATAGCTCGCGCCCGCCGCCCAACCTGCTGCCACAAGAACCCAGTCAGTACCATCCCAAGTATAGATATCAAACAGATCATCACCGATGCTGGGCAGTAAAACTGTCTGAAACAGCGGCATGGTGGCCGGGTTGTCGATCTGGTAGTCATAACCCACAGCAACGTCAGGGTAGATAAAGATGGGTCGACCCACGACAACATTGAAGTCGAAGTCCCAACCATCCTGATTCTCAACCGGCATCAGCGGATTTTCTGGAGTATCACCAGGTGGTTCACCGTTGCGGATGGCGAATGTCCAGAGTCCGGGGGTATCGGGGCTGACGTTACTGGTGTTTTGCAGTTCCAGCACTTCGGGGCTGAAAGAGCCTGGCAGGGCGAGGAAGTTGGTGTTGTCGCCGGCATCAAAACCTGCCTGCGCCTCGGTGCCACCCAGACCGTCAGTGCCGCCACTGGCATCACCGGTGGTCCACTCGAGCTGGTCGTAACGGAACTCGATATCAAAATCGCCGTCAACGCCGGTCTCAGCCGATGCGTCCCTCAGCACCAGCTGAAAATTGTTGGTTTTGGAGGTATCGGAGGGAAAGAAACCGACCTGGTCCCAAGTGACAACTACGGTACTGTCGTTTGGTGAAGCAACCCAGACATTGTTCGGTTCATCATCGAAAGCGCCGCCGGGACCGGGACCTTCCTCGAAAAAACCAGTCAGCTCCAAAGCATCATCCAAGAGGATGTAATCCACACCATCGAAGGTGGATACGGGTATGCCGAAATCACCTGGAATAATGGGGAGCTCGGAAACTGGAACAAATTCCTGGTCAAAACCATTGGGGTTGAATGTTTCGGTCGGCAGCAAATCCGGATCGAAACCCTCACCGAATTGGCCATCACGACTGGTATCCACATCACCCCACCAGGGCGCAATCATAGGTTGGTTCGCAACCGGGAAAGGATCAGGCGTGTAGGATGAGAGCGGATTGTTGAATGAGACGTTACCGTTGTTGTTGATAAAGAAAGAGCTGAACTCATTCCCGTAGAAATTGATATTGAACGGAAGATCCAGCAGATTGCTGGAGCCGTCGTCATTTGGCAACATCGCCTGGTCACCATAACCGCGATTTCCGCCCAGGCCATCGATCAATTCTATTGCCTGTACAGATGTGGTGATACCGAATGCCAGCAATCCTATTGCCAGTTTTCTAAGATGCATTTTTATTTTCTCCCTAGTACGCAGATGGACTAATTTTCAGCGTGTCCTGATTGTTTAAGCACTTCGAAGAAGAATCAGAAGCAAAAACCAGGCCAGGAATATTTTTCCTATATAAAACAAGAAGTAAAATCATTCCAACATTACGCCACGTGAAAAACTGTAAAGTTTTTCGACGACAAAACCTGCGTTTATGCAAACAAAAATATAGAGAGTACTTAGATTGATTTGAAGATTACCACTGATCTGCAAACGGGAGTACGTACCCCGGAGCATTCACTGGGAGATGGGAAATAATGTAACTTCTCAAAAACCCGTGGCAAGCAGTAAATAATTACAAAAAGCACTTGACAGGGTTTTGGGGCAAAAAACTAAAAATCCTGTCATGGTACAACTCTGGTTTGGAAACTGTCATGGCTGATCTTGTAGCGCGCACTATGCCATT
>JAMJIN010000165.1:0-8703 GCA_036784775.1 Chromatiales bacterium | reverse complement strand
GTGGACGAGGATGTGACGTTCTGACGGAGGATGTATCGACGCAGCGAGGCGGCCTTCGCCATCTATGCGCGGTTTTACTCAGCCGCTAACACTCTACAATCACCTCTCAACAAAAACATGACACAGAGAAAGTTACAAATAATGATATTTTGTTATTGAAACCAGGCCTATTTGGAATATCTCTAGATCTTAAAGCTCTGTACAGGTGGCTCACGAAGAGATTTCAGTAAATAAGGCCAAACAACGGGAAATAGTAACGCTTGATCCATTCGGCCATGGATTGCATGGCTGGGGGGCGTATTCGGGGATCAGGGTGGTGACGGCCAAGGGGGTTGTGGCGACCAGAGCAGTAAGGGCGAAGAACCAGCGGAGGCCGAGTAGTGTCATCAGGATTTGGATGTTTACTGGTTTGAGATCATTCGGATCAAGGCTCTTGGACCTGGGTGTCGAAAAAAACTTCTTAGAACTTCGTTGAAATGGCACTCTGACCCATCAGAGCGCCACTTTACTTACACATGCTTGAGTAAGCTTTCTGGTAAATAACATCTACGCTTTGACTCAATCGAAATTCGACCACTCTTTCCGGTACTTTGAATGATACCGCAATCTCTAAAAAAGTCAGACCTTGCTCTTGAAAGTCGCGAATGGCGCTCTCAATATGTTGTCTCGGGAAGATAAGTTCGATTGCTGCAAAGTAAGCAATCTCTTCTACCTTGACAGCTGGATCAGTGTCGCTACTGTCGTTAAGAAGCTTATTAGCCAATTCAATTGCGTCATCGGCTGTGTTTGTTTTATTTAATTCAGTAGCTAGGAAAATATGAGCGGCTTCTTTGCACATCAGAAATCGCGCCCAGCACATATTTAAATCAGCCGAGTATACAATCCTAGCGCGGTCAGGATTATGATAAATGGCTATATAGGCGTGGATTGGGTCACTAAGCCCTTTCGTGCGGAATACGGAGATATCGTAACCGGTCACTTTTGAGATAGTTTGGATTATCCCAAACGAAGCTGTTTCAATATCTCCTTGCGGAGGCATAGGTGATAACACTTGCACCGGGTGCGAGTGTTCATCGTTACTCAAATGTTGTGTGACAATCTCTTGGGCTTTTTGAATCGCTTCAACAAAATCAGTCTCTCGCACCTACTATTCCTTCAAGATGTGTTTCCACTATTCCTGCTTCAATCATCCGCTCTGAAGTAACGATGTTGTGGAGTACAACCCTGGAAACAGCTTTTTCGGATACGGAATTAGCAATTGCAAACTTTACATCAACCAAACCTGATTCTTGCTCACTAGCGAACCAGCGTCTGAACTCATTTTCTGCAGACACCTCTACTCCTGTTTGAGCTTTAGTTGAAATTTCAGTGTTCATAAAATAACCCCGGTTTATAACCTCGTGGGCGCAACATTAAATCGATTGCTTAGCCCTTTATCAAAAGGGCAGCTAGCATAAAATATGTTTATTCGAGCTAAGTTACAAGGGTTTTCGGCAAGAATTCTGTTCTCTTTAAGCGCGTACGAAGCAAACGCGTAAATAAAATCCCAAATTGCTCGCGGACCCCGCTATTCCCCGTAGACCCGTAACTAACAGTTTTAAACAACCAAAAAATTTAACCAAAAACAGTCCATTTCTTCAGATATTTTTCAGACGAGCTATAAAAAAGGGGTCTACGAATTAACGTAACCCCTTGATTTATATGGCGTCCCCAAGGGGAGTCGAACCCCTGTTACCGGCGTGAAAGGCCAGTGTCCTAGGCCTCTAGACGATGGGGACAGGTCCTTTCCGGTGGGCCAAAGTCGGCGACCTCCGGATATGGAGAGGCGCGAAATTTACGGGACTTTTCCCACGGTGTCAAGACCGACCCCGCCCTTCGCGTGGAAAAAGCAGTCACTCAAATGCACGTAGGAGCGGCGCCTCGCCGCTTCCCGATCATTGCGGCTGTATCTGTTCGGTTTGCCGGACGTCCGCCATCTGTCTCTCCAGACTGTTACTTTTATTCCCAGGAGATCAAGGATAACTGACGAAGGGTGATTCCTCCACCGGTTAAAGTGGGCGTGCCCGATCCGCTGCGCTTGATCGAGCCTACGTCTGCTGGATCCGGGGTAGAATACCCTGCTCCGCCAAACAACAGAATTGACCTATGCCAGAAGGCCCGGAAATTCGACGTGCCGCCGACAGGATCGCGGCTATCCTGCAAGACCAGGTCATTGAAAGGATCTGGTTTGACCTGCCTGAGCTGAAGCCCTTTGAGGATAAACTCTCAGGCGCCCGACTGATCGGGGTGGAGACCCGGGGCAAGGCGATGCTCAACCACTTCGACAACGGCCTTTCGATCTACAGCCACAATCAGCTCTATGGCCGTTGGTACTGTCTCGACAAAGGGGAGAGGCCGGACACTTCACGCCAGTTGCGGTTGAGACTTGAGACAGCGTCGAAGGCCGCGCTGCTTTTCAGTGCTTCGGACATTGCGGTTCTGACGAAAGCAGCGCAGGAAAACCATCCGCTGTTGAGTCGATTGGGACCCGATATTTTGAGCGACTCTCTTGATACTGAAACCATCGCCAAACGGCTTCTTGGCAAACGGTTTCGCAACCGACAATTGGCAACGCTGCTGACAGACCAGTCATTCCTGGCGGGGCTGGGCAACTATCTCCGTTGCGAGATTCTGTTTACCGCCTCGCTGCATCCAGGCATTAAACCCAGCCAGTGTACGGACAGGCAACTGGAAGACATTGCCGATGCTATAGATGAACTGCCCAGGCAATCCTATGAGACAGGAGGTATCACCAATCAACTGTCACTGGCAAAGCGGCTCATCTCCCAAGGCGGCAGTTTTGAATCTGCGCGTTTTAAAGTCTATCGGCGGGAAGGTCTGCCCTGCTACCGATGCGGCGAAAAAATCATCAAGGTTGTTTCAGGCAGTCAGGGCTGTTATCTCTGTCCCGAGTGTCAGATGAAGAGGGACGTATGATTCACCTGGCACGGCGCGCTGTGCGCACCCTACGTTTGCTATGGTGTCATCGCGGAGAAGGTGCCGCTCCAATTTATCAACCCAACCAATTCGTGATGACGTTGATATAAAATTTGATGACCAGCGCGTTGAGCAGGTCGATAAAGAAAGCACCCACCAGCGGTATCACCAACAGCGCTTTTGCAGAGTGGCCGAACCGTGCCGTCACCGCACTCATGTTGGCAATCGCCACCGGCGTAGCGCCCAAGCCAAGACCGACGAATCCAGCTGCCATCACCGCTGCATCATAGTCCTTCCCCATCACCCGAAACACAATCAGTGTGGTGAAAAGGGTCATCACCAGCATCTGCAGGATCATGATGAAAAATACTGCACCTGCAGCGCCTGCCAGGCTCCAAAGCTGCATGCTCATCAGGCTCATAGCGAGAAACAGGGCCAGGCTAACCTCGCCAAATTTGTTGATGGTATGCAGATTGATGCGGAGACGGATGAGATCCGCAAGATTTGTGAGCAGGATACCGACAAACATGGAGGTGAGAAAACCGGGCAGCAACACCCCCTTTTCGAATAACACCCGGTTCACCAGGTCGCCGCTCTCCACGCAGATCGCGAGTAGCAGAATGGCACCGAGCAGATTGGAGAGAGAGGCGGGGTTGCCCGTCGCAACAGGTTTATCTTCCGAACCGCCCTCAACGGCAGTTGATCCCCCTTTCAGCTTGTATCGGTTAATCAACCCCCTGGCCACCGGTCCGCCTAGCAAACCTCCCCCGATGAGTCCGAAGGTGGCAAAGGCAATGCCTACCACGCTGGCTTTATCCAGGCCTGCCGCTTCCGCCTCTGCACCCCAGGCGATGGCAGTACCGTGGCCACCGGCAAAAGAGACGCTCCCGGCAAAAAGGCCGTAACCGGGATGCCCTCCCGCAAGCGTAACCAGGCCGACACCTGTCGCATTCTGAATCACAAGAAAAAGCCCGGCCACAACCACCATCACCGCCAGCGCCTTGCCCCCGGCAGCCAGCGTACTCAACTTGGCGGAAAGCCCGATGGTGCTGAAAAAGACCAGCAACAGAACATCCCTGATCTGCATATCGAAGCTGATTTCGACGCCCTGGTAGACATAGATCAACGCAATGATTCCGCTACAGATCAACCCTCCGGTCACAGCAGGCGGAATATAATAGTCACGCAACAGTCGAATCTTACGGGTCAGATAGATTCCCAGATACTGCACCAAAATACTGATCATCAGCACATCGATTGGTTTCACCTGGATCTGTGTAATCTGCTCGGCAGGCATAAAGAACTCCATTCAATGAATAAACTGACTACGCACAATAATTCTGATGAGGTCGAGATACCTGACCATATCCCTGTAGGCGCCGCTCCTAGGCGAGTGTAGCGCATAGGATAGGTGACACACACAAACAAGGGTGTCGGCAGCAGTGAAGCCGCCGCCAAGCCTACAGGGATGTATATTCGGCGTCCCTCGTTTGGGGATATCGGCTATTCATCATTCACTTTAGTTAAGAGAGATCGCGGATCAAAAAGTGAATTGCGCTTTGTCATGGATTGAGACCACTGCCCTGAGAACAATAACTTAAACCCTCTACATCCAGTTTGGCAAGAGAAGCTGATTCCATGCGCAAGACATTCAACGACCTGATAGCGGAACAGTCCAAATCAGTGGATGAGATATTCCCCTGGGATCTGGCTGAAGAACTTTCAGCCAGAGACGATCTTCTGCTGCTTGATATCCGCTGTCCCTATGAATTTGATGGCGGCCACATTCAGGACTCCCTGATCGTGCCACGGGGCATCCTGGAAACGGCGTGTGACTATGGGTATGACGAGACGGTGCCGGAACTGGTAACCGCACGGGATAAACGCGTAGTGGTGATTTGCCGCTCAGGCAACCGCAGCATTCTGGCCGCCCACACTCTTAAGCAGATGGGTTTTGATGATGTCGTTTCACTGAAGACCGGCTTGCGGGGTTGGAACGACTATGATCAGCCACTGGTCAACAATGCCGGAGACCCTGTCGACCCGTACACTGCAGATGCCTTTTTCTCACCCGCCATCACACCTGAACAACTCGGTTCTGCCCACTGAGAGCCAGTTGATAACTTCCCACGCCATGCAGAAACAGATCAAATAGCCAACAGATCTCCGTGTCGCCCAGCAGGGAGACAGGCGACAACTTGCTCGGAATCGGCAGGCACCCCCACAAGATAGCCTTGAATGTAGTCGCATCCCTGCGCGCGCACAAAGGCCAACTGCTGTTCGGTCTCAACACCTTCCGCCACTACCTGCATACCAAACGCATGGGCCAGTTGGATAATGGCCCGCACGAGATTCGCATCATTGGCATCGGAATGCACATTGCTGATAAAGTCACGATCGATCTTCACCAGATCGAATGGAAACTGCCGCAGGTGGCTCAATGAAGCCTGACCTACGCCAAAATCATCCAGGGCGATCTTTGCACCAAGGTTCTTCGCTTGTTGTAGAAACTCATTCGCCTCCGCAAGCTCACGGGTCAGGGTATCCTCAGTGATCTCAAGCACTAGACTTCCAAGCGGAAATTCTCTTGCCACCAGCCGCTTTAAAAGTCCGCGACAAAACGCCGGATCATTCATCAGACGTGCCGACAGATTGATCGACACGGCAACATCCCTGCCAAGTTTCTTGCTGAGTTTTTCCCGATGGTTGGAGGCTTGATCCAGCAGCGTGTTGGTAATTGAAGTAATCAGGCCGGTATCATCCAGCACATCCAGAAGGACCTCCGGCGCCAACAACCCTTTTTCCGGATGCTGCCACCGCATCAAAGCCTCACAGCAGTACAGCTCACCGTTCCAGAGACTGACCACCGGTTGAAAATGAAACAGGAACTCTCCGTTCTCTACTGCGGAGCGAATTTCATTTTCAAGCTGCAGGCTCTCCGCCACAACATGGGTCATCTCATCAGTAAAAAAGCGATAGGCCGCCCTTCCCTGTTGTTTCGCTGAATACATCGCTGTATCCGCATCACGAATCAGGTTGTCGGCCACAACATCATCCAGAGGAGCCATCGCTATTCCCACAGAGACGGTAATTCTCAGCTCATGCTCGGCAATCTCGACCGGCTGTTCCAGTGCCTCTAACACTTTCTCCGCCAGAGGAATCATATCATCGCGTTCGTTGATGCCTTCCACCAGCACGGCGAACTCGTCACCACTGAGCCTGGCGACCGTATCTGACTCCCGAGTCAGCGCTCGCAGACGTTCTGCCACAATCTTCAGCAACTCATCTCCAACCAGGTGACCGAGGCTGTCATTGACCTGTTTAAAGCGATCCAGATCCAAAAACATCAGACCGATCAAGCGACCTTCCCGTGCCGCAATCTTCAGTGCATGCTCCAGCCGATCACGAAACAGTACCCGGTTCGGCAACCTCGTCAGTGCATCATGATGGACCATGTGATCCAGATGCTGTTGCCGCATATGCACCTGTTTGCGCATCTCATTAAAGGCTTCGACCAGGTTCGCCGTCTCCTGCAGGGAGGCAGGCGGAGGGGTGATATCCAACACCCCTTGGGCTTCCTGTTTCAGTGCCATTGCCGTCTCTGCAATAGGCCTGAGGAGTGTGCGATTGAGAAAGATATAGGCAAGGGTAATCAGCAAAATACCGAAGAATGCTATGCCGAGTATCGAAAAAGAGAGGGTGCGCGCAGTCTTGGTCAATAGAGTAATATCCTGGGCGGACTGTTTGTCCAGTTCCAGGTCCAAAGCAGAGAGCCGCTGCCTCATTTTCTCAAGCATGGGATCGATCGACTCAGTCAGAATCACCAAGTCTACACGCCATCCAGGATTGTCCAATAATACGACGAGTTGGTTGGATGCGTTTATCCAGTCCCGGTGATGCCTATCTAGCGCATCCAATGTTTCTGGACCAATGAAACCCAGACGATCAGAATCCACCATTGTTCTCAGGATCTGTAAATAGCCCGGCATTTCCTCAGCATAGTAACCAATATTGACCATCCGCGATCGCATCCCGGTACTCGCCTTACTGGAAAAAACACCAAAACGGTTAGCCACCAGCAGGCGCATTTCGGAGACCATGCTGTTCCAGGCATGGCGCAATGAAGATATTGCGTTGATAGCTTCGAGCTGTTCTTCCGGTTCCAGCGCCTCACGGACTTCGGTGAGTATGGTATCCAATTCACTCAGCACAGCCTGGTTGTGCGGCAGCATCTGCTCACGCATCAGCCGCATGGCGGGAAACCAGCGTTCCATGTCTGTACGCACTTCCACCAATTCATTGGTCGCTGCATGCAATCGTTGCGCATCCAGATGAAGTTCCCGAACAGCCGCCGCGGCGGAACCGTCGATCGTATACGGCAGTGTTTCCTCCAGGTGGAGTAGCGCAATATTGAGCCTGCTGAACTCTTTATTGATACCCTCTATTTCGGACTCTCGTGGTTCGGTGATAATCCGGGACAGCCGGTTATCGACATGATTAAGCAGCTCTTGCGCGTCGGCTACAGCCCCCGCAGTCATAGCCCGTTGCTCAATATTGGTGACCTGGATACGGCTGGTACGGTTCACATACTCCCAACCGATATAAGCCACCGTAATCAACCCGATCATGGCCATCAAAGAAAAATAGGCGTACCTGCCCCTATAGGAGCCAAATCCCGGCAAACGAAATAGAATCCCTTTCAGCAACACTTCAGACTGTCTCTCCAAGCATCCGGACTATAACCCTTCCATGGGAATCATACTCCTCATCACTGACCAGAGTCAGTGCGCTCAAGCCCGCTTTGTCCAACGCACATCTCCCCTGCCGAGACTCTGTTCTAACCCTGCCATCCGGGAACAATAACTGAACCGATCTGTCCAACCGAAAAATAACTTCATCGAAACAGCCTGCCATGCTCATTCGAGACACGACGCTGCACTTCGGCATTATAAGCATTCTGCTGCACTGGAGCATGACCGTGCTCATCATCGGGTTGTTTGCACTCGGTTACTATATGGTCGGTCTCGACTACTACCATCCCTGGTACCATGCCGCGCCCTGGTGGCATAAGAGTTTCGGACTAATTCTACTGGGATTGCTATTCGTGCGCAGCCTGTGGCGCGCAAACAATCTCAAGCCCGCTCCACTGCCCAACCACTCGTCTTGGGAGCGTTCCGCCGCTACCCTGACCCACAATTTACTCTATATTCTGCTCTATAGTCTCTGTATCAGCGGCTATCTGATCGCCACCGCCAAGGGGAGTGGAGTGGAGCTGTTCAGTCTGTTCGAAGTACCGGCACTGTTCCCTGAGATGGATGACCAAAAGGATTTCGCTGGAAAGCTGCACAAGTATTTTGCCTACACCCTGGCTGGTTTCGTTGCCTTGCATACTGCCGGTGCGTTGAAGCACCACCACATCGATAGAGACGAAACCCTCATGCGAATGCTCAAAACACAACCCGACAACAACCACCGGAGGAAGCCCTGATGAAAAGCTCATGCAGGATATCGTTTCTGTTGCTATCAACCCTGCTGCCCCTGTCAGGCAGTTGTAGATGGCGGTAAAAACCCGAACATAATTGGCGAACAGCGGTAACCGGATGAAATAGCTGCAAATAGCGAGTCAGAAGAAACAGCCAGCGACAAAGAGTGACATCGAGAAAGAAATCGGGAAGATGTAGGGAGCCGTTGAGAAGGTGTGGTACCGGGTGTATCGACCTCGACAGT
>JAMJIN010000164.1:0-8753 GCA_036784775.1 Chromatiales bacterium | reverse complement strand
CCAGTTGGTGAGGTATGGCTGAACCCGGAGAACCAAGTAACAGAAGAAGCTGGAATTAGAAACGAAGCAGCGTAGAGAATTGGACAACTATCTTGACAAACGTCGCTCCTGCCTGTTCCACCAGACAACCCGCCGCAATGCCGATGAGGCCGCTTACCACGACATGGCCAATCTGTTTGGCTTTACACCAACATCAAACGCCTATAGATACAACTGCACGCTGGATGGCAAGCATGATAACTGTCACTGCTTTGTAGATTTCTCCAACAAGTTAAACCAGTTCTTTTATGGAGAGCATCCCACCAGAAAAAGTTACTTCAGCCATGAAGTCGACATTCACAGCACCACTCCCGCAAGAACCGTCTATACCGGTAATTATATTTTCAACAAAAATGGATTGGGCCATTTCATCCCGTTCGCAAGCCTCAAACTAAGGATGGCAGGACCTGTCCTTGGAAGACTGATCAGATCCGAGTTAGAAGATCAATTTGTCTCGGCAAACCTGCCGATGCTCCACAATCGAACGGTAGAAAAGACCGGTCAATCAGAATTCAGACCCGGCATAGAGAAACAGGCCGACAACATCGACCTGTCAGGAGAGTTCGAACGGCAGTTTTTTGGTGATGTAATGCTGTTTACCATCGAAAAGCTGACTGAGGCAGGTTATCCAATGCAGATTCCAGCCAAGGCATTCATCGTTCAGACATTGGGCACAACAGAAGAAAACATCCTTCGGCAATACACTGAAAAGCGCACAGAGATAGTGGGCAAGTTGGAACGGTTAAAGATAATCTTTTCCAACAAAGACAGCTGGTGGAATCAATCGAAGACAATGGAACCTGCAGCCGAAAACTTCAATCTGTTTATAAATAATATAGAAAATAATTTTGGAAAAAATTCCCGCTGCTATGCACTTATAAATTCAATGGCTCACAGAAAAAAACGCAACGACGAGATTCTCGATGCGATCATGCGATATAGGGAAGAGAGGAAATCCTGGAAAAATGCCTTAGCCGCGAGATCGTAGGCCCGATCAAGCGTAGCGGATCGGGCCTACCTGTTAGGGTCTGTTATCACTATGCGCGCATCGTAACCCAACAGCAGTTGGCCGGGTTATGTTGAATTGTGCTGAATGGTTACCCGGTTTTTTTATTGGCAACACGATCCCTGAGATAGATCGGTAAAGCCAGTTCAGGTGCCACACTATTCCCCGCCTCAAAACCCGCCGCACCCAGCAAGGCCACATCCTCCGCACTGCAATAGAGATCAGGCATCTGCTCTTCCAAACCTGCACCCATACGTTCTGCCAACAGCCCACCATACACAGCCCAGCCTGTCCCGATACCGTACCAGCCATCACTATCCGGAAGTTTAACATCTTCGGCTTTCGCGACTGCTTCCTTACCCTCTAATTCAACCAGCCCAGCCGCACCAAGATGATAAGCCGCCCAGTAGACCTCACCCATACGCGCATCAAACGCCGGCAACAGCCGCTTGAAGCCGTTCTCCCGGCAGGCACGCTGGGCCAAAGCAGCAAGCGTGGAGACCGGCACTACCGGCAGGTCAGCTGCAAATGCCACGCCCTGAACCACGCCGGTGGCAATCCGCACTCCAGTGAATGATCCCGGACCCCGGCCGAATGCAATGGCATCCAGTTGCGGCGGCACCAAACCCGCCTCATTCAACAGTTCATCCATCATGGCAAGTACCAGCTCACTGTGACCTCTTGGGCGTACTTCGTAACGCAAGTGAATCTCGCCATCAATTGAGAGGGCAACGGAGCAGGCTTCGGCAGCGGTTTCGAGGGCAAGAAATTTCATTGAGGGGGTATCAACTCACAAAACAGGGCACCGATTTTATCAGTTCGTTGCCCGCAGCGCTTTTCTGCGTTCACGACGTTCCTGCAAGCCCTGCAACAGATCCCACAAAACGGGCACGATAAACAGGGTCAGGGCGGTTGCCGTCGCCAGTCCGGCAACAAAGGTCGAAGCCATGGTGCCCCAGATGAGCGAATAGCTTGGAAAACCTACTGCCATCGGCAGCAGGCCCAGGGTAGCGGTGAGCGTCGTCAAGACAATAGGGCGCAATCGAACCTGGACTCCGTCAACGATGGCATCCCGGCGTGACATTCCGCTTCGATAGCGCTTATTGATAAAATCGACCAGTACCAGCGCATCATTTACCACCACACCCGCCACACCGATGACGGCAATAAAACTGTTGACCGTGAAGAGTGTCTGACTCACCAGCTTACCGAACACCACGCCAATCAACGCAAAGACGATTGCAGACAGAATGATCAACGGCTGTAGATAGGACTGAAACTGCGTTGCCAGGATCACATACATGACCAACACTGCAATGATGAAAGCGTAGGCCAACGACTCGAATGACCGCTGCGTATCTTCATGCTCGCCACCAAAAGTGACCGTTGCGCCGGGATACAAATCACGAACAGATTCATAATAGCGCTTTACCCCGTTCACGATGGCAGGCGTTGAGGTCGATGCACCCGGCTTGATGTTTGCCTTCAGGCTGATCGCTCTTTGTCCCCGATAGCGTTTTATCTCTCCGGCTTCACTGTAAGTATGGATTCTGACAAGATCGGCCAGGTGGACAGGGCGTTCAGCATCCTCCACAACCGGAATATAGAGCGCATTCTCCGGCTCTTTCAGCCTCTCCGGATCGATATAGAGCTTGAGATCAACCTCTTCATCAATGTGCCGGTATTTACCCAGATAGCGGCCATCCAATACACTGGCGGCCAACTGCGTCACCTGTGCGCTGTCGAGTCCATACTCAGCTACTCGATCCTGCAGCACTTCAAATTGAATCGCCCGTTTCGGTAGCCCCCGGTCATCCGCCAGATCAAGCAAGTGAGTTCCAATATCCGGATCTCCGCGCATATGATCAAGCAGATCCGTCGCCAGGGCCGACACCGATTCGATATTTGAACCCACCACACGCACGTTGATGTCCTTGCCACTTGGAGGGCCATCATTCTGCGGGTGAATGTGCAGTTCAAATCCATCTGTCTCAAAGATCGGTTTGAGTTTTTCCCGCATCCGATCCAAATGCAGCAGGGGATCATCAAACGTCTGTTCATTCGCTGATGGCATGGTCACCATCACCGAACCGTGATTGTTGCCATAGACCGGCTCATAATCCTCATTGAAGTAGAAACCGGCATAACCGGCCGCTGCCTTGGCCATCCCCGACCCATCTGCCATCACTGCCTCAGAGATCTTCCGCACGCGTTTGTCCACCACCTCGATCGGTATGCTGCCTGGCCCCACCACATCGACATAGTAGAGTTTGTAGTCATCGGGAAAGAATTGAATACGGATCAACGGCACCTTGCCGCTGGCCGACAGACCCAACACGACCACAGCAGCACCGAACAGCAGCATCACCAAAACCACGCTGGTCAGGCGAAAACGCATTGTCAGTTTCAGCAGGCTGCTGGTAAAACGCCGCAACACCCGCATCAGGGCATTGTCCCGCTTCACTGCGGTATTCTTCTTATCGGCTCTGGGCCCGAAGTCGAGGTAGTGAATGGGCAGGATCAGCAGACATTCGACCAGCGAGGCCACTATGGCAAAGGTGACCGCCTTCGGCACCAAGGCAAAAAACTGTCCGGTCGTTCCGCTCATGATCAGCATCGGCAGAAAAGCTGCCACCGTGGTCATGGTTGCGGCGATCACCGGCAGGGCCACTTCGGAAGTCCCCTTGACGATCGCCTCCCGCAGTGGGCGGCCTTCCTGCACATGGCGATAGATATTTTCCGTCACCACAATGGCATCATCCACCACAATCCCGGTCACCAGAACAAAGGAGAAGAGCGTGATTTCGTTAAGGCTGTTGCCGGTGAGGTACATGATCAGCATGGTGATCATGAAAGAGAAGGGTATGCCGATGGTAACCAGACCGGCATTACGTATACCCATGAAATACCAGATAATCAGGGAGACCAGAGTGATACCCACCAGCATATTCATACCGAGGGTGTTCAGGCCGTCCTTGATATAGACGGTGGAGTCCTGGGTCAGGACCAGCTCCACATCCTGTGCCTGCAGCAGGGGACGATACTCATCGACCACAGCCGCAACAGCATCACGGATATCCATGGCATTGCCGGCATCCGACTTGGTCACCTTCAGCGCCAGTGAAGGTTTGCCGTTTACCGACGAGATCACGGTTGGATCCCGATAGCCCATCCCGGCCCGGCTTATTACATCTTCAACCCGTACCAGGCTGCCATCGGCATCAACCCGGATCACTGTCCCAAGAACCTGTTTCAGAGAGTCGAAACGTTCGTCAACCTTGACCAGGAATTGACCTGCACCGTTACTGAAATTACCGGCGGGCAGTGACACATTGGCCCTGTTTAATGCATTGGCGACAGCATCGAAACTGACCCCAAGAGATTTAAGCCTCTCCGGGTCGAGTTTGATATGAAACTCCTGGACATACTCCCCCGAGAGTTCAACCTCCTGTATCCCGCCGATCTTCTGCAGCCGGGTTTTCATCTCCCTGGCCATCAGTGCCAGCGCCCGATTCTCATGATCTCCAGTGAAATTCACCACGATCACCGGCAGCCAGTCCTGCACCTTGGCATTGATCAGGTTGGGCGGATCAACGCTTTCCGGGAGTTCGCTGATAACGTTGAGCACCTCAAACCGCACTTCGTTATAGAGCGCGTCATAATCGGCATCATCGACAAACTTCAAGCGAATGTGGGATCGGCCGCTGAACGATGTGGCACTGATCCACTCCACATCATCTACCGATTCGAGCGCCTCCTCAATCTTGCGGGTTACCAGACTCTCCACATCGACCGGAGAGGCCCCCGGATAGACCGTGGAGATGATTACCTCTCCGAAACCAAAATTGGGGTAGCGTTCCGCCGGCAAGGAAAAAAGAGAGATAAATCCCACCACGATCAGAACGACGAACATCAGGTTGTAGAAAACCTTCTGTTTTAGCGAGAATTTAACCACCGATTCCATAGCGGATTACTCCCCACCCATGACGAACTCATCGCCTGGCTTGACCCCGGGAGCCGTCACCCTGGCCCACTCCCCTGCCCTGCCCTTCGCAAGACCCAGGAATACAACCCTGATATCACTGCCGTCAGCACGCTTCAGCCAGTGCTCCTCATAGCGTTCCGACACTGCCCCTGCAGGCAATACCACTGCCCCGGAACGGGCGGGAAGATCAAGTGTCAACTCAGCACGCAGTCCACCCCTTGCACTCCCGGCATCTACCGCTATCTCCAATTCAACATAGATCTTGTGGGAGGCTTCATCAAAGGAGGGTGAGACCCGCTCGATCTTCGCCACCATCTTCTGACCCAGTCCGGGCAGAAAGAGCGCCAACTTCTCACCCAGCCCCTGCAGGGTCTGAAATTCCGGCAACGATAGTGCGAATGGGACCAGCAGTCGGCTGTAATCTCCAACCCTGACCACCGGCTCGCCGCTATTGATCCACTCACCCTGCTCCACATGGCGCTCGACCAGATACCAACCATCAGGCGCGTTTATGCAGTGGCGCTTCTTTTTCTCACGCAGTTTCTCATTCTGCACCTTGAGAGAAACAATCTGACTGCGGGCGCTGTCAAGATTGCGTTGCGCATCGTCAAGCTGGCTCTCGGAGGAGCTCTTCTGTTTCAGCAACTGACTGAAACGTTTTACCTGCTTTCGATAGTGGCGGACATCAACTTCAAGACGTTGTGTTTCAGCGCTGTTGGCACGCAGATCCAGTTTGATAAAGGTATCATCAAGACAAACCAGCGGGTGCTTGGCATCGATTCGGTCACCCACATCAGCATTTACCTCCTCCACCCTGCCTGAGGCTTCTGCGGAGAGTGTCAGCAACGTACGCGCCCTGGTAAATCCCGAGAGCACCTCCCGTTGCGTTGCAGCTTGTGCCGTCACCAGCTCCTGGGCATAACTATCAGCAGCGATCAGGCCACCGGTCAGTAGCAGCACTCCCAAAACATTCTGCATCGCTTCCACTCCCTATGTCACTAATTGCTCTATTTCAGATGTAGGCCGGTTCAAGCATAGCGGAACCGGCAAGCGCTATGCGTTGTACCTAATTCATTGCCTGACCCACTCCCCTTGATCAGGCCAACAAACTCATGGAGGACAAAGTACGATATCAGCATGCATACCAGCAATGTTGGCAGTGTATACATAGATGTATGCAATGTCAACATCGACTGATATACTCCCCCTGAGGAGATTGTTAATGAGCAAGAGATCTGGCGAAACATATCACCACGGTAATCTGCATGACACGCTGATCGCCGCTGCAATCGAATTGATCCGCGACAAAGGCCCGAATGCATTCAGTCTTCGGGAACTGGCTAAAAAAGCAGGTGTCAGCCACACTGCGCCCTATCGTCACTTCAAAGATAAAAATGCGCTGCTTTCGGCGATTGCCGAAACAGGTTTCAAGACACTGACAGAGCGCACACGAAACGCCGCCATGCAGTTTGACGGTGACCCGAAGCGGCAACTGATCGAAAGCGGTGTCGCGTATGTAGAGCTTGCATTGGACAACCCCGAGATCACGCAGCTGATGTTCGGAGGCTTCATCGATACGGAAAAATGTCCAAAAGAGAATTTGGATTCTGAAGCGGATAACGCCTTTCAGGGTTTGGTAAACTTGATAGAAAGTGGCAAGCAGTCCGGTGTTTTTCGCAATGAAGAGACTGAATTGCTTGCGCTGGCAACCTGGTCCATGGTGCATGGATTGGCCATGCTGATCACGGGTGGCCAGCTATGCGGGATTGCGGATGAGCAAGATCAGGTGCGCGACCTGAGTGCAAAGGTGGAGAGTCTGTTGATGGAGGGCATACTGGTCAGGTAACTCACCATCTGCGGTCAAGACCATGAATTTTCTTATCCTGATTCTTTCTCATCACACGACAGTCTGCAAAACCACATTCGACTACCAGCAGGTAGTTTTCCAAGGCAGAACACCAACCGACATAGATCTCCTGCCCTTCCATGGCAGCCAGCAACTTTGTCTTGAATGAGTTGCAACCTGCATCCCTGAAGGTACTTTCCACCAAATAGTAAGATGCCGAAAACGCAGGTGTGGCCATAGAAGACAGAAGTACCAAAACCGCAATAAATTTACCCATACTGAATACTCATGTTTCGAATACCGGCCGCAGGAATTCATCACCACGGCAGTTCATTGATTATAAGCCCACGCAGGTTGAAAAAAGTTCCCGTTATCGCTGCGTTAATATTCCTTGTTGAGGATATTCACCAGTCCCACCCCATCTGACGGTTGTAGTTCATGACTGGCAGCCACAACGAAACGCTGGGATTTGCCTGCCAGAGCGGGAACATTATTCATGTCCTGACTGAAGACAGGAACCATTTCATCTCCAATACCCACCGGCCCCGGACGCATCACTGAGATATAGTCGATATCCGGATGCGGCTGGGCATTCAACCAGTAGAGCAAACTACCGGGTTGGGCGGGTGTCAGATCGATCAACACACCCCGGGAGTCCTGGACCAGATCGTAGAGATCCCCCCCAAAGAAATCCTTGATAATGCCAAAGGGCCCGGAACTGTCTGTCGCATCCAGGGCCTGCACCGCACGAATAGTACCGAGATGAGGCGACCCAATGGTGATCAGTCTCTTGACCTTGGGAGCCCGGCCTTGAACCAGCACCATTCTTGCCACCACTCCGCCGGCGGAATGACCTGCCAGGATCAATGACTCGTCAGGATGCCGGGCAGAGATCGCAGAGATCATGCCACCCAGAAGATTTGCCTGTACTGCAATTGGTGCAAGAGACGGCAACTCAACCGGGTAGACCTTATTGACGGCGTTGCTTCCCGGTCCCGGAAGAATTCCCTGAGGAGTGGCAAGGCCTGCACGCTGCCAGCCGTTTTGAGCCAGAATCGCATTGACGCCACTGCTCTCCCAAGACGATGCGCTGCCCAGATAACCATGCACGAGGACTAAAACATCAGGGCTGGCCGGCA
Source organism: Chromatiales bacterium (assembly GCA_036784775.1). Taxonomy (GTDB): domain Bacteria; phylum Pseudomonadota; class Gammaproteobacteria; order Chromatiales; family Chromatiaceae; genus QGON01. The sequence continues at coordinate 738 of JAMJIN010000164.1, read as the reverse complement.
GGCTCTGCAGGCCAAGAAAGAACAGAATGAAGACTTTTACTGCGCGTCTCATGGTTTCACCTCTCTTCACATCAAGTCAGTCAAATATTGCCAGATTGCTACGCCATGCTCTGGCAGTAGAGATTCTGCGGATGCTGAGCCTCGGTAAAGAAATGATAGCGTTCCAAAATCAGGCCGAGGTATTGGATCCCGAAGGCCAGCAACGGCAAGGTTTCCGACTCCAGGGCGTAAGCAAGCAGAATCAGAATCACGGGCATGACAAACACCATCAGCAGAAAGGCATACCGAATCAGGTTCAGCAATCCCTGGGATCTACCGTGGAAAAATTCACGGGTATTAAATGATCCACCCATGAAACCCTGGGCCTTCTGCTCCAGCTGGGAGTGGTGAACACCCACGGCCGACTTTAAATCAACCTTGCATCTGAACCGGCCGTTCCGGTAGAGGGTAGCAACACGGGTCAGCAGGCCGAACAGAGTCGCAATTACCGCCCAAGTGCCATAGAAACCAACAAGTGAAGTCCCCTGATAGGCGGAGAAAGCCGCTGCCAGCATGAACCCTGAAGCAACACCGAGAAATAAAAAATTCGCTACCGTCAGCGGTGAATACCACGCCTTGATGAAACGCAGACCGGCATAGATCATCTTGATTAGCACGAAAGTTCAGCAAGCCGCAGCCATGTCTCGGGACGTGGTGAAGTCGTTGCAGCAGCCCGAAGCAAACGAGGTAGCATGGCTC
>JAMJIN010000330.1:0-2217 GCA_036784775.1 Chromatiales bacterium | reverse complement strand
TCGCGCCTCGGCTACGCTGCAGTGCGCACACCACCCATGCCACAACGCCTCCTCAGCATGGCTGAGGCTCGGGGGTAATCAGGAAATCATTTAGCGATTTGCCAGCATATTCAAGCCCATGAAACTCAGCTTCTTCCTGCGCTACCGAAAGGACATGATATAGGCCCATAATCTCTCCAGAGTGAAAGTCACTCCCGGTCTTTTCATATTCCGCTAAGGTTATACGGGCGTAATCGATGGCAGCAGTCAGGATCTCTTCCAAGGCAACTTGATATGCAGTTACTTCCTTCTGCTCCTCGTTTTCGTCAGCCATAACGGCGCTCCTATAATTTCTTCGATAATTCGCGCTTTTTTTCCTGCTCATCCCAATAGGCGTTCGCTTTTTCAATAGCCCGCCTTTTCCCTTTCCGCAAGGATGTGATCTCGGATTCGCTCAATAGAGCTGGATCGTTTGAGACACTCGGATTCTGATTTGGTGAGTTATTCGAATCCACAGTCGGGTCTTTCCTTAGTAGAAACCATGAAAATGGATATTTATGTCACCATCCAGCTCTGCCATACGCTCTAGGCTGTGGACTCCACGGCTAAGAACAAAACGTACGCGCTCCCCGTCATCCCAGCTCTTTTCACCATATTTGCCACCATGAAATAAATTATTCCGCATAGAGCGGAGCGCAAGAGTTATTTTTTCCAAATCAGTTGAATCAGCCGGAAACTCAAAATCTTGCCATGAAATTTTTTGGTCTATGTACACTTGTCTATTTGGTGGGGTTTTAAGCAACTGCTTTTCCTTGTCGTCTACGTGATAGTCAGCACCAAATTTCTGGTAAAACTTTTTCCAGTCTGCCACAGCAGCCTTCCTCATGCCTGTGCGAACAAAACCTGATGCTTTGAGGGAAAATTCAAAGCGAGAGAATTTTAAGAAAAATTCATACACTAGACCTTTAACATCCCCTTCGTAAAATTGCTGCATATCTTCCATAAGATAAAATGCCTAATCACTTAATTTCAACTGAGCTTGGGGCCGATAAGGACCGGCTCATCTGGTAGATTACTTCCTATCTGGAAACGCTTTGCATTTGAGGGGAGCATCGATCTCATCTGCCAGTAGATCCACACCCTTGAAAGTCAGCTCCAAGTCAAAGTTTTGGCAACTGTGACAGATAGCATTGAAAGACGGAAATCCAGAAGTGTAATTCTGTAGAATTGCCATCTCAATTCCTCCAAAAAGCCCTATTCCTTCAATTTTCGAGCCTGTAAGATTTTGTCGACTTCGTCATTTATCAGTTTATTCAGATCATTAAGGTATAGCGCTTCCCAGTTAGGGGATCTTCTGATAACAGAATTGTAGAGTAGCGATACGGCAAAAGGTGAGCTGTCAATCTCTTCCATGACGGGCTCATTCTTAGATACTTCCCTAAGAGTTGACAAAATTTGGCCAAGAAGTTGGGCGTCAATCTCACCTAACCTGGCCTTGGGCACTCCCCTCCCAAGCAATAGATAATCAAGAGAGTATCCAGAACTTTCTGCAAATTGCAGGAATGATCTGAATGGAACGGTGTTCCTACTTTTCGCATTCGCAACTGTCTGCCTAGAAACACCTAACTGGTCGGCAAGTGCTGCATCGGTTTTAGCCCCTGTGATATCAGCCAACCGTCTGAATAATTCAAACGCATTATCTCCATTACTTGACATAGTGTCTCACTTTGTATACTTTTGTCTCATAAATAAGCAATATGTTCTACCAATAAATCATGAAGGAGATTGCCGTGAACATCAATAACGTTGCCCCTGGACGCGAACTCTACAACCAAGTACGTGGCGGCTTTGTCACTCAAGGCACCTCACTCGGACGCTGGTGCCGGGAAAACGATATCAAGGCTCAAAATGCCCTCAACTGTCTTGTCGGTGGTTGGAATGGCCCTAAGGCCAAAGCCCTCAGGGTCAAACTGATCGAGGCGGCCAACATTCCAGATCCCTCCAAAGCTGCTTGAACTCTTACTGAATAGCTTAGGGCTAGAGGCGGAATTGAAACAGATGCAATTCCAAACTCTTTTTGGAATGTGCAAATAGGAGGGCTTCCAAATGGCATACCGGCGCTGGAAACAGGTTCAGCCAAACTCTCTGCGGCAGGTGTTAGCGGCTGAGTAAAACCGCGCATAGATGGCGAAGGCCGCCTCGCTGCGTCGATACATCCTCCGTCAGAACGTCACATCC
>JAMJIN010000523.1:0-1218 GCA_036784775.1 Chromatiales bacterium | reverse complement strand
ACCCGGAGAACCAAGTAACAGAAGAAGCTGGAATTAGAGACGAAGCAGCGTAGAGAATTGGACAACTATCTTGACAAACGTCGCTTATGGCTGACCAAATATTTCGGTGTATTCCCGATGGAGATAGGTGGGCCTGATGGTGAATTGGATCTTCATGATCTAACCGGATTTTCTCGACATCAACATCTGACGTTATTGATTCAATCAATTCCCTTGTTAGAGGGAGTGGAAAATGAAGAAGATGATGGTGTTGTACAGTTTGAAGATACCAATGGTAGGCAGTCCACGCTAGGAGTTCTGAAGCACCATGTCCCAATCATAAAGGGAATTGTGGGCTCTCAAGCGAAGGCATCGGTAGATATGCTAATTGAGCAAGTAGGTGCACTGAGTCAACAGCTTACAGACGATAAAAGTGTGCTAAATGGACCGGTTATTTACCTTGCAGGATTGAGTCTTCTGGAAGAGTCGGAATATGGTGGCAATTTACCATCTTCAAAATTTATTCCATGGTATCTCCTGATTAACGAAAGTAAGTCGGCAAAGCGCATTTATCGACAACCAGAATTAGCTCTTTTGTTTCAAAAGATGCATATAACTAAACCGCGCATAGAAGATCTTGAATCAATGATTGCAGAGATGGAAGGGGGGGCAAACTATGATTGAAAGTAAATGGTGTGGGTTACCGGCTTTTATGTCCACTGAAAATTCGTCGTCTAATCGTGAAAATTAATTGTAAAAACATGGGGTGTTAATATGTACGGGACAACGGGGTTAATTTCCAGCCTTTTAGGTGCCTATCACATGGCCGAGGTGTCGATGCGTTATAGTCGATTTATGCCGCGCGTTTACAATCTGGCAATATCATTAGGGTTTGAAAGCGGAAAGATTATGCCGTCCAGAGCGTTCTGCTCTGATGAATGCCAAGGATACCCAATCATATTGATCGCAAAACATTTCTTGATTAGTACGAATGTTCAGCAGTGACTCACGGAATGAGCCACTGGTTGTTGCAAGATGATGCCACGATCCACAATAGGAGAGCGGACATGGCACAGAATCCAATCCAATTTCAGACAGGCATGAGCTTGAGCGATTTGTTCAAAGACTACGGCACCGAAAGCCAATGTGAAGCGGCCCTTGAGCAAGCACGTTGGCCGAAGGGTTTTGAATGCCCACACTGCGGAGGAAGCCGTCATAGCCGCTTTCATCAGGGGGGAC
>JAMJIN010000163.1:0-8881 GCA_036784775.1 Chromatiales bacterium | reverse complement strand
ACTGTCGAGGTCGATACACCCGGTACCACACCTTCTCAACGGCTCCCTACATCTTCCCGATTTCTTTCTCGATGTCACTCTTTGTCGCTGGCTGTTTCTTCTGACTCGCTATTTGCAGCTATTTCATCCGGTTACCGCTGTTCGCCAATTATGTTCGGGTTTTTACCGCCATCTACAGACGGGTAGTGCGGTCGATCAGATGGATGGCATCGAGGGTTGCAATGGACCAGACAATGGGGATGAGCACCACCGCAATCAGTCCCGTGTTTCGTTCAAAGTGTTGTACAAGAAGCAGGATAAGGGTGCAGGAGATGCTGGCGACAAAGAGTGGAAAGAGCAAAGCGCTCAGGCTTCTGAAAAAGAGATAGGGGATCAGTGTCACCGAGATCAGGAGCCAGGGCAGGATGTCTCTTATATCCTCGTAGGCGCTCTGCCAGGAGGCGACCCGAATCTGTGGTGTGCCGATAGTAGCGGTGATGGTATCGGCAAACGCTGCAGTCAATGCCGCTATCGCCTTTTCGAGTCGGTGTGCCGCCTGCATGGTTGAATTGCCGGCGCTGATGTTGATGAGCAGCAGACGGGCATTTTGCCCGCCGATGGAGATTTGCATGACATCGGCAACATCGTCGATGGTACTGATCTGTTGCTTTAATCTCTCGATGCTGTCGGGTTCCGCCTCCGGCTTGATGCCGATGATCACCCGGTTCGGTTCGATACCGAAGATTGTCCGGATCTCTTCCAGTCTGTCTTGGTCCTGGGGCGGCAGCATCTGTTCCAGGGTCGGGCGTTCATCGGGAGTGAACGAGGAGAGGTAGTAGAGACAGATCGGCACCGCCACAATTGCGGTAATCCTGCCAAACCAGATCAGAACCCTAGATGCGCCCATTCCTCATCCTGATGCCGGACACCATATTGTCTGAATCAACTCTCGGAGAGTTGCTTGATCAGCACCTTTGAATTGCGCCGATAGTTATACAGCTGCCGGCGTTTTATCGGCAGGGATTTCAGGTCGGCGGTGACAAAACCCCGCTCCCGGAACCAATGGGCGGTATGGGTGGTGAGCAGGAAAAGCTGCCGGATGCCTTGGGCACGGGCAGTGGTCTCCATCTGTTCCAGCAGCCTGTCCCCGCGCCCGCCGTCCCGGTAGTCGGGGTGGACGACGACACAGGCCAGTTCCGCCATCTGCTCCTTGGCATAAGGGTAGAGGGCGGCACAGGCGATGGCCATGCCGTCACGCTCCATCAACGTGAAGCGTTCTAACTCGGTCTCCAGCAGTTCCCGAGAGCGCCGCACCAGAATACCCTCCACCTCCAGTGGTGCGAGTAGTTCCAGCAGGCCACCGATATCGTCGATGGTGGCAGTGCGTGTCTCCTCATAGGGTTCTGCGGTGATCAGTGTGCCTGAGCCGTCGCGGGTAAAGAGCTCCTGCAACAGCGCGCCGTCACCCTTCCGGTCGAGCAGGTGGATGCGATTGACACCGCTGCGGCAGGCGGTGACCGTCGCCCGCAGATGCTGACAGATATCCTCCGGCAGCCGTTTGCGCCGTGACAGGATGGCGTCCACATCCCGTGGCACCACGTTGGCGAGGAGGCGCCCCCGTGAATCGGTCAAGCCTTTACCCTCCACCAGACTGATGAGCTTATCCGCTCCCAAGGCGATGGCCACGGATGCAGCGACATCGGCGGCGCTCAGATTGAATACCTCGCCGGTCGGGGAGTAGCCGATCGGGGGGATGATGGCAATCGCACCGGTTTCCAGGCGCTGTTCGATGGCCGAGGAATCGACGCGACGGACTTCTCCTGTATGACCGTAGTCGGTACCGTTTCTGACGCCGATGGGTTTAGCCGTAACGAAGTTGCCGGAGGCTGCCCGGATACGCGCTCCTGCCATGGGAGAGTTGGAGAGTCCCATGGAGAGCAGGGCCTCGATCTCCACCCGCACGGCGCCGGCGGCCTCCTTGACGCAGGCGAGGGCAACATCGTCGGTTACCCGCAGGCCATCGATGTACTGCATCTTGGCCCCGCGTGTCTGCAGCCGCTCTTCGATCTGGGGACGTGCACCGTGTACCAGCACCAGACGGATTCCCAACCCCTGGAGAATGGCAAGATCGTGGATCAGGTTTGGAAAGCACTTGTCCGCCACTGCCTCTCCGCCGAAACAGACGACGAAGGTGCGTCCACGATGCGCATGGATATAGGGGGATGCGTCGCGAAACCAGGTCACGAAAGGGTCGGTTGTTTGCTTTTTGGAGACCATTTTTCTGCCTATTCAGAGTCTGGCTAACAGAAGATCACAAACAGAATCTCTTCACCAGCGACTGTATCAGTTTGATTGCAGGCTGGATATGTTCAAGGGGAAGGTATTCATCGGGTTGATGGGCCTGATCGATATGGCCGGGGCCGCATATCACCGTCTCCATGCCCATCTCGTTCAGATAGGGTCCTTCAGTGCCGAAGGCGACAGCGCCTGCCGGAAAACCGGTAAGGGATTCGACTGCCTGCACGATGGAGGCATCCTTTGGAGTCTCCATCGCCGGGATGCCGTCGAAGACGGGGACCATCTCCCAGGCCAGGCCGCTATCCACAAGCAGCCGATCAAGACGGGCGGATATTTCGGCCCGCAGGTCACTCAACACCATGCCCGGCAACGGGCGCAGATCGAACTGGAGTTCGCACTGGCCGCAGATGCGGTTTGGGTTGTCGCCGCCGTGAATATGCCCGAGATTAATGGTCGGTACCTCTACTTCGAATGCAGGATTGCGATAGCGTTGCTGCAGATCGTCACGCCACTGCAGCACCTCTCCGATGACCCGGTGCATTCCCTCCAGGGCATTGACCCCCAGTGACGGGTCGCTGGAGTGGCCGGAGCGGCCGGTCAGCCGAATCGACTCCATGGAGATCCCTTTGTGGGTACGAATCGGCTTTAGCCCGGTCGGCTCGCCAATCAGTGCATGACGTCCCAGCCGGCGATGCAGGTCGACGAGTGCCTGGGCACCGCACATGGTGCTCTCTTCATCGGCGGTGGCGATCAGGGTCAGCGGCTGTTTCAGATTGTGCAATGGCAGTTCGCGGATTGCCTCGATGACAACCGCAAAGAACCCCTTCATATCGGTGGTGCCGAGGCCGTAGAAACGGTTGTCCCTTTCGACGAGCTGCAGGGGATCGCTGTGCCACTTCTCCTCGTCGAATGGCACGGTGTCGGTATGGCCGGAGAGCACCAGACCTTCACTGCCGCTACCGGCGCTGGCCACCAGGTTGAACTTGTTTCTGTGACCTGGGATCGGCACTATCTCGATCTTGAAACCAAGTGATTCGAGCCAGTTGCTCAAAACTTCGATTACCGGCTGATTGCCCATGTCCCACGAAGGATTGACGCTGCTTACCGAAGGCGCAGCGATCAGGATACGGGTCATCTCCATTAGATTGGGTGTCTTCATACAATGATTCTGGATGGTTGCACCAGTCTCCGCAAGTGTGGTGAGCAAAAGTCGTTCTGATAAAATAATTCATTGTCATCTCGAACGTAGTGAGAGATATCCTTCAGCCATTACAAAACAGGGAAAAACTCAATGCCGATGAAGGACTGGCGCTTAGCCGACGACTACAGATTCACAGAAAGGTTGAGCGGAGCCCAGTGGTCCTGGGAGTTCCTGCGGCGCAATCCTGATTACCGCAGGGAGTGGAGGACCTTCAATGAGACATGGCAACTGCTTGAGGCAGCCTACGGCAGACCACCGAACCGGGATTTCTGTGCCTGGAAGCTGGACCCAAGATCCTGGGTGACGGCCAGTGAATGCAGTGAGAGCGACTGCCGAATCGAAGGTGACAAGGTGCTGATTGAATGCGCCATGGGTGCGCGTTGGGGCTTTTACAAGTTTCCCCCCGATCCGGCGGATGACGATCCGGTGGGCGAAGAGAGACTGGCCTGGCGGGAATTTTCAATACCCCCACGCCTGCTCGAAGAACCTGGTGATGAATGGCGGGCGGAACAGGCGGCGATACTTTTCGACCTTGCGATCCCGCTACGGTCACAGTTGGCCCAGGCCAAGCGTAGGCTGCAGATAGAACAGAGCAGGCGCATAAAGGCAGGAAAAATAGCGGCACCGAAAGTGTCGGCTCAGCGAGTTCACTGGCGTCTGTGGCTTCGGCTGCTCGATGCGGTGGAGTCAGGTGCGGAAAATGCGATGTTGGCACAGCAGTTGGATCTGGAAGACCCGGAAGAATTTGCAGAGGCGCTTTCTGCTGCAAACAGCATGCTGAATGGAGCATATCGGCGCTGTTTGCTTTATAGCGGGTGAGGGAAGTGAAACTTGGTGGTATTGTCAGGGAGACACTTTTTGTTACAACGAACTTTATTTCTGTATGATGAAAAAGGCTATGTCGTATTTGCCTATCCTTATTTTATCGATATGACAAGGAAAATGCCATGGAAATAAAATTCAATAATTTTCCAAAGGAATTACACGACAGCGACTGGTATTCCCCGCACAAGTTATCCTATAAACGACCGTTCCTTGTTCGCCTGGTCGAAGCATCCATTCCCCCCGCCTTCCGTTCCTCGCGCGAATTTGTCGGGGCTGAACGAATTTCAATCCCTTTCGCAACAGATCTCTATCTGTGGGTCTTCAATTGGAGCGGTATCGAAGATGCCGAAGATGCGATCGCTTTTGTTTGGGACACACCAAGGCGTACTTTTCTGGTTGATTTCCGTGCAGAGACATTTCTCAATGTGATCAGGGAGATCTATACGGAGAAGATTGATTTTAAAAAGCATGCATCGGCCTATCTGGCGCTCTATTTCGAAACTGGAGCAGTCAGGAGAAAAAAACAGAGTCTCGCATTAAGCCTGGATGAGGTGCCGCGTCCGGAGAATATTGAGCAAGAACGCTGGGATGATATGCTGGGGAGAGTATCAGGTAATGACGAGCCGGTAATTCTGGATCGTGAGAGAGAAGCGTTATACCAGGTATCCTCGGGTTATAAAAAAGGCTTTCTTCCAAATATCGAGTATAAATTGCTCATGGAAGATTGCGTTTTTCCGCAACCGAAAATACCAGGCACTGTTGTTGGTTTGGATCAGCCTTGGTGTGCCTCAGTGCTTCACCTTCTTGATATTCCATCATATGAACGCCGTGCTGAAAACAATAAGGAATCACAGCGTGCTTTGAAAAGCCTGAAAAGCTGGCGTCCGTCGGATAGTGAAGCCGATGCGGAAGAGGTTATGCATGAATCTTTGATGAATTTTGAGCGACGTTTTTCCGAGCGCCGATGGATTGAGATCTGGCCATCTGAAGATGATGCCTTAAGGGACGAAGCCAGAGAACTATTTTCATATATAAACGAACGTTGTCTCGATTATCACATTCCCGATGCCTGGACGCAGCTGCCCTGGGCAGATGATATAGGGGATGAATTGCGTGTTTTGCGCAAAACACTCTCATTTTATAACGGGCACAGTCACTACGAGATAATAGATCGACGGGGGGGTTATCCCCGGCGAACAGAGATGCTTTTTACAATTGCGGATTCGGAAGTTCCCGAAGGCGTCGACCGTCTTGTACCACTCAATGGTATGTCAGCTACACTTCATAAGCTAAACGATGCCTACAAACTCAATCTGAACAGCACAACTGCTACTGAGTATCTCGATTTCTTTTGCGATATGGTGCATGGTGAAGAAGGTGCGTTTCATATTGTGGAATCTATAGATGATGCAAAGTGGCGTTGTCACTCAAAAGATCAGCGTGATGTGCTGTCGGATACTATAAGGCCGATTCAGATCTGGCCGGTTAGTGACCCTGACAAAAACTTTATGGTTGCTGATGCCTTTCTAACCTACTCGGATAACTTTTTTCATGCATGTTTCCATGTCTACGCTGACGGGAGAGTCGCTATGGTTGATGATGCGCCGGTGATGGGCCGTTTGGGTATGGCGCCGGAACTCTCTACCACCAAGACGCATTTTCTTTTACGTATCCCTCGCGATTTTGTGTTGCCATAACCAGAATACTATTTGAGACGATAATGACAGAATCCACGCTTGTTTCGAACGAGATTATCGACGCGGATATGTTTGTCGCAGCGCTAAAGCGAGGCGATATGGCTGAGATTGAACATAAGCGTGTACGCGGTGCGGTCCAGTTTCGTGGGGAAAGCGTAACTTTTCCAATGCGGGCGCTCTATACCTGCTTTGAAGGTGAAGTCGACTTTACAGGTACGAAGTTTGAAGGGGGTGCCGACTTTTCCGGTTGTACATTTTCAAAAACGGTTGCCTTTCGTAATGTCAGGGTTGTTGGGGATTTTATTCTCGATGATGTGGATGTTTTGGATATGCCCTCTTTGTGGGGACAACGCCTTCCAGATGCAATTTCGCTTAATTTGAATGGGCTGCAGGTTGAAGGAAATTTTATTTTGGATCGTTCTACGGTCCACGGCGTAGTATTGGCAAAGGGCCTTCAGGTAGAGCAGAATGCGAGTATCCGTGGATGTGAAGTCAACTCGCCAAATCCCAAGAATACAAAAGCGGTTACTCTCGATAATGCACGGATTGGCGGGAATTTTAATTTTGGCTGTTGGGCGCAGCATGGAACACTGCATGGTAAGGACGATATTTATCGGGAGTCTCTGATCAGAGGGAGCGTCAGCGCAACAAATATTCGGGTTAAAGGTACGGTCAATATAACCGGATTGCAGGTCCTTGGTGACTTTACCTGCTGGGGTTCAGTTTTCGAGAGCACCGTATTTGTATCACCTTTCATAAATACAAAAAATGATAGTTCAAGTGTGGTTGCACATACTATGGTCAGCGGAGAGCTAAATTTTGCTGCGTCTAAAATATCCGGATATTTGCAAATAGAGAGTACGCGTGTTGATGGTCTGCTAAACTTGCTTTCGTTGGAATCCGGGACTATTGCCTTAGGTATATACGAGTACCCCGCCCCTGCTGATACCGGACCCTGCATCCTCGGCGGCTTATTGTTGATAAATGCGCGAATACATGGCGATGTGCGAATGCCGTTGATCGTTGTAACCGGTGCAGATCATACTAAAGGTCCTTCAGGGCTATTTATCAATGGTGCCGACATTGAAGGTGATATTCTTTTCTGGCGCAGCACCTTGCAGTATAAAAATAGTGCTGGTGGTTCAAACCATTCGATCGATTTTCTTTCCGAAGGCGCATACGTTGGGGGGCATCTTGAAATATGCCAATCGAACATCCGTGGTGAGTGTGACTTCGTCAATGTTACAGTGGCCGGAGCGATCAGGTTAAACGATAGCCACATTGCCGGTGATATTGCCTTTCGTTCTCGGACAACACTGCTTGCCGCGTATAAAACACCCAAAATGGTGCGGGATCGTCTGCCAGACAGTGATACGAAATTACGTCGTGCGACAGCTGCAAATCTTGACCTGACTATGGTTCGTTGTGATAACGACATTGATCTAACCGGCCTGGATATTATTTCGGAACGACCGGATGCTGAGTATGCAAACGAACTTCTCGATGGGGTCAAGGTTGGCTGTGTGGTGGCGAGAGGGCTACAGGCACAAGGTGAAGTTGAACTCTTTGCCATCAATGATGAGTTTAATGTTACGGACAGTGTAAACATTCCAGGCGCGGCCGACTTCAGGTATCTGAAAGCGTTTCGGTTCGTGATTTCACACAAGAGTTTTGATGCTGAAACATTCAAAGAGTGTGATATCGATAGAATTGGCCTGCGTTTAACATCGGCCGAACTCGGTGAATTAAGGATCGAAGCGCGGAGGAAAGAACATAAACGGTGGCAGCATCTTTTCGGTGGAAGAACAGAGAGTTTCCCCCGTCCACTGCATCTGCAGGACCTCACGGTGCGTGCCTGGGATATTCGAAACTATGAGCAGACGGACAAGTTTCAGACACTGCTCTCCTGCGACCCCATGTTCAGGCGTGACACCTATGTGAGGTCGGAACAGTCCGTTCGAAATGCTGGGCATGAGAGCGAAGCCAATGCAATCTACCGTGCTGCCCAGCGGCGCGCGCGCCGTCAAGTGTGGCGGGATGCCTGGCGCAGTAAATGGTGGTTTTTTCGTCTTCCCCTGGAGTCTCTGAGAGGGGGTTTTCTGCACATGCCTTTTGCACTCTTGCTCGGATACGGCACTACGCCGTTACGACTTCTTTTGGTCATCGGTGTGGTTTGGGGGCTGATGATGCCTCTATATTATACGCGTGAAAATTTTGAACCCAGTCTCGCATATCGTGAGGTGCGTTCTGCAGAGGGACTCACTCCTCTCAAGATACCACCGGCGGTTATATGGCAGGACGCAACGCCGTTCTTTATATCGCTGCGTTATCATATTCCTATCATTGGGCTTGTGGCCCGGGATGAATGGGATCTGGCAGAGGAGTCGGGCCTTCACCTATTCTGCAAAACGTCACCACAGAAGAGAGGCGCCAGTGATTTGCAGGATGTAGATGAAAAGTCAAAACGTGATGCTCCTCTGCAGTCTGTAGCAAGCAAACCGGATTGCCGGTTAAACAGCTCACTAACACCAAAAGATGTAGGGATTCTTATCTCACTGCTCAATTGGGCGTTATGGCCCCTGGTGCTGACATTCAGTATCAGGAAGATGCTTCGGTGATTTAGTCTCTCATGGGTGTGATTTTACAAGGATTGATGCGAGGCGCCGCTCCTACAGTTTAATATGCTGTCCTTGATAGACGGGTGTGTGAGGTGCTGACCTTGAAAATCGTCCCAAGCTTTGCTTTCCTTAAGGTAGATACCCATTGAGCAATATGTTTTTTCCAGCGGGGGAAGAGAGTGTTAGCGGCTGAGTAAAACCGCGCATAGATGGCGAAGGCCGCCTCGCTGCGTCGATACATCCTCCGTCAGAACGTCACATCC
>JAMJIN010000522.1:0-1222 GCA_036784775.1 Chromatiales bacterium | reverse complement strand
GTTACATAATTATAGGGTAGTGTGGGATACGACGATACGCGTGCTGCACGCGTGCATCGGTCACTAGGGAGCTGCACGCGTGCAGAGCGCACGTCAATCGCTAGGGGGTTGCACGCGTGTGGTGCTCGTCAATCGCTAGATGACGCTATGTACATCCGGCTGCGCGCGCAACCGGATGAAGTTGTGATAAAAGTGAGGATTGAAAAGCTATAAGGTACTACTGTGGTTATAATGTTACTCCTACATAACAACAATAATAATACTAATGTTCATATACCGTGGTTAAAATGTTACTCCTACATAACAACAATAATACTAATGTTCCTATACCGTGGTTATAATGTTACTCCTACTGACTACTACTACTACCTAACTAACTCACTACTGACTACTGTTCACATACTACGGCTGTCGACGGATGTTGATACGAGCATATGCCATCATAATTTCCTGGAACGCTGCCGACAGTATCGTAGCTGCCAGTGCTTGGCAAACGTCCACGGTAACTTCCTCTAATGTGGGTGGGGCGGTTGCCCTCCACTGATTCGTTATAATGTGTGAAATGACATCCTCCATCGTCATGAAACACACCTTGCTGTTCAAATTGCTGGCATGCGCTTGGTCGGCAGCGGGCTCATCCTCATCATCGTCCTCGATGGTCGACGTCGACGGTTTCGGTTGGGTGATGGTGTGTTGGTCTGCTATGCGGACGCACCCGCCGTCTGGCTTCAGCACGACGGTTGCGTCCGGGAAGACGTAGAGCGTCGTTGGTGGCGCTGCCCTCTCATCCTCCGTCCTTTGTGTGAGCGGTGGCGAAGCGGGGCTGAACGTAAAGTCGTCGTCATCATCATCTTCATGAGCGGGGGATGAGGCGATAGCATCATCATCAGACTCATCTTGGTACAGCGGTCCCCACGGTATCTCCTGCGCTGCTGGTGGTGAGTCGCAGTAGTCTTGGGATGTGTCTGCTGATGTTGGTGTTAATCGTGCGCCAGTGCAGCGGTGCTTCACCACTCTGGTGTCGCCATCTGCCGGGGCTGTTGTCTTTCTTTTGCGCGATGACGCCACCTCCTTCCCCTCTTCGTCTTCATATGCTCTACGCAACTCCCGTAGGCCGTTGCTTATCTATTGAACAGAAAGCACTAGTTACATTCGGCATATTCATCCGCGTCGCCCTGTATATCGCTGTATCGTTCGTACATACTCTTTCTAACCAAATCTG
>JAMJIN010000521.1:0-1222 GCA_036784775.1 Chromatiales bacterium | reverse complement strand
ACTGTCGAGGTCGATACACCCGGTACCACACCTTCTCAACGGCTCCCTACATCTTCCCGATTTCTTTCTCGATGTCACTCTTTGTCGCTGGCTGTTTCTTCTGACTCGCTATTTGCAGCTATTCCATCCGGTTACCGCTGTTCGCCAATTATGTTCGGGTTTTTACCGCCATCTACAGCTGATGCTGCTGGCGCTCCTGATGCTTACCCTGGTGGTGTTATTGATCCCGCTCATCGAGGTCAAGCAGGAGAGCGATCAGACCGAGATAGAGAAGGCAGCAGGGGATATGATCGCCGAGATCAGCTGGACCTCTGACAGCCCTGCCGATATCGACCTGTGGACCGATGCACCAGGTGAAGAGAAGGTCGGCTACTCCATGCCCTTCGGCAAGATCTTCAACCTGGTACGGGATGATCTCGGCCGTGACGTGGACTTTTCCGGCCTGAACTACGAATTTTCCTTCTCCCGCGGCATCCCAGATGGCCGCTATCGCTTCTCCATCGTCTACTACACCGACAACGGCCAAGGCGAAACGCCGGTGGATGTGCGCATCTCCATCCGGCACCGCCAGGGAAAGCTCATGATCCCGATATACGAGGATGTGATGACGCTGGATTATCCTGGACAGGAGAAGGGCGTCGTGGCCTTCACCATGAAAGACAAAAAACTGGTCCCGGAGAGCAGATCATTTGAGCCATTCGATATTTTTCACAGCACACTGAAGCAGAGCCAGACAAAGAACAAATAGATGTTCACCGACCCGCTAACGCTGAAATATCTGTTGCTGGCTGTTTTCGCCATCTGGGGAAGCTTGGCTGTCATAGCAACCAGACGCAGCTTCGCCTCTTTTCTGCTGGGCGCCTGTGTGTTTCTCATCATCGCTTACATTGCGCTGGGGTCCGGTTTCTCCATCCGCCTACCCTATCTGCACGAAAAGATGGAGGTTATCGTCTACACAGTTCATCATGACCGTGTTCACGCCCTCGCCCACCCCCTGAATCGTCCCGGCGAACCCATACACATCGTCTTCAGTATCGACCCCGACACCCGCGCCGGCGCCCGGATGCGCAAGAGCTTCTTCGATGCAGTCCGTGCCCGTGAAGGCAAGCGGCACCAAACAAAAATTGTCTTGATTAGCACGAAAGTTCAGCAAGCCGCAGCCATGTCTCGGGACGTGGTGAAGTCGTTGCAGCAGCCCGAAGCAAACGAGGTAGCATGGCTC
>JAMJIN010000162.1:0-9042 GCA_036784775.1 Chromatiales bacterium | reverse complement strand
TCGCGCCTCGGCTACGCTGCAGTGCGCACACCACCCATGCCACAACGCCTCCTCAGCATGGCTGAGGCTCGGGGGTAATCAGGTAAACTTATTCATCATTGATTATTGTCATTCAAAATCAATGCCGGTATCAGGGAGAATGTTTAAGAACATATTTCGACTGCAGATTGCTTATTTTAAGGGTGGCAAGATGGATGTAGCGGTGCGTGAAATTCAGCTGGCGTCATTTTTGGGTGATTGTCCACTTTTAAGGGACATTACACCTGAAGTTCTTGAATATCTGTCGGCCAATGCACGAACCGTCTCAACAAAACGTGGTGAGAGTATCGTAACCAGTGGAAAGGAGCCGACCGGCCTATATCTTGTAATGTACGGGCAGGTCAAATTGAGCATCCTCTCGTCCAACGGTTCCGAACGGGTTGTGAACATCCTTTCCCAAGGGGATTCCTTTGGAATTTCATCACTTTTTTCCGGTCAGCCGATGACGATTTCCGCCAATGCGTTGAATCGTTGTGAAATCATCGAGCTGCGCAAGGATGCTATTCTCAGCGCCGTTTATCGGTGGCCGGAGTTATCGGCAGCTCTGCTTCGGCATATGGGCGCTTGTCTCGATAATCTGTATGCCGACCTGGAATCCTGCTGCCTCAAGTCGGCTACTCAGCGTGTTGCCGGATATCTGTTGAAGATTGCAGGGGAGGATTTTTGCGGCGATAAACCGCAGGAAGTCGTACTACCTGTGAGTAAATCCGTCGTGGCGTCCTCTCTCGATTTGACCCCGGAGACCTTTTCCCGTGAGCTGCATCGGTTCTCAACCCAGAAGCTGATCTCCGTCAAACACAAAAATATCCTGATTTCAGATGTTGCCGGGCTACAGACGCTTGCGGAGTAGATCAGTACTTCCAATTTAGGGGATCTGGGCCATAGAATAAATCTGATTCTTTGGTGGATCAGTTAAATAGGGATAGTATTAAGGCGTAACCCGGCACCCTGATTGCCGCCCAATACTCTCTCCGGTGCAGCCTGACAAGTGAACCGTTCATTACTCCTTCGGCTTGGAATCGCCATGATGACCATATTGGGTCTGGCGGTCATCAGTATGCTGATTTCGGTCTTCATGGCGGAGACAACAGAGGGATTTGCAGCCGCCATCAACCAGGCCGGCACCCTGCGCATGCAATCCTATCGCATAGCCAGCAGTCTGGTTCATGGCTCATCAGATGATACGGAAAAACCTGTTCCGACAACCGAGAATCTGATCAACGAGTTTGAGGAGCGGTTATTCAGCCCCCGCATCCACAATGTCCTGGAGAAAAGGCCCAGCAAACGGGTGCAGGCGGCCTATCAGGCGGTGGCCAGTCAGTGGCAGACTGACATCTTCCCCCATCTCCGCGTCTACCTGGAGCTGCTTGCGCTCAATTCGGATTTTTCTGATATTCGGCACGAGATCACCAGGCAACAGGCGTACTTCCTTTCGAATGTGGATGGGTTTGTGAATCGCATCCACCATTTCGTGAAAGTGCTTGAACTCGATGCTGAGGAGAAAAATTCTCAGCTACGCATCATCCAGATTTCCTCACTGATTCTGATTCTCCTTGTGGCGTTGGTCAGCCTCTTTCTGTTGCACACCAATGTGTTGAGGCCGCTCCGCGATCTGCTGGCCTGCGCGCGGGCGGCTCGACATGGGGACTTTACGGTGAGAAGCAGATACCTCAGTGAAGATGAACTAGGCCAGCTTGGTCATGCGTTCAATGTAATGGCGGAGGATCTGTCAAAGATCTATTCAGATCTGGAGACACGCGTTCAAGAGCAGACTGCACATCTGGAACGAAGCAACCGTTCTCTGGAGCTGCTTTACAAGACAACCAGAAGGTTGAACGATTCATCCCTGGAAAGTGAGGTGCAAGTAGCGCTCATTCACGACATTGAGGATCTGATCGGGGTCAATAGCGGCACGATCTGTCTGGGCAGGCCTGGTGACGAGAGTACGTTCCAACTCGCCTCGACAAATCCGCTCAACAACAGGCGGCAGGCGGATCTTATGGGCAATTGCCAGCGTTGCCTCAGTGATGGGACCACTCATACCTTCGGCGCCGACACGATTGATGGCAAAAGGGTCAATGTGTTTTCCACTCCGATCCGTGATCAAACAGAACAGTTTGGCGTGCTCCTGGTTGAATTTTCCGAGAAAATGGCACTTGAAGAGTGGCAACAGCACCTGTTGGAAACCGTGGCCAGCCACGTTGCCTTGTCTATCAATGTGGCTCAGCGAGCATCACAAGGCCGGATGCTGTCACTCATGGAAGAGCGCAGTGTGATTGCCCGTGAGTTACACGATTCGATTGCCCAATCTCTCTCCTACCTCAAAATACAGGTCAGCCGTCTGGAAAAGAGTGTCTCCGAAGAGCATGACCAGGAGAGTATTCTCTCCATCACTCAAGTCCTGCGCTCGGCACTCAACGGTGCCTATCGGCAGCTACGGGAACTACTGACCTCATTTCGGTTACGGGTCAACGAGGCAGGACTCGTCGCCACGCTGGAAAATACCGTCCGTGAATATGCCGACAGAAGCGGCATCCGGATTGAGTTTGTCGACCGGATCGCAAACTGCAGATTCAGCCCCAATGCGGAGATTCATGTCATACAAATCATACGCGAAGCACTCTCAAACGTAATCAGACATGCCAGCGCAACAACCGCTCAAGTGCTGCTTGAGTGCCAGCCAGATGGCGCGTCAGGGTTCGGGTCGAAGATGATGGCATTGGCATCACCAGTGAAAACGGCGATATAATGCAGCATTACGGCTTGCCGATCATGACAGAACGCGCCGCATGGCTGGGTGGCGAACTATCGATCACAGAGACGGATAACGGCGGAACAAGAATCGAGTTGACATTCAGCATTTCTGGTAGTGACCATACCCTATCCCATGAAAACCTCTTTCAGAAGATGAATAATGCCCGAAACAAAGCTTAGCACTGTACTTGCTATTGACGATCACCCCCTGTTCAGGAAGGGAGTGGCAGACCTGATAGATATGGAGGAATCTCTGGTGCTTGCAGGTGAAGCCGCAAATGGTTTCGATGGTCTGGCGCTTGCAAAGCGTATCAAACCGGACTTGATCCTGTTGGACATCAATATGAAGGGAATGAACGGAATCGAAACCCTGCGCGCGATCAAAAAAGAAAACCCCGATGCACGAATCTTGATGCTTACGGTTTCTGATAATGAAGAGGATGTCATAGCCGCACTACGTCAGGGTGCTGACGGTTATCTGTTAAAAGATATGGAACCCGAGGATATACTCAGATCGCTCCGTAAAGCGGTCAAAGGGGAAATTGTCATCAGTGAGCAACTGACTCAGTTACTTGCCCAGGCCCTTCGTGAAGAGGAAAAATCGCCACAATCTGTGGCACTTGCAGGGCTGACCGCCCGTGAACGGGAGATTCTGGATCAGATTGCTTGTGGCAGGAGTAACAAATTAATCGCCCAGACGCTGGATATTTCCGAGGGGACGGTTAAGGTCCACGTTAAGCATCTGCTGAAAAAACTCAATCTGCATTCGCGGGTTGAGGCAGCAGTATGGGCGTTAAAAAAGTTGACAACCGCATTTCTTGCACGGTGCTTTCATTGATTGTTAGAGCCCGACGGTGGACATTTATGTGCCTCAGGTCAACCTTTCTTTCTATTAGGGTAAACATTAATCTGCCTTAGAGATGACACATACCAATAATTAGGTACATGTGAGTAACCATTAAATGGTAATTGGTTGAATAAATTGAAGAAAGTTGGCGCCCTGTTTCTCAATCCCTTGACCCGCGTCAATGATGTTGTTCGGTGCCAGTGACAGAATCTTACAAGGTTCTAATAAAACACCATTTGATAGTGTCAATTAACAGAACACAATTTCTTCGTGGCGACCTGTGTGGGGCACAGTCCTCTATCAGACCGCCATGGTCAAAACCTGAAGCGGAATTCGTCGAAAAGTGCGAACGATGCGACGATTGCATCTCAGAATGTCCGCAACAAATCATCCAGCGGGGTCCCGGTGGATTTCCCAGAATAGATTTCTCACAGGGTGGCTGCACATTCTGCGGGGATTGCGTAAAGGCCTGCACCCATAAGGTGCTGGCCTTTTTTAATGACCTGAATCAGCCGCCCTGGCCGCTGAAGGCCGAGATTGCAGACAACTGCCTTTCGATGCAGGGTGTTGTCTGCCGTAGCTGCGGCGAAGTCTGCGATGAATCAGCTATACGCTTCAAACTGGAGGTCGGCGGTAAGGCCCGGCCCCTACTTGACCCAGATGACTGTACGGGCTGTGGCGAATGCTTTGCCGTCTGCCCCTCTCAGTCTGTAATTCTCAAGCCGCGGCAACAAGACCAAGCGGCGTAGTAATTCGATACCCGGAGGAATTCCAATCTATGAATATTTGTAGTCTTGTTGTGCATACAAAGCCGGAGAAGGGGCCTGTCGTCTCCAGGCGGCTGGAAAAAATAACAGGTGTTGAAGTCCATGGCGGTGAGGATGCCGACAAATTGATCGTCACTGTTGAAGATGAAGGGGAAACAGTTTCCCCCGTGTCCGATACGATGAATGCGATGAATGGAGTTAAAGGGGTAGTGAGTACAATTCTGATTTATCACTATGGTGGTGAGGAATCGATGGAGGATATGAAACGTGAAATTAACTAGACGTGATTTTATTAAGAGCAATGCAGTTGCTGCTGCGGCTTCGGTGGCGGGTGTAACCCTGCCGGCGATTAAAACCGCTACAGCAGCTGACGGCGACGATGGTATCCGTTGGGATAAGGCAGCCTGCCGCTACTGTGGTACCGGCTGTAGTGTTCTCATGGGTGTCAAAGACGGCAAGGTTGTGGCCAGCCAGGGTGATCCTGATGCGCCGGTCAACAAGGGCCTGAACTGCATCAAAGGTTACTTCCTGCCGAAGATTCTCTACGGACAGGATCGTGTGACCCAGCCGATGCTGCGCAAGACCAACGGCAAGTATGACAAGAACGGCAAGTTCGAGGCGGTTTCCTGGGAAGAAGCGTTCAAGATAATGGCCGAGAAATGGGTCGCAGCCCGCAAGGCCAAGGGTGCCAAGGGTGTCGGCATGTTTGGCTCCGGACAGTGGACCGTCTGGGAAGGTTATGCCGCTGCCAAGCTCATGAAGGCAGGTTTTCGTTCCAACAGTCTGGATCCCAATGCACGCCACTGCATGGCCTCTGCTGTAGGCGCCTTCATGCGCGCTTTCCGTATCGATGAGCCCATGGGTTGCTACGACGATCTGGAACACGCCGATGAATTTGTACTCTGGGGCGCCAACATGGCGGAGATGCACCCGATCCTCTGGTCACGTCTCACCGACACCCGCCTGACCAAGCCAGGCTGCAAAGTGCATGTACTCTCCACCTATGAGCATCGCTGTTACGAACTGGCGGACAATCCAATTATCTTCAAGCCTCAAAGTGATCTGGCGATCGCCAACTTCATCGCCAATTACATCATTCAGAATAAGGCCTACAACAAGGACTTCATCGGCAAGCACGTCAACTTCAACAAGACCACTACCGATATCGGTTATGGTCTGCGTCCGAGTCATCCGTTGCAGAAGGCTGCAAAGAATCCCAACAAAGGTAAGTTCAACAAGATCGCCTTCGAGGAGTATGCAAAGCTGGTCTCCGAGTACACCGTTGAAAAAGCCAGCAAGATGTCCGGTGTGCCCAAGAAGAACCTGATCAAGCTGGCCAAGGCTTATGCCGATCCCAAGAGGAAGGTCTCCTCCTTCTGGACCATGGGTATGAACCAGCACACCCGTGGTGTCTGGATGAACGGTCTGGTCTATAACATCCATCTGCTGATGGGTAAGATCTCCGAACCCGGCAACAGCCCCTTCTCACTGACCGGTCAACCATCTGCTTGCGGCACCGCCCGCGAGGTAGGCACCTTTACCCATCGTCTGCCGGCTGATCTCGTGGTCAAGAAGGACGCTCACTGCAAATTTGCCGAGAAAGTCTGGAAGCTGCCCGCAGGCACCATCCCAAGACATAACGGTATGTCAGATAAGGCTGCTCAATCGGACATCAGCGGGAAGCCAATGGGCAAGACCCTGATCCACGCGGTCGCGATGCATCGTGCGCTCAAAGACCGCAAGATGAACTGCTTCTGGGTGATGTGTAACAACAACATGCAGGCTGCGGCCAACATGAACGAGGAGTCTCTCCCCGGTTGGCGTGATCCGGCTAACTTCATCACCGTCACAGACCCCTATCCCACAGTATCGGCTCAGGCGGCCGATCTGGTCCTGCCGACCTCCATGTGGATTGAGAAAGAGGGCGCTTACGGTAATGCAGAGCGACGCACCCAGTTTTGGCGTCAGCAGGTGCAGGGACCGGGCGAGTCCCGTTCCGATCTGTGGCAGCTCATGGAATTCGCCAAGTATGTCAAAGTGGAGGATGTCTGGCCGGAGGATCTTATCGCCAAGCAACCTGAATATGCGGGTAAGACGCTTTATGACGTCCTCTTCGCCAATGGTCAGGTCGACAAGTTCCCGAAACAGACGGTCACCGATGATCGCGGCAACGAGTACGGCAACGATGAGATGGACCACTTCGGCTACTACGTGCAGAAGGGTCTTTTCGAAGAGTACCGGTTGTTCAACTCCGCACCTGGCATTCCCAAGAAAGGCCATGAGATGGCGGAATTCGAGGTCTATCACAAGGCGCGCGGACTGCGCTGGCCTGTAATCGATGGCAAAGAGACCCTGTGGCGTTTCCGTGAAGGTTATGATCCGCATGTAGAGAAGGGCAGTGAAGTTCAGTTCTACGGCGCCAAGGACAAGAAGGCCAACATCATCTTTGGTCCTTACGAACCAGCTGCGGAAATGCCGGACAAGGAGTACAACCTGTGGCTCTGCACTGGTCGTGTTCTTGAGCACTGGCACTCGGGTTCCATGACCCGGCGTGTACCTGAGCTCTATCGCGCAGTGCCGGATGCCGTGGTCTTTATGAGCAAGAAGGACGCCAAGAAACGCAAACTGCGTAACGGCTCCATGGCCAAGATCGTCTCCCGTCGTGGTGAGATTGTCTGCCGGGTTGACACTAAGGGACGCAACAAAGTGCCTGATGGGCTGGTGTTCATTCCCTGGTTCGATGCTGGTCGTTTGGTCAATAAACTGACCCTCGACGCCACTGATCCGCTCTCGAAAGAGACGGATTACAAGAAGTGCGCGGTGAAGATCCTTAAGGCCTAAGAAGACGGAATCCGGTCCGGTTCGCCAGACCGGAGACCGTCATAACTAAAAACATTTGTAATCGATAACAATCCAACTGGTTAGTAATGTCAGATACAGGCAAAAAACATGAGATGAATCGACGACAGTTCCTGGGCAATATGCTCAAGACTGCCTGCGGGGTGGATTAGTCGGTGTGGGGTTGGGCATCTATTCCAATAGAGCGTCCTCCCTCCCTACCCACTATATTCGGCCGCCGGGCGCACTGCCGGAAGAGGATTTTTTGGGTGCCTGTATCCGTTGCGGGTTGTGCGTACGGGACTGTCCGTACGACATGCTGTTCCTTGGTGAAGTCGGTGACGACGTTGCAACGGGAACTCCCTATTTCGTGGCCCGCACCGGGCCTTGCGAAATGTGTGAGGACATCCCCTGCATCGCCGCCTGTCCGACCAATGCCCTGGATCATGGTCTTACCGATATCGAGGAGTCCCGCATGGGACTGGCGGTAGTGGTGGATCAGGAGACCTGCATCGCCTTTCACGGCCTTCGCTGTGAGGTCTGTTTCAACGTCTGTCCGATTCGGGGCAGGGCCATAACGCTGAATTTGCAGCACAACGTCAGGTCAGGAAAGCACGCACTGTTTATACCAGTAGTGCACTCCGATGCCTGTACCGGCTGTGGTCTCTGCGAACGGGCCTGCATTCTGGATGAAGCAGCGATCAAGGTGTTTCCGACAGATCTTGCGAAGGGCAAATTGGGTAAACATTATCGACTTGGCTGGAAGGAGAAAGAGAAAGCGGGTGAGGCCTTGGTCACGCCGGACATAGAGCACAAATACAACCTTCCAGAGGGTGTGCGCTATGACTTGCAGGGCGAAGGTCTGATTATTGAAGAGAAGCCGGAGGAGATACCATTCTCTTCCAATCCTCTGAATTCACTCAATAATGGTTTCATGGATAGCAAGTAATGGTTGATCTGACGACATTAGGCGACGATTCCATTGCGGCCAAGGGCTGGATAAAAGCCCATAAATGGCTGATCCTGCGCCGTTTGAGTCAACTGGGGATTCTCGCCCTGTTCCTCGCCGGCCCCGTTCTCGGGGTTTGGATCGTGAAAGGTAATCTGGCGTCAAGTCTGACGCTGGATATTCTGCCTCTGACCGATCCGCATGTACTGCTGCAAGCGGTGCTTTCCGGCGTGGTGCCCGAGACCACTGCCATCATAGGTGTGGTGCTTGTCCTGCTCTTCTACTTTGTAGTGGGTGGACGGGTCTACTGCTCCTGGGTCTGCCCGGTGAATATGATCACCGATCTGGCCAGTTGGTTGCGGCGGATGTTGGGTATCAGGACGACTTCTCAGATCTCCCGTAATGCCCGCTACTGGATGCTTGCCCTGACTCTGATTCTGCCGCTGGTGGTTTCCGGGGGTATCATTTGGGAACTGATCAACCCTGTCTCCATGATGTTTCGAGGCATTGTCTTCGGAATGGGGGCGACCTGGGTGGTGATATTGGCGGTCTTTCTCTTTGATTTGCTGGTGGCCAAAGAGGGCTGGTGCGGACGTCTCTGTCCGGTCGGTGCCTTCTATAACCTGATCGGGAACCGAAGCCTGTTGCGTGTCAACGCCGGCAACAGGGTGGAGTGCGACGACTGCATGGAGTGCTTCGTCGTCTGTCCTGAACCGCATGTGATCAGGCCGGCATTGAAAGGGGAAAAAAAGGGCATCAGCCCGGTGTTAGCGGCTGAGTAAAACCGCGCATAGATGGCGAAGGCCGCCTCGCTGCGTCGATACATCCTCCGTCAGAACGTCACATCC
>JAMJIN010000329.1:0-2222 GCA_036784775.1 Chromatiales bacterium | reverse complement strand
CATAGTGCGCGCTACAAGATCAGCCATGACAGTTTCCAAACCAGAGTTGTACCATGACAGGATTTTTAGTTTTTTGCCCCAAAACCCTGTCAAGTGCTTTTTGTAATTATTTACTGCTTGCCACGGGTTTTTGAGAAGTTACCCCCAGCTTAATGTTCGGGTATTTTATTACGGAAAAAGTGTAAATATTGTCGACATCACAGGCTGCCGCATAGGGAATAAAACTCCTGGAGCGTCGTGCTGTATTCGTAATTAATTGTTGAAATTTCCGAGAAAACAGCACCCTATGTCTACTCCACAGTTCTTTAGTCCATTTGCGATACTGTAAAGATTTTCGACAGGCCTAACTTTGGCGGCCAAACCAATATCTTTATAACCCGTCGATTTAATAAGTTAAACATCAAGTAAGACCCGTGTAGAAATGGCTCTCAAAAGACAGGTGTTCTGGCCGTCTTGCTACACATCCCATGTTCACCTTCAATTGCTATCAATGATTGCACCGCCCTCTTCGAGCCGCTATCATTAATTTATCCGCATCAGATGGAGCAGGCTAATGGCGAGTCTCGTGGTGAGAAACCTGGATCAAGGCGTCGTGGACGCACTTAAACAGCGAGCCGCACGGCACGGCCGTAGCGCCGAAGCCGAACATCGCGCATTGCTCGAAGAGTTATTATTAATGCAAAAGGGGAAGAGCTTTGCAGAAGCTGTCGCTACGATGCCCGATGTGGGACTGGATGAGGATTTTGAACGGGTAGAGGACGGGAACTGCAACGAGCATGTATTTAGTTGACACCAATGTCATCAGCGAGGCGCGTAAAAAAACAAAAGCCAACAGCGGAGTACAGGCGTTCTTCAGGCAGGCAAACGAAGACGAATCACGGATATTCATTTCAGTTGTCACCGTCGGCGAATTGCGACGCGGCGTTGAATTAATCAGACACAGAAGCGATTCGCTGCAGGCAACTCAATTGGAGAACTGGCTTGATCTCTTGCTGAATGATTACCAGGATCACATTCTCGATATCAATCCGGATATCGCGCAACTTTGGGGTCGGCTCCGAGTACCTCATCCTGAAAATGCACTGGACAAGCTCATTGCCGCAACCGCTCTAATCCATGATCTAACAGTCGTTACACGCAATCACAAGGATTTTAAAACAACGGGGGTTCGACTGTTGAACCCGTTCTGCTCGTAAATTTAATATCTTAAGCTTCGGAGTTGGCGGTGATGGTTGGCATTGTGTGTGGCTTCCCTAAAGGTGACGAACGTAGGGTGCGCCGTGCGCACCTGATTGCTGTAACTGCTTATTCAGGTGCGCACGGCACACCCTACCAGGCGCTTATGCAGAAAAAGGTACAGATCAAATATTGGACAACATCTTTCCCTTTTCCCACACCAATTAAACCAGCCGAATAAAATAGGCACGCCGAAGCTCCACCAGCTTCTCTTCAAATTCGCTGATATCGTCTTCGACAAGTTCCAGAATCATCTCCTTGGATTGCCGCTCCTCCATCAGCCGTGTCTTCTGCGACAACATGGCTTTGAGCACTCTCTTTTTGCGCAGGCTGTCGAAGGCGATGACAGCTCGGTCTTTCTGCACCGCCATCTCATCTTTCTGTACAGCAATCCGCTGCTCAAGCCCTGCCAGCTCGCACTCTGTCTTATCGATCATCTCTTTGTAATCCCGATAGATCTGAAAAAGATTGTCGACACCCTGCTCCGTCCACTCCTGGATCTCCATAAATGCCTTGCGGTTCGACAAGGCAAGTGCATTGATGGATTCCGGTAGTGACAGGAGGTGTTCATAGACCATCATCCAGCTGCCCTTCCTGTTTCTGAAAAGCTGACTCATGTAGTAGAGCAACTGCCCCACCACTTCTCTGTAGTCGAAGGCCGGATACTCCTGGCTAATCGCTTCGATTACGTCCGCATAGTCGACAGAGGTGATAATGAACGGGCACTTCATCTCTTCCGCCAGTCCCTTGGCGTAGATGCCGGTCAAGTGGCTGATGATATTCCGGTAGTCTTTGGCAGAGACGCCAGCCCTTCCAGAGCGGATAATCTGTGAAACTTCCAGCAGCATCTGTAGATGGCGGTAAAAACCCGAACATAATTGGCGAACAGCGGTAACCGGATGAAATAGCTGCAAATAGCGAGTCAGAAGAAACAGCCAGCGACAAAGAGTGACATCGAGAAAGAAATCGGGAAGATGTAGGGAGCC
>JAMJIN010000520.1:0-1223 GCA_036784775.1 Chromatiales bacterium | reverse complement strand
ACAGATGTATGCTTTATTGTGAATATATACAAATGACCAAACATTCAGTGTTATAAGCCTTAGGTGACCTTATCAAAACAACATCAACATATTATGTTCTCGAAGAACATTCATATCATGGCTATGCAAGGAAGTTACATGCGATACCACTTAACACTACATGGAAACTTAATATTTTGTAGACGTCAACGATTGTGTCAGCGTGCCTTGTCAGAATGGTGGCACTTGTACTGATGTAGTGAACGGATACACTTGCGACTGTGTTACTGGCTACAATGGTGTCAACTGCGAAATAAGTATGTATATGTATTAGCATAGCTGTGCCGCTTAATGGTCAAGTATATATATACGTTAAGTTATCCTTCAAATATAGTATACCATGACCGGCACAAGTATGTCTTGAACTGTTTATTCAAGTAATTATATTTGGACATAGCAGCTTAGATAATAATAATAATAGTACTAAAGTACATTACACAAAAAGTCTCCGACATGATGGAGTTTGTTTCGAAGATAATGTCCCATGTTCCTCAAGCAATGCTATCATGGACAGGTAAAGAAGGTCATCAAAGAAGAAAGCTTGTCATAACACAAAACGTGACAGCTAATGCAAATACGATCTTAGTTGAATGTATCGAAGGCAATTGAAATGGGCAAAATGAATGATGATTTCGTACAAGCCGTTTGTATGATGGCAACCTTGAAATGACCAGATGTTTAGTGCAAGAATTCGTAGATCGGGTCATATTATTCCAACATGTGGAAATGGGCAAGACTAATATTATTTGATTCGAACAATGATGATATTCATGGTAACGTGTGATACTTATTGGATACTGTAATTGTTTTGATAACTGTTGAATTTTTTTGTAGACGTAAATGAGTGTTCCAGCAACCCATGCCAGAATAGCGGAACATGCAATGATGGAGTGAATGGCTACACTTGCGACTGTATTCCCGGTTACGTTGGTAACGAATGCGGAACAGGTATATCTAATTATTTATAAGTTGGTCATATACGTTTTTTAGAATTAATAGGCACGATCGTATGCGTCAATTATAGTATAATATGAAAATTATCAATGCGTCTTAAAACGCTGATTCAAATATGAATATTCGGACATTCCAGCTTAGATAATAATGATAATAATAAAATATGTATCAAGAAATGTTGAGAGAACATCCAGTTGATTTGGAAGAGAATGACAAACGTTCCTAAAAAA
>JAMJIN010000161.1:0-9066 GCA_036784775.1 Chromatiales bacterium | reverse complement strand
GAGATGATTTCGCGCCTCGGCTACGCTGCAGTGCGCACACCACCCATGCCACAACGCCTCCTCAGCATGGCTGAGGCTCGGGGGTAATCAGGAAAATTAAAGTAGGGATGATGGAGACCCCCGAGGTTTGGGGTTGCTCCAAAGCCAGTGAGTTGGCGTTGATAACAGCGATGTCTTCCCCGGCCTCGTTTCCCCACAGCTGTTACATCGAGGCCGGAGAGGTCTGTCGAACCTTTTAGGAGGTTGTCATGAAAGTCTTTATGTTAATGGCTGGTAGCGGTCCGTTGATGATTCTCACCTCTCACACCTCGATAGAAGAGCCTGAGATGTTGGAAAAACTCGCAAGCAAGGGTATTGATAAGTTTCTTGCCTATGAAGTTCCTTTTGATCTGGCCAAAGCGCGTTACGGTGGTCACTTCACCGTAGTGGCCAATGATCTGCACGAAACCGATGATCTGAGGGTGCTGGACTACAATGGTGAACGGGCATTCCGTCTCTTTACCTTTGCAGAGCTGGGGCCGGTAATGATGCACGAGTCGCTGGAGAAGAAGCGGGCAGCGTAAGACCGTGTTTAGGAGCGTGCCGGGGTCGAAGTAAAATTTGACTCCGGCCCTCCATGCGATAAGAGGCTAGACGGGAGAGGCGCTGCTGTCGAGCTGTTTCAGCTGTGACAGAGTTGCCCCTGTGGTTGCCCTGTTGTCGATGGGGTCCAGAGGTTTGCTGAAGCGCCCTTTGGTCGGCAGTACCACCAGTTCTATGGTGGTTCCATCCGCCTGGAAACGGAAGCCGGGTATCGTCTGTTTTGAGCCATCGCCAAACTTCATTCTCCATTGGCTCTCATCCCAGGGGATGTGCAGGTCTGAAAGTGCAAAGATCACCTCTTCCGATGTGTCGGCAAAGAGGTGCAGGCGGATTGGGCTGTTCCGATCGGCAGTGCCGTCAAAAACCGGGCCGACCAGCAGTGGTTTGAAGCGGGCAAGTGCGCCCATGGCTTCCATGGCGAGACTGCGCAGATGTTGCAGTGCTGTCGCCTGATCCTCTCCACGAAACAGACGCTGTTGCTCCCGCAGGGCGCTTTCGATCTCATCGCGATTGGGCATCAGGCGTCTGTCGCCGAGACCCAGTCGGTCGGCTGCCTTTTGGCAGGCGTAGTTGTAATCACCGGAACGCAGTTCGGTAAGGATACGGGCCGCTTCGTAGGCGATGCGGCGCTGGGATTCTCGATTATTCGCTTTCATGTCTGTTGCGGTTGGTGGCGCCGATGAGAATCAAGTTGATACCCTGTCCGTCTTGCTTTGTAGCATACTGAGGGCTCAGCTGCCTGAGATCTCTCCCTGCGGTCGAGATGACAAGGGAGTGGCTGGCCAAGATGCCTTAGAAAGGATCCTCCTCCGGGGCAGGGGCATCCAGATTCTCCGTTTCCGGAAGGCTGGATGTCCCGTTCTCCTGCTTGGGGATTTCTGGGGCGTATTTCTCGCGAAAGACCTCAAAGATTGCACCCTTGTGACCGACGTTCACCGGCTTGCCGGTCTTTTCGTCGATGCGCATGGTCACCATGCCCTCCGGCATCTCCAGGGGCACCTCTTCAGTGTCCTCCAGCCCGGTGCGCATGAAATGGATCCAGGCGGGCAGGGCGGCGCGCCCCCCGACCTCGCCTCTGCCGAGAGGCTGAAAATCATCGAATCCGACCCAGGCGATGGCCACCAGATTGCGGTTGAAACCGTTGAACCAGGCGTCACGCTGATCGTTGGTGGTGCCGGTCTTACCCGCGATGTCCTTGCGACCGAGCGCGCGGGCCTTGCGGGCGGTGCCGCGCTGGACCACGTCGCGCATCATGGAGTTCATCAGGTAGTGGTTTTGTGGCGTGATGACTTGTTCTGCGCAGCGGATCTCCGTTTCGACGGTTGGCTCTGCAGTCACTTCAGTGGTTTCAGTGGGTTCTTCCGGCGCAGCGGAGGGCGGCGGCTCTTCGCAAATCTGTTGCGGGTTGGCCTGAAAGATGGTCTCGCGGTGGTCGTCGTCGATACGAACGATGAAGAAGGGCTCGATGTGGTAGCCACCATTGGCCAGCACTGAATAACCCTCCGCCATCTGTAGCGGGGAGATTGCGCCGCTGCCAAGCGCCAGTGAGAGGTCGCGGGGCAGTTTACCCTTGTCGAAACCGAAACGGGTGACATACTCCAGGGTTGGCTTGATGCCCATCGCCCGCAGGAGGCGAATGGAGACCAGGTTACGGGATTTTGTCAGGGCGTAGCGCAGACGGGTGGGACCGAAAAATTTGCCGCTGTAGTTCTCCGGCCGCCAGGAGGCCTCCAACGCAGGGTCATCGAACACCACCGGTGCGTCGTTGATCAGGCTGGCGGGCGTGTAGCCGGCTTCCAGGGCGGCGGAGTAGATGAAGGCCTTGAAGCCGGAGCCGGGTTGGCGCTTGGCCTGGGTGATGCGGTTGAACTTGCTGAGATAGAAGTCGTAGCCACCGACCAGCGCAAGAATGGCGCCGTTATCTGGATCGACCGAGACCAGTGCTCCCGCAGCCTTGGGGATCTGCGCCAGGCGCCAGTAGGGTTCGCCCTCTTTGGGTGTTTCGCGGTGGATTCTGATCAGATCTCCCGCTTGGAGGATGTCGGCAGCGGTTTTGGGTTCAGGGCCCTGGTGATCCGGGTCCTTGAACTGCCGGGCCCAGGAGAGGCCCTGCCAAGTCAGTGCAATCTGCTGCTCCGGCCCCAGGTAGAGCCCGGCGTTTTGCCCATCGGTGCTAAGCACCACGGCCCCCTGCAGATCTGGAACAATCTTCTGCTCCCTGAGAAGTTTGTCCATGAGCGCTGGGTCTGGGGTTTCCCCCAGGTCGAAATGTGCCTCGGCACCACGGTAGCCGTGCCGCTTGTCGTAGGCATGCAGTGCCTGGCGAACGCCTGCGTTGGCGCTCTCCTGCAGTCGGCTGTCGATGGTGGTGTGGATGGTATAGCCATCGGTGTAGGCGGTGTTGCCGAATCGCCTGACCGCTTCTGCGCGCACCATCTCGGCGACATAGGGCGCCTCGACCTCACTCATGGCCCGATGCAGGGTCGCAGTCACAGGGGTGGCTTTGGCGGCATCGTGGTCGGCGCGGGAGATAACATCCAGCGTCAGCATCCGTCCCAGGACGTAATCTCGACGTATCAGGGCGCGACTAGGATTGGTCACAGGATTGTAGCGGGAGGGGGCTTTTGGCAGGCCTGCGATCATTGCGATCTCAGAAAGCTCAAGTTTTCCTACCGGCCTGCCGTAATAGACTAAAGAGGCGGCACCAACACCGTAGGAACGGTGCCCGAGATAGATCTTGTTGAGGTAGAGTTCCAGTATCTCCTCTTTGCTGAGTTCGCGTTCGATCTTCAGTGCAAGAAAGATTTCGTTGAGTTTGCGGGTGAAAGTCTTTTTATTACTGAGAAAGAAGTTTCTCGCCACCTGCATGGTGATGGTGCTGCCGCCTTGGCGGCGTTTGCCGGTAAGAATCAGTTGGCCGGCGGCACGAAGGATGCCTTGATAGTCGACGCCGGGATGTTCGAAAAATCGGTCATCCTCGGCGGCGAGAAAGGCCTGTATCATGCGTTCGGGAATCTCGTCGTATTTGAGGGGCTCCCGGCGTTTTTCGCCAAATTCGGCGATCAGCTTGTGATCCCGGCTGTAGACGTGCAAGGGAACCTGGAGTTTGACATCCTGTAGAATATCGGTGGATGGCAGGTCGGGTTCCAGGTAGAGATAGGCGGCACCAATGCCGCCCAAACCGAGCAAAAAGAGCCCAATGAACAGGAATAAAGAGATTTTTATCAGTCGGGACAACAACTTCATGCGCTGGTTCACAGAAAAGGTAGGCCCTCAGGGACCAGAATGAATCGGTGTGAGATCCTATATTAGCAAATTTACGAGAAGGTTTATTGTAGCGGGTTGCAAAAAATGGCTTCACAAAAAAATCATTTACTGCTATATAGTTACTTACTCAAGTTAAAGAGATTCCTCGTTTTTTGCGGCACGAAAGGAGAGTTCTGAAAACCGCATGTTTTTCTTCGGACGAAAAAATCCGCCCCTGATAGGCATAGACATCAGTTCGACAACGATCAAGCTGCTTGAGTTGTCGAAGAATGTCGGGCGCACAGGTGCGATGTATCGGGTGGAAGCCTATGGCGTGGAGCCACTGCCACCGAATGCGGTGGTGGAAAAGAATATCGCTGATGTCGATGCGGTAGGGGAAGCTATCCGGGCAGTGGTCAGCCGCTCGGGCACCCGTGCCAAACAGGTCGCGGTTGCGGTTTCCGGCTCTGCAGTAATCACCAAGGTCATCTCCATGCCGTCCGCCCTGTCGGACCAGGATATGGAGAGCCAGATCCAGCTTGAGGCGGACCAATATATCCCCTATCCACTGGAAGAGGTGAATATCGACTTCGAGGTGCTGGGTCCTTCCGACAAGAACCCCGAGCTGGTCGATGTTCTGCTCGCAGCCTCTCGAAGCGAGAATGTGGATGACCGGGTCGCGGCGATGGAGCTGGCAGGACTGAATGCCGCAATCGTCGACGTTGAGGCCTATGCGATGGAGAGCGCCTGCACCCAGCTGGTGGATCAGTTGCCGGAGCGGGGCGTCGACCAGACCATTGCGGTGGCGGATATCGGGGCCACCACCACTACCCTCAATGTCTTGCACAACAACAAGATCATCTACACCCGTGAACAGAATTTTGGTGGCCGTCAGCTGACCGAGGAGATCCAGCGTCGCTATGGACTCTCCCTCGAAGAGGCAGGTATGGCCAAGCGGCAGGGCGGCCTGCCGGATAATTATGTGCCGGAAGTACTGGAGCCGTTCAAAGAAGCGATGGTCCAGCAGGTCAGTCGCTCCCTGCAGTTTTTCTTCTCCTCCAGCACTTTCAGCAGTGTTGAGCACATCGTGTTGGCAGGGGGGAGTTCCTCCATCCCTGGAGTCGACGAGTTGACCGAAGAGAAGTTGGGTACGCCGGCGTCTGTGGCGAATCCCTTCGCCAATATGTCGGTGTCATCCAAAGTGAAACCACAGGCACTGAGTGCCGATGCACCGGCGTTGATGATTGCATGCGGTCTGGCCTTGAGGAGCTTTGACTGATGGCGCGTATTAACCTTCTGCCATGGCGCGAAGCCGAACGCACAAAGCGCAAACGCGAATTTGGTTTTATGATTCTCGGCGGAGTGATTGTCACTATCGCCGCCATCTTCTTCATGCACATGCATATGGAGAGCCTGATCTCGGCGCAGAATCGCCGCAATGCCTATCTGCAGCAGGAGATCGATGTGGTCAAGCAGCAGATCAGAGAGATCAGGAATCTGGGCAAGACCAAAGCCGGCCTGTTGGCGCGCATGGATATCATTCAGCAGTTGCAGAGCAGTCGTCCCCAGATCGTGCATCTGTTCGATGAACTTGTTGCCACGCTGCCCGATGGTGTCCATTTGACGAGCGTTAAACAAAGCGGGGCGTTGGTGTCGGTAGCGGGACGGGCTCAGTCGAACGCCCGGGTTTCTGCTTATATGCGTAACATTGAACGTTCGGAATGGCTGGGTAATCCCCGTCTCGATGTTATCGAGAACAAGGAGGCGACCGGTACCGGGATGAGTCACTTCAAACTCACGGCGAAGCAGCTTGCGAGTGGCGGGGAGGCGACGCAGTGAATCTGCAGGATCTGAACGAACTCGATTTTAACAACATCGGCGTCTGGCCGGGACCGGTTAAGTTTGTGCTGATGCTCATTGTCTGCGCGCTGGTTGGTGTCGGTGGCTACTACCTGGATACAGAAAAGCAGCTTAAACAACTCGAAAGAGTAGAGATGAAAGAGGTTGAATTACGCAGGACCTTTCAGGATAAACAGGCAAAAGCAGCCAATCTGGATGCGTATAAGAAGCAGTTGGAAGAGATGAAGCAGTCGTTTGGCGCCATGCTTCGGCAACTGCCCAACAAGACAGAAGTGGCCGAGTTGCTGGTTGATGTCTCCCAAACAGGTTTGGCCTCCGGTCTTGAGTTTGAGTTGTTCAAACCCCAGGGAGAAGTACCCAGAGAATTTTATGCGGAGCTGCCGATAAAGTTGACCGTCACTGGTCAGTATCATGAGTTTGGTGATTTTATCAGCGGTCTTGCCGCGCTTCCGCGCATTGTCACCATTCACGATATCAATATCAGTCCGAAAAAATCCAAGCGTGGCGAAAGCGGTGGACTGGTGTTGCAGGCGACTGCCAAGACCTATCGCTACCTGGATGAGGAGGGTGAGCAATGAGCCGTATCAGTAAAATGCTCTGGATGCTCGCCTGTGTGCTGCCGGTGCTGTTTGTCGCGGGTTGTGCCAAGCCGCAGATCAATGATCTGAAGAAGTTTGTGGCGAAAGAGAAAGCGGCGAGCCCGTCGCAGATTGAGCCGATTCCGGAGATCCGCCAGATCGAGACTTTTCTCTACGATCATCAAGACAGGCGCGATCCCTTTGCACCCTCTTCGGAGCAGCCGTCTGCTGAGCGAACCGTCGTTGATAGCGGGATAGCTCCCGATTTCAATCGGCGCAAAGAGGAGCTTGAATCCTACTCTCTCGATACCCTTCGAATGGTTGGTACCCTGGAGCAGAATGAGATCGCCTGGGCCTTGGTGCAGACGAGGGAGGGCACTATTCACAGGGTGCGTAGTGGTAACCACATGGGCCGTAATTACGGACGGATAACACAAATTTCGGAAGAGAAGATCGGCTTGACCGAAATTGTGCAGGATGGGTTGGGCGGCTATCGTGAACGCCCGGCATCGCTTGCGTTGACAGAATAGTTCTGAGGAATTGCGAGATGAACGTTATGCCTATGGCATTCTGGCGTAGAGGGGAGAATGCCTCAGTCGCTGCTAACCAAAAGAGACGCGGTCACGCTGTACTCTTTTTGCTCCTGTTGTGGACGCTTCCCGCGCTGGTTTGGGGTGGGGTTTCACTTGAGGATATTGATTTCTCGGCGCTTCCCGGAGATCGGGTGCAGATCACACTGGCCATGTCGGGCGATGTGCCTGAGCCGAGCAGTTTCATTACTGAATCCCCGGCCCGTATCTCCCTGGATTTTGCCGGTGTCAGCAGTGGCTTGGCTTACAAAAGCAAGCAGATCGGTATCGGCGCTGCACACAGTGTCAATGTCCTGGAAGCGGGAAACCGGCTGCGAGTGGTGGTCAATCTGTTGAACTCAGTGGCTCACCGGATTGAGGCTGAGGGTGGTAACATTGTGATTACCCTTGATGCTGGGGGCCGCGATACTGCGGAGTCTGCCGAACCGGTGGCCGTTGCAGAGAATGCAGGACATCGAGTGCAGACCCCTGCGTCTACGGAGGCAGAGGCGGGTGAGGGGATCATCGGAGTTGATTTTCGTCGTGGCGAAACCGGTGAAGGCCGGGTGCTTGTCACGCTTGCAGATTCCGCTATCCCGGTCGACGTGCGGGAAGAGGGAAACCGCGTGGTGATGGAGTTCCTCGGCACCACGGTTCCGGGAAAACTGATCCAGAGCCTGGACGTGATGGATTTCGCAACGCCGGTGACGCTCGTCGAGACCAGGCCACAGGGAAACAATGTGGTGATAGAGATCACGGTAACCGGCGAATACGATTACATGGCCTATCAGACCGGCAATGTCTTTGCCGTTGAGTTACGGGGCCTGAGCAAGGCGGAAAAAGAGGCGCAGTTGAAAGAGCGCATGGTCTTCTCCGGTGAGCGTCTGTCACTCAATTTTCAGGATATCGAGGTGCGATCCGTACTGCAGTTGCTGGCGGATTTCACCGAACTCAATCTGGTTACCAGTGATACGGTCAGCGGCCGCATTACACTGCGTTTGAAGAATGTTCCCTGGGATCAGGCGTTGGATATCATCCTGAAATCCAAGGGTCTCTCCATGCGCAGTAATGAAAATGTGATCATGGTTGCGCCAACGGAAGAGATCGCGGCACGCGAGCAGTTGGAGTTGGAGTCGCAACAGAAGATCGAAGAGCTGGCCCCACTGCGTTCCGAGTTTGTACAGGTCAATTA
The DNA here is from genome assembly GCA_036784775.1 of Chromatiales bacterium. Taxonomy (GTDB): domain Bacteria; phylum Pseudomonadota; class Gammaproteobacteria; order Chromatiales; family Chromatiaceae; genus QGON01. The sequence continues at coordinate 1,039 of JAMJIN010000161.1, read as the reverse complement.
TGCCAAGGCTAAGGACTTGGCGACGCTGCTGAAGTCCTCGGAGAATCGTCTGCTTTCCGAGCGTGGTAACGTGACGGTGGACAAGCGAACCAATACCCTGCTGCTGCAGGATACAGCGGCAAAACTGGAAGATATCCGCCGTTTGTTGCAGAAGCTGGATATCCCGGTGCGACAGGTATTGATCGAATCCAGGATCGTGATTGCCAACAACGACTTTGCCAAAGATCTGGGTGTTCGTTTCGGCGCCTCGTTTAACGCGACTTCCGGTGACAGTGGTGGTTTGTTTGCCGGCGGTATGCCTGGCCACCTCACACCCGGCGCCGGTGTCACCGGCATCGAGAATCCCGCGGGTTCAGGTAATGAGTCGCTGATTGTCAATCTACCGGCGACTGCGCCATCCGGGGCATTAAACCTGCTGGTGGGCAAGGTGGGCTCATACCTCCTGCAACTGGAGATCTCCGCGATGCAGAAAGAGGGTAAGGGCGAGGTCATCTCCAGCCCCCGGATAATCACTTCCGATCAGAACAAGGCTTCCATCAAGCAGGGTGTAGAGATCCCCTATCAGGAGGCTACCTCCAGTGGCGCTACTTCTGTGAGCTTCAAGGAGGCGGTGCTGAAGCTGGATGTCACTCCGCATATCACGCCCGATGACCGGATCCGGATGGATCTGGCGATCAACAAAGACAGTCCTGACTTCTCTCGTTCTGTTTTGGGTGTGCCGCCGCTCGATACCCGAAAGATTGAAACCACGGTGTTGGTCGATAATGGCGAAACGGTGGTTCTGGGTGGTGTTTTTGAACGCACCAAGACAAAAAATGTCGAGCAGGTTCCTTTCTTTGGCGACCTTCCCTACGTGGGTGTGTTGTTCAAGAGAAATGAGCAGAGTGATGAGAACAAGGAGCTGCTGATTTTCGTGACGCCCAAGATTCTCAAAGATTCACTTGATTAGCACGAATGTTCAGCAAGCCGCAGCCATGTCTCGGGACGTGGTGAAGTCGTTGCAGCAGCCCGAAGCAAACGAGGTAGCATGGCTCTGAGG
>JAMJIN010000519.1:0-1226 GCA_036784775.1 Chromatiales bacterium | reverse complement strand
GGCTCCCTACATCTTCCCGATTTCTTTCTCGATGTCACTCTTTGTCGCTGGCTGTTTCTTCTGACTCGCTATTTGCAGCTATTTCATCCGGTTACCGCTGTTCGCCAATTATGTTCGGGTTTTTACCGCCATCTACAACGGTCTTTCCGTCTTGCTGGGTGCGTAGGTTTAATGGTGCGCATGGCGCACCCTACCGTAGAATCAAACGGGTAGTGAATTGACCCGGTTGGGACCACCCCAGAGTCGGGAGATCAGTATTTCGGTTCGTTCCGGTGAGCCGCTGGTCCAAAATTGTGTGTTGCCGCCGGTTTTCGCCATTTCAAGCAGGTTGTTTAACCGGAGGCGTCGCCTGAGTTCCTGGGCAACGGCAAGTCCCGTATCTATGACCTGGGTCTCTTTGCCGGCATAAGTTCCGATAGTCTCCCTGAGGAAGGGGTAATGGGTGCAGCCCAGAACCAGGGTGTCGGCTCCCCGCCTGAGCAGCGGTTCGATCTGGTTTGCCACCATCTGCCGGGTTTCGGGGCTATCGTGCTCCCCGTGCTCGACCTGTTCCACCCAGCCGTTGCAGGGCTGGACGATAACTTCTGCCGCATTTCCGTGCTGTTCCAGTAGCGACTGAAATTTTTCGCTGCCCAAGGTGCCCTCTGTGGCCAGAATCGCTACCACACCGCTTCGGCTCTCTTTGATACCGGGTTTTACCCCCGGTTCCATACCGATGATAGGGATGGGGAATTCGCTCCTCAGGAGAGAGACTGCGGCAGCGGTTGCTGTGTTGCAAGCGATGACGATCGCCTTTGCTCCCTGCTGCTCTACCAGAAAACGGGTGATGGCAATTGCCCGTTGCACTACGTATTCGCTGGTTTTTGAGCCGTATGGGAGATGCCCGCTGTCCGCGACATAGAGCAGATCTTCCGTCGGCATCAGTTCGTGGATATGGCTGAGCACAGAGAGGCCGCCAATGCCTGAGTCGAAGATGCCGATGGGTTGCGAGGATGTCATGGTTTACAAAGAAGGCTAAAGGCTTTCACAGTAAGTGCCGGTGTTTTTGAAAAACAAGTAATATTGTCCAGGCCCCGACAAGAACGACAGAGTTTGGCCTATCCGGTGGTACAGTCACCTTTATCTTTCTTGATTAGCACGAATGTTCAGCAAGCCGCAGCCATGTCTCGGGACGTGGTGAAGTCGTTGCAGCAGCCCGAAGCAAACGAGGTAGCATGGCTCTGAGG
>JAMJIN010000160.1:0-9086 GCA_036784775.1 Chromatiales bacterium | reverse complement strand
CCTCAGAGCCATGCTACCTCGTTTGCTTCGGGCTGCTGCAACGACTTCACCACGTCCCGAGACATGGCTGCGGCTTGCTGAACATTCGTGCTAATCAAGAAAAGTTTTGTCACCGCTCCCACTTGCATAGAGTAAATAGCAGAATCATTTAGTGGTTACAAGGATAACGATGCAGATATTTCTTTTTGATGTTGCTTTTTACCTGACAATTACTTAGGGCAATTAGGGAAACTACCTAGAGCCTAGCTGGAAACGCCACTGTTTAAAACAGAGGTACAAAGATTGCCGGGAGGAAGACTTAAAGTATCTTGTCTTCATAGAGTTTCTCTGCTTTTGCCTGCTGTTCTATCTTCGCCCAGGAATCGCGGAGGGTAACGGTCCGATTGAACACCGGCTTGTCAACTGTTGAGTCTCCGTTATCCATGCAGAAGTAACCCTCGCGCTCAAACTGAAAGCGTTCTCCAGGCTTGGCTTCTCCCAGGAGCGGCTCAAGATAGCAGTCGGTCAGGGTCCGCAAGGAGTCGGGATTGAGATTGTCGGTGAATGAGCCGCCCTCCTCCACTGAATCAGGATTGGGCTTGGAAAAAAGTCTGTCGTAGAGACGCACCTCGCCCTTGACACCCAGAGTTGCGGATACCCAGTGGACCACGCCCCGGACCTTGCGTCCCTCTGGATTCTTACCAAGCGTCTCCGGGTCGTAGCTGCAGCGCAACTCGACGATGTCGCCCTGATTGTTCTTGATCACCTCTTCGCATTTGACGACATAGGCGTTGCGCAACCGTACCTCGCCGCCTGTCACCAGACGTTTGTACTTCTTGTTGGCAGACTCGCGAAAATCCGCCTGATCGATGTATACCTCGCGGGTGAAATGGATGGTGCGGGTTCCCTTACTCTCATCCTTGGGGTGATTGGCCGCCTGCAGCGTCTCCTCTTCTCCTTCGGGAAAGTTCTCGATCACCATCTTCAGAGGATGCATCACCGCCATGCGACGCGGAGCATTTTTGTCCAGATCCTCGCGGATACAGTTCTCCAACACCCCCATTTCGACCAGATTGTCTGACTTGGTAACACCGATGCGTGCGCAGAAATCCCGAATCGAGGCGGCGGTATATCCCCGCCGCCGTAGCCCGGCAATCGTTGGCATCCGCGGATCGTTCCAGCCCTCCACATACCCTTCATCCGCCAGTTGAGTCAGTTTCCGCTTGCTCATCACCGTATATTCCAGGTTGAGCCGGGAGAACTCGATCTGCTGCGGCTGACTGGAGATGGTGATATTTTCCAGCACCCAATCGTAGAGTGGGCGGTGATCCTCGAACTCCAGGGTACAGAGTGAATGGGTAATCCCTTCAAGCGCATCGGAGATCGGGTGGGTAAAGTCATACATGGGGTAGAGACACCATGTCTCACCGGTCTGGTGGTGTACCACTCCGTGACGGATGCGATAGAGTGTCGGATCGCGCATGTTCATGTTGGGCGAGGCCATATCGATCTTCGCGCGCAACACCTTCTCGCCGTCGGCGAACTCCCCCGCTTTCATACGCGAGAAGAGATCCAGGTTCTCCTCCACCGAGCGGGCGCGGTAGGGGCTCTCCCGGCCTGGTTCTTTGAGGGTCCCCCGATAGGCGCGCATCTTTTCGGCATCAAGATCACAGACATAAGCCTTGCCCGCCTTGATCAACTCAACTGCAAAACCGGAGAGCCGATCAAAGTAATCGGAGGCGTAGAATAGGCGATCCTGCCAGTCGAAACCCAGCCAGCGTACATCCTCCTGGATGCTCTCCACGAACTCGATATTCTCCTTGTGGGGGTTGGTGTCGTCGAAACGCAGATTGCACAGGCCGCCGGGATAATCCCCGGCAATACCGAAGTTGAGCACGATCGACTTGGCATGGCCGATATGCAGATATCCATTTGGCTCCGGTGGAAAGCGAGTATGTACCCTGCCCTCATTTTTCCCCTGAGCCAGATCCTGATCGATGATCTGACGAATGAAGTTGCTGGGTGTAGGTGTCTCTGAACTACTCATAGTCTCTCTATCCCTCAGGCCTGGACTTCACGCTGCCGAATAAACTCCAACGCCATATCGATGCGCCGCAGGGTCGCGGCTTTTCCAGCCAGCTGCAGGGTTACGTCGATCCCCGGCGATGCGGCCCGACCGACGACAGCAACCCTCAGCGGTTGGGCGACCTTGCCCATCTTCACTTCAAGGGTCTCGGATACCCGTTGCACCTGTTCATGCAGAGCCTCCGGAGTCCAATCCTGCACCCCCTCCAGTGCTTCACGCATCTTTTCCAATGGTTCCCGGGCAGCGGGCCGCAGGTGCTTTTTTGCAGCCTTCTCATCAAACGTTTCAAAGTCCAGATAGCAGAAGGCGCTGATATCCGCCATCTCCACCAGCGTCTTGGCCCGCTCCTGCTGTGCTTTGGCAACATCGGCCAGATCCGGCCCCTCTGCCGGGTCGATACCCAGGTTACCCATGAGCGGACTCAGCAGATGGGCGATCCGTTTGGGGTCGTCCACTTTAATATAGTGCTGATTGAGCCAAAGCAGCTTTTCTGTATTAAAGCTGGAGGCAGCCTTATTGACCTGGTCGATATCAAACAGTTCGATCATTTCATCTATGGAGAATATCTCCTGATCACCGTGGGACCAGCCAAGGCGCACCAGGTAGTTGAGCAACGCCTCCGGCAGAAAGCCCTCCTCCCGATACTGCATGACACTGACGGCACCGTGGCGCTTGGAAAGCCGGGCACCGTCATCTCCCAAAATCATCGGCACATGTCCATATATCGGCGGCTTATTACCCAGCGCCCGCAGAATATTGATCTGGCGGGGGGTATTATTGAGATGGTCGTCGCCCCGGATGACATGGGTTATCTCCATGTCCATATCATCCACCACGACGGTAAGATTATAGGTTGGGGATCCGTCGGTGCGGCGGATAATCAGGTCATCCAACTCTTCATTGTTGAAGGCAACCCGGCCGCGGATCAGGTCGTCTACCACAACAGTACCGCTCTCAGGATTGCGGAAACGAATCACATGGGGCTCATCCGGATCGACATGCAGACTCTTGCAATGCCCATCGTAACGGGGTTTCTCCTTTCGCTTCATCGCCTGCTCTCTAAGGTCGTCAAGACGCTCACGAGAACAGCTGCAGCGGTAAGCCAACCCCTTCTCCATCAACTCCCCTATCACCTCGTTATAACGCTCGAAGCGGTGGGTCTGGTAGAAGGGGCCCTCATCATACTCAAGCCCGAGCCAGGTCATTCCCTCCAAAATCGCATTCACCGATTCCTCTGTGGAACGCTCCAGATCCGTATCCTCGATGCGCAGCACGAATTTACCTCCGTGCTTACGGGCATAGAGCCAGGAGAAAAGGGCGGTACGGGCACCGCCGACATGAAGATAGCCGGTGGGGCTGGGGGCGAAACGGGTGCGAACGGTCATTATTGCTCTGTCTTGGCTGACGGGAAAAAAGGGAATTCTAACAGACGCGGCGCCAATGGGCAGAGTGGATTGACGGAACAACTTCCGATCTCTAGAATGGCCGCTCCTTACTGAACGGGCGTATAGCTCAGCTGGGAGAGCGCTGCAGTCACATTGCAGAGGTCACAGGTTCGATCCCTGTTACGCCCACCATATCTTGCTGTTTTATAGTGCTTTTCTAGCGCAGAAAATACTTACCTTAAAAATAGATTGCCGGGGTAACACCTGAGTAACTCTCAAAGTCCACACAATAAAGTCACCCAGTCGGTTATGTATTGTCGCTGAATCTGCACTGCGGGCACTTGAATGAATCTCAGTGGGTGATGGTTGCTGCAAATATTCTGATGATTGAAGTTGGTACAAAACCATTTTGCAGGTATACAAGGGCGAATTATTTTCCAACTCAAAGCGGAGTGCTTCAGTCTTCACCCTCAAGCGTTATGTTTGCCAATAAGTCGCTGTCGGATTTCTTTACAGCAGTGCCAATTGGCCTTTTCAACTATTAAACCTCCCCAATTGCTTGAAACTAAAGGCAATTCAACTCTTAGGCTATCAATGCCAGTCACTGAATAGCTTCATGCTATGAATAACATTCCTATATTCTGTCGGTATATTTTGCACATTCAGAAAGAGGGCTTTTACATTCACTCTTAACTTATTGTAATAATAGGGAATATTGTTATTGGCGCGTATTTTGCTGTAATTGAATTTAGCAAAAACGATATATAAATTGAGCGTGACTATGGAAATCAGGTTAACCCTTTCGGTTCTGCTATTGGTATCTTATTCCTCCTATGCTGGAAATGTGAATGTTTGTAAAAATGCAAACGGTGCAACTACATTTACTGACGGCGCCTGCCCGGAGGGTGACCAAAAAATAGAGTCGAGGCATTTTCAGAAATCTCAGCCGTATGTACGACAGACGAATATTATTCAGCAGCTACAATCTATAAAATCACTTCGATACAAGCGGACGTAGAAAAAGAACACGCCACCGAGAGTGGCTCTATTTTCAACGCCTTCACGACCAGACTTACTCAATGAAAGATTACGGGGACAGCCTCCATGGCAATGTTCCACTGTCGGCAACATCAACATGATGCTTTGCCTGACCCGTTTGACAAACCGGTTATCTTGCCGGCTACCTTTGTCAAACATGCTGATACGTATACCGCGCTCCTGAGAACATGCCGTCAAAAGCCGAGTTGGTGAATTGTCAGCCCATTCGGTGTTCTGGATGTATTCATGCTCCCGGCATTCCACCCAGCCTATTCGTCAGACCCCTGCCCCTGTGACCTTATCCACAGTCAGGCAGTAAGCGGCCGGACTAATCTATTGTCACGCCAATCAGACATAGGTATTCTCCGAATTCAGCATACCTTGAGCAGTATCGTATTCCTTTTTTCCAGCCACTGCGTCCGAGCAAAGGGTAATGATGAGATCGTCTCAACCTGAACACCAATCGTCCCCGAATATCCTCAACCATCTGCTGAGGACGACCCTCGCAGTGGTATTACTGGCGATTGCCTTTTTCGCCTTTGCCGCAGAGTCGGGCGGCGCGATCGAATCTCCTTACTGGCTGCAGCTGTTCCTCGGCCTTTTCGGCGGCTTGGCCCTGTTTCTCGGCGGATTGCAGCTGTTGTCGGATGGGATGACAAAATCCGCCGGCCAGACATTGAAAACAGTACTGGCGAAGCTTACCACCAACCGCTTGAAGGGTGCGCTCACCGGTGCCTTTATTACCGGCGTACTCAACTCTTCGACGGTAACCACACTGCTGGTCGTTGGTTTCATAAGCGGCGGCATGATGACCCTCACCCAGTCGGTCGGGGTGATCATGGGAGCCAACATCGGCAGCACTGTGACCGCCCAGTTGTTGGCTTTCGATCTTGCAGCTTACTCCCTCGGTCCCGTTGCCATCGGTTTTTTCATGCTCTTTACCGCCAAGCAGGAGAAGGTGAAGTACTACGGCATGATGATCATGGGCATAGGTCTGGTGTTTTACGGCATGGGCCTGATGAGCGAGGCGATGACACCCCTGCGCAGCTACGAGCCCTTCCTGGAAATACTCAAGGCTTTGGAAAATCCGATGGCGGGCATTCTAGCTGGTGCGGCATTCACTGCCATCGTACAGTCCTCCGCAGCAACGGTCGGTATCGCCATCGCGATGGCGAGCGAAGGACTGCTGGCCCTGCCTGCGGGCATCGCTCTGGCGCTGGGAGCCAACATCGGCACAGCCGCCACGACGGCACTGATGGGCATCCTCAGCGCCAAGTCCACCGAAGCAGTGCGGGCATCGGCAGTGCATGTAGTGTTCAACATTCTGGGCACCCTGATATGGCTTCCCTTCATCTGGCTGCTGGTGGATATGGCGGTCTGGATTTCCCCATCCAGCCCGGAGTTCGAGGGCATGGCTCAGGCAGCAGCGGAAGTGCCGCGCCAGATCGCCAACGCCAATACACTGTTCAACGTCATCAACACGCTTCTTTTTATCGGTTTTACCGGCTGGTTCGCAAAGCTGGCAGAGCGCATCGTACCGGAGCGCAAGCCTGCGGAAGGCATTATCATAGAACCCAAATTTCTGGACGAAGGGGTACTGAGGGCGCCCTCCGTGGCGTTGCAGCAGGTGCGGCTGGAACTGGGGCGGGTTGGAGCGATTACGCTCAGCATGCTGCAGGACATCGTGCCGGCCCTGAGAGATGGAGATCGGGACCGCCTCGATGATATCGTCCGCCGCAACGATCAAGTCGATATATTGGACCAGGAGATACTCAGTTATCTGGGCAAGGTTCGCGGGGGCACGCTGACGGAACAGGAGAGTCTGGAGTTTCAGGGACTGATGATGGCGTCAGATAACCTGCAGAGCCTGGCGGATGTTGTGGGGATCGATGTCGTCTCTCTGGCCCGCAAAGCGGTCGACCTGGATTCCGAGTCGGGAGAGGATACCCGCAAGATGTTGGTGGAATTCTATACTACGATTGTCGAGTCCGTGGAACTCACGGTGCAGGCGATTCGTGACAACGACCAGCGGGCGGCGGAATCCGTGTTGATGATGAAGGAGAAGATACGGGATCAGTCGGAACTCTTGTTGTCCCGGAAGGCGTCGCGTCTGACGGCGGACGATCCGGATTATTTGACGCTGGTACGGCTGGAGATGTCGTTTATAGACCAGCTACGACGTATCTACACCCTGGCGAAACGCACCGCAAAGGTTGCTCTGCCACAGGTGCTTGCGCAACGCGATTGACCCTGACTGGGGGCACATAGGCTCAGAGGACAACTGTCGGGTAATACCTGGGAACTCTCCTGGGCCGCAGATACCCGTCGAATAGTCTAGGAAGAGGCAATGAGAGCGAGCGCCTGCAGCAGACTGCCTGTCAGCAGAATACCCGCGGCAACGAGCACAATCACCGGCAAGGAGAAGGGGTGTCCCCGAAGCCTCCGCAGCACGCTGGTTACGAGAATGCCAACTACCGGCCAGAAGAGGTTGATCATCACACTCTGGCAGATCGCAGTGAACTGTTCTATCCCCTCCAAAAACAATGGCTACTTACAAGCAGAGCAGTAGCGACTGAAAGTTCCACTACCGCTAAAGCGATGAGCATTAGATAGTCACCTTGAACCACCCTGGACAAGTAAGCACCAAGTGAAACCATAAGACCTAGAAAGACAAAGAATCGGAGCCGGTAAAACTGCCATAGCATAGGCTGCTTCAACGCATTGATGCGCTTTAGATTCCTGTTACACACATTGATGAACAGGTATTTTGCCTTAACCCACCCAATCACCAATCCACTCAAAATAGCCAACATAATCCAAAGCGGATCAGCCCCGCTCCTGCCCACATCAAGGAACAAACCAGAACTTTTAGTCAGGAGGACCACAACACCAATATACCAAACCAGTGCGGCCAATCTTTTTAGGGTGAGAGAAGAAGTTTTGAGCATTAGATTAACGGGAGATTGAAACATAGGCTGGGCAAGCCCGTTGATTTTCGCACCCGGCCTTGTTGGCTGCTCACATTGGCATATAAATCAAGCGGGTCACTATGAACATTTCCGAGCAAAACAGCAAAATTAATTCTTACCGCTGGCATCGCAAGCAATGGTAGGCCCACCGGTTACCCTAACCGCCCCATGCAGACTTGGCATGCGATAGATCGGACTGGAGAAATCGCTTTAAACCCGCATCCCCCAGACACCCACACCCGTCAACAATATGACAATAAAAAACCCAACGGTGGCCGTAGTCGGTATCTCTTTGATGAAATTCAATTGAGTCTCACTCGCCTGTTTCGATTGCTCCTCTTCCTTGGACGCGGGTTGTACATAATACGTGCCCATTGCAACATCGGGATAACTGCTCCGGCCCCGCGTACGCTTTTCGCCAGTACTTCCTTCAAAATCCAGATAGAGACTGTTCTCATATGACGTTATTTTTTCGATCATGGGTTTCTGCTGCACGTGGACAGCATTGCCTATGGACGGCGAATTGACACTCTGAACCCCGAACTCCGGCACGATGTCGGGAAAGAGTGACGCGGGTGCAGCATCAAAAAGCGACTCCGGTGCCATATCATACAGGGAGTGGATAACAGGAAAGATCTGTTCAAGTGGCGTCTCCTCCGTTGCCCATTCAGGATTGATCAAGTCCACTATCAGGGTTGAGGTATAGAGGCTGCGCCAACTTGACCACCACAACTGCCAGCTATCCAGCATCTGTAAATCCTGTTGGCCAGACCCACCCTTAATCAGTAATTCAGATATTTCCGACAACATGACCGATTCTTCGACCACAGGCTTCTGAATGTCAATTGGCTCCTGGAACTGCTCGTTACACCCCACCATGTAAAACGGTAGAAAAAAAACCAGAAGGAAAGTCGATACGATTTTCATAACACGGACACCTTATCGCAGCTGCACTATCGAGCAGCACTGCTCGTAAACACCGTGTCGATCTTAGAGCAAGGTGATTGCTCCGTATCTTTATAATCAGGTCTTTTAACAACTTCTCACAATGCCGAAAAATAACTTCACATTCATGCCATGCTTGTTGACAATTAGTCAGTTATTTACGGTTGGATGTTAATAATTGTCTTGATTAGTACGAATGTTCAGCAGTGACTCACGGAATGAGCCACTGGTTGTTGCAAGATGATGCCACGATCCACAATAGGAGAGCGGACATGGCACAGAATCCAATCCAATTTCAGACAGGCATGAGCTTGAGCGATTTGTTCAAAGACTACGGCACCGAAAGCCAATGTGAAGCGGCCCTTGAGCAAGCACGTTGGCCGAAGGGTTTTGAATGCCCACACTGCGGAGGAAGCCGTCATAGCCGCTTTCATCAGGGGGGACGCACGTACTGGTGTAGATGGCGGTAAAAACCCGAACATAATTGGCGAACAGCGGTAACCGGATGAAATAGCTGCAAATAGCGAGTCAGAAGAAACAGCCAGCGACAAAGAGTGACATCGAGAAAGAAATCGGGAAGATGTAGGGAGCCGTTGAGAAGGTGTGGTACCGGGTGTATCGACCTCGACAGTCCCCCGATACCGCACCTCAAGAGCCGTGCAAAGCACGAGCCTGATAAGTATT
>JAMJIN010000159.1:0-9180 GCA_036784775.1 Chromatiales bacterium | reverse complement strand
GTCCCCCCTGATGAAAGCGGCTATGACGGCTTCCTCCGCAGTGTGGGCATTCAAAACCCTTCGGCCAACGTGCTTGCTCAAGGGCCGCTTCACATTGGCTTTCGGTGCCGTAGTCTTTGAACAAATCGCTCAAGCTCATGCCTGTCTGAAATTGGATTGGATTCTGTGCCATGTCCGCTCTCCTATTGTGGATCGTGGCATCATCTTGCAACAACCAGTGGCTCATTCCGTGAGTCACTGCTGAACATTCGTACTAATCAAGTTATCTTTTATCCTTTTAATCTCTCCATCCCCGCGCCTCCATGCCAGTACCCGTCGCAGGTCCCCAGGGGAACATAGCGGTCGAGCGGGGGTGGTGTTTCGTCCTGTAATGCCTGGTGGAATGCCTCGACGATGCGTCCGGTATGTTGAGATTGCGGGCTGATTCGCAGGACGTCCACGTCAAGCCGTTTCATCTCCGCAGTTTCCGGCAACAGGTTGCAGGTGAGGGAGGAGACGGTCTGGATGCCGTTCAGGGCGAGGAACGGCTTTTTCTCCTGGGTGGAGAGGAGACGACCGTCGGGGTAATCCAGGCATTTGTACTGGCAGTCATCCTTCGGGAGATTGTGTGAGCGGGCGGTAAAGCAACGGGCTGAAAGCGTCAGCGGCATCCTTCCAAAGGCAAAGATTTCAGTTTCCACCCCCTCGGGTCGTTCGGCCTGCATCTCCGCGAGCGTCTCCTTGGAGAGTTCAATAGGCATTACCCATCGCTTCAGGCCTTTGTTTGCCAAAACCTGCAGGGTCGCTGGATTGTAGATATTGACTGTCGGTCCGGTGACAAAGGGGACGCCCTGTTTGATGAGCAGTTGTACCGCCCCCATATCGTTGGCCTCGACCATAAACCGGCTATTTTCACAGAGACGGCGCAGGGTCAGCATCTCAGACTCCGCCTCCAGCAGGGACAGGGTGGAAAGCACCACCTCTTTTCCTGCACTGCTCAGCCGATCAGCCAGATCAAACCAGTCTTCGGTGCGCAGGCTGCGGCGCTTTGAACAGACCGTTTCACCGAGATAGACGATGTCCACCGGCATCTCCGCCACTTCAGCATAGAAGTCGAAGATATCGTCACGCGACCAGTAAAAGAGATTGGGACCGAGGGAGAGTCGTGGGTTGCTGCTCATAGTGATTACTGCCAGGGACGATAGTAGGGGCCGAGGGTGGTGGTGGCGCCTTCCGACACCTTGCCCAATTCACGATTCCATTCCGCGCGGGCGGAGAATCTGTCAGGATTCCGCTTACAGGCATCGATCGCCTGACGCCAGACTCGCGTGACTTGCGCCACATAGGCAGGACTGCGCTGCCGTCCCTCGATCTTGATTGCCTCGATGCCGGCCGCTTGCAGTTCAGGTAGCAGCTCCAGCGTATTGAGAGAGGTGGGTTCCTCGATGGCGTAGAAGGTATTCTCGCCAACCTCAAAACGCCCCTTACAGATGGTCGGGTAGCCTGCCTGCTCGTTTTTTCCATAACGATCGGTCAGGACATCGCCCAAGCGGGACTCCATGCCCTGAGGGGTCTCTTTGTAGGTGACGAATTTCGCTGGAGAGCAGGCCCCGCAAGTATTGGGGGATTCGCCGGTGACATAGGATGAGAGGATGCAGCGACCCTCCACCATCACGCAGAGGCTGCCAAAACCGAAAATCTCTATGCCGACAGGGCTGTTCTCCACCACGTTTTTCACCTGGCTGAGGGAGAGCACCCGAGGCAGCACGGCGCGTTTGATGCCGAAGTTCTCCTGATAGAAGCGCAGTGCCTCGTAATTTGTACTTGAGGCCTGAACCGATAGGTGCAGGTTGAGATCGGGCCAGCGGTTACTGACGTAGTCGAGAACACCGATATCCGCGCAGATCAGCGCATCCACACCGATACCGGCGGCGGTGTCCACCGCGGCTTGCCAGCGTTCCCAGCCATCCGGGCGTGGATAGGTGTTGATCGCCAAAAAGACCCGAACCCCTTTGCGACGCGCATAGACGATACCGTCGGTAGCCCGCTTCTCGTTGAAATTCAGGCCCGGGAAATGGCGGGCATTGGTATCGTCCCGCAGGCCGATATAGACTGCATCGGCGCCGTTGTCCACGGCAGCTTTGAGTGAAGGCAGGTTGCCGGCAGGGCAGACCAGTTCCATATTCGATTCCTCAGGGTGAAATATTTGCTATGCGACTTGTCGACCGCTGGAGCAGTTCCTGTTCGATTGCGTTCAACACGCGCCATTTTTCCGCGCACCATGCGGGAGCCAGCAGGATATCTCTGGTGGCGGTGCCGGTGAGACGGTGCCAGACAACGTCCGGGGGCGTCATCTCCACCAGATCTGCTGCAATAGACACATACTCATCCATAGCCATCGGCTGATAGCCACCCGCTCTCCAGGTGTTGGCTAATTGAGTGCCTTTTACCACATGCAGCGGATGCAGTTTGAGCCCATCGGTGCCCAGTTCGAGCACGCGGTGTAGCGATTCATGGCAGTGGTGCGCAGTCTCGCCGGGAAGTCCGGCAATCAGGTGGGTGCAGACCTTGATGCCGAGCTGCCGGGCAGCGAGAAGGGTTTTCCTGTACTCCGAAAAACCATGCCCTCTGTTGACCCGTTGCAGAGTATCGTCAAAAGCGGATTGCAGCCCCAATTCCAGCCAAATCTCGGCTCCTTCAGCCTGGTATCCCGCAAGTAACTCAAGCACGGCTGCTGGCACACAGTCAGGGCGGGTGCCGATGGAGAGTCCAACTACATCCGCCTCAGCCAGCGCATCGTCATACAGCCGTTTGAGCCGACCGATTTCGTCATAGGTGTTGGTGTACGCCTGGAAATAGGCGATGTATTTCCGTGCACCGGTGCGCTTTCGGATAACCCTGCGACCGGCTTCTATCTGTGTGGCAATGGGCTTTGATTGACGGCCATTAGGGCTGAAGGAGACGTTGTTACAAAAGGTGCAGCCGCCTATGCCCTTGGTACCGTCACGGTTGGGGCAGGTAAAGGCCGCATCGATGGCGATCTTGTGCACTCGCTCACCGTAGCGGCGCAGCAAATACTGACCGAAGGTGTTGACTTGATCCGCTAACGTCATCGCCTCAGCCGACCCGGTCCAGAACGCGCCGGCGGAAGTTGACGCCGAGTTCTCGGGCAAGGGTTTCACAGGCCTCTATATCCACACCCTCCAGTCCGTCGATGGCAGTGGCGGTAACCTCGGAGACGAAGCGGGGGGCGGCTTTCAGAAAATCCAACATCGCCTCATAAGAACCCGGCAGATTGGGGCAGCAGTGTAAATCATAGACTGCCTTGTTTTGCGCGTTCATTGAGACCGAGAAGGCATCGACGCACTCACCCAGAGCCGGCAGGGTATTGTCTTTATGCACAAGGTTGGATAGCCCGTCTGTATTGACCCGCACGCGCGCCCCCCGATCTTTGACTGCACGAGCCACTTCCAGCAACACATTCAGCCGCAGGGTGGGCTCGCCGAAACCACAGAAGACAACCTCATCGTACTGTTCCGGGGCGCCGATGGCGTCGATTATCTCCTGTGCGTCAGGACGGTGGTTCATGGTGAGATCGAACTCATGCACCCGCATGCTGCCCTGAGTTTTAGGGCAGAAGGTGCACTCCAGGGTGCAACGGTCATTGATGCTGACGTAACGGCAGTTGCCGATTGTATAGGCGATCTGTTGTGTCACAGGTGGATAAGTTGTTTATGCTAAACCGATATATCCTATCGGGTCGTCCGGGCTGGACAATGATCTGAATCAAGCATTTAGCGGGTCAGTTCCTGCATGGCACGACGGCATGTGGTTTTGAAATTGTTGAACTGATTCGTATTCAGGCTCCCGCCAGTGCAGGCCACGTCAGCATAGAATACACCAATTGGTTTGTCTTTGATGAAGACAGATATGATGAAAAAGCCACTGCTACAGACGATTCGAACGGCCGATTCAGGGATCGAAGGGAGGTATTTTACCAGATTGTCCGGGTTCAGCCACAAGGCTTGGGGTTTCCTCATCAGTATTGAGAAGAGATTGGGGGAGTGCAGGTCGACCTCGAAGGTTTTTAATGAAGCGCCGCTGCTTTTGTCCACGATAAATCGTGCCTTCAGTGTTTTTCGGTCTGGGGAGAGCATGGCGAACATAGTTCTCTCCAGACCGTGTTCATCACACAGGGCATGGAGGGTGCGGGTCAGAAGCGTCTGTAAAGGATTGGTTTTTGGTTTTGCCTGCGGTAATTTGTCGCTAGTGGGAGGATGTTCCACTGCCTGGCGATTTCCCTGGGGTTGCTCAATCTTTGTCACCGGCACCTGAGGTTTTAGCTTCCTTGTCGCTCCGGCCTGGATCAGCCTGAAGGCAGGTAGCGGCAGGGGCAGTGACTGCAACTGGTTGGCTGCAGTTACAGCCAGTTGATGCAGGTAGGTGGATGCTTGCGCTTCACTGATCCCGATGAATTCAGCCAGCAGCTCCAGTTTGTCACTGGCATCATGGCTGTTCCAACCCGATGCCGTGGTTTTGGCAACAGCAGCAGCCATCATCACTGTCAGAGGGCGTGGCTGATAGCTGTTGAAGAGGCCTTGGGACTCTTGTACCAGCTCTGGAAGTTCCCAGCGGTTTCCCAGTCCCAAGTTCAACTCTTCCAGGGTGAATCCCAATACTTCCAGCGCGGCATCCTCGTGCCCGTCACCCTGCCTGATGCGCGCCTGCATGTTTTTCATGGTGTCGGGCTCTGCGACCCAGAGAGCCATTTCGCCAATATCGTGCAGCAGCGCGGCATTGGCGAATGCTTCCGGATGATGATGTCCCAAACGTTCTGCGAGATTTGCAGCGTAGATGGCGGCATGTGCGGCTCTGCTGTAGCAACCAAGGAGTCCGCGTCTCGCTGGCCCCTTGAGCAGGTCTTCAAGAATCGGCAATTCGAGGGTTGTGCGTTCGATGGCGTCCATGCCGAGCAGGGGGATAGCGTTGGCAATTTTTGTAATAGGCTCCCGCGGTGACTTGTTGGATAGGGTGCTGAGTTGTCTGAAGATGGCCAGACTGAATCCGGGATCGCGTTCTATCAGCTTACTGATAGTGGCGTGACTGCCTGAAACGCTGTTCAGCAGCTCTCTGACCTGTTTCAGAGTCTGCTGCAGTGCCGGTAGCGGATCAGTGTGGAGACGGCGTACCCAGTCATTGACGGAATCGGACATCGAGCTTGAGGTTCCTGCAGTTGGAGTTGTTTGCATTCTAATGGAGCGGCGGAAGAGGGGGAATCTTTATGCTTTATTTTCCTCCTTCGTGAACTGCAGAAACTGCGTTGGTTGCGGAGAACCCCCCTTCTATGTAAAATGCGCGGTTTTCCCGGTACCCGATATCCGGGTGCCACTCCTTGCCTCACCGCAAATGCGGGAGGCTGCCTATGACCGAAAGGAGAAACAATGAGGCACTATGAAGTTGTGTTTCTGGTCCATCCAGACCAGAGTGAGCAGGTCCCTGCCATGATCGAGCGTTATCGCGCTGGTATCGAAGCCACAGAGGGTGTGATTCACCGTTTGGAGGACTGGGGGCGTCGCCAGATGGCCTATCCCATCAACAAAATCCACAAAGCGCACTACGTGATGATGAACATAGAGTGCGGCAGAGAAGCACTTAATGAGCTTGAGAGCGCATTTCGTTTCAATGACGCGGTATTGCGCAACATGATTATCTGTCGCGATGAAGCCATCACTGAGTCCTCGCACCTGGCTAAGGCTCAGGATGAAAGCGAAGAGTCGGCGGGTGATAAGCGCAGAGAGTCTGCCGGTGATAAGCCTAGAGAGTCTGCGGGTGATAAGCCCAGCGAGTCTGCGGGCGAGAAGCCCGAAGAAGCTTCTGCGGACGCCAAATAACTCACAGGATTATCAAGAGGATATAGACTATGGCGCGTTATTTTCGTCGTAAAAAGTACTGCCGTTTTACTGCTGAAGGCATCACAGAGATCGATTACAAGGATCTCAATCTGTTGAAGGCCTACGTCAGTGAGAGCGGCAAGATTGTGCCGAGCCGGATTACCGGTACCAAGGCTAAGTATCAGCGTCAGCTGGCCACCGCCATCAAGCGGGCCCGCTTCCTGGCGTTGCTGCCATACACTGACACGCACTGAGGTATCTGACCAACCAGCAGGAGAAGTCTGAATGAAGGGGTTGGCATCCTTTGTGATGCGGGGGCCTTCCCAGGCGGTGATGGTAACCACCGTGCTGGCGATGCTCTCTCTGATAATGCCCCTGCTAGGGATTTTGAGTGCGGCGGTCGTGGGCCTCGTTACTCTGCGCCAAGGGGCGGGTGCAGGACTGAAAATCAGTCTGTTTGCGACCATCGCTTGCGGAGTCATGATGGGGGTTGCCTTTGGTAATCCTTTGCCGTCATTGGGTTTTCTGTTACTCCAGTGGTTACCGCTCTGTCTGCTGGGGGTGATGCTGAGAAGCAATCGCTCTCTAAGCCTGACGATCCAGACTGCACTGGCTTTCGGAGTGCTGGCCATTGTGGCGCAGTACCTGATGTTCGGCGACCCCGTGGCTCAGTGGAAAGAACAGCTTCAGCCGCTGGCTGAGCAGTTTGAGCAAGCTGGTCTGTTTGACTCGACCCAGAGTGGGGAAGTGGTCGAACGCATGGCGGGATGGATGGCCGGAGTGATTGCGTCCGGCATCTTCCTGCAACTGGCGTTCAGTCTCTTTCTGGCGCGATGGTGGCAAGCTCTGCTGTTCAACCCGGGAGGGTTCCGGGAGGAGTTTCACAGCTTCCGGCTGCAGAAGGCTTTTGCTGTGCTTGGTATCCCCGTATTGGTGGTGCTGTTGGTGCCGGCGGAACAGACGCCTGAGCTGGCGCGCTACCTGGGGTTGCTGTTGATGGCAATTTTGTTTCTGCAGGGGCTGGCGGTGGCGCATGGCAGCCTGGCAGGGCGATCTTCGGGACGGCTCTTGCTGGTTGGTTTGTACTTTTTGTTGATTGTTTTGATGCCACAATTCGTGATGGTTCTGACGACTATTGGATTGATGGACATCTGGGTAGATTTTCGTGTTCGGTTTGCAAAGAAATAAAAACCGGCTGAGAAAGACATTTGACCTTATTTAAGGGTGAGAACAATGGAAATTATTCTGTTGCAGAAAGTTGATAACCTGGGAAATCTGGGTGACAAAGTAAACGTGAAGTCAGGCTTTGGTCGGAACTTCCTTATTCCTTCCGGCCGTGCCGTACCGGCTACTGCCGATAATCTGGCGGCTTTCGAGGCGCGTCGTGCCGAGCTGGAAAAGGATGCTGCCGAAAAGCTGGCTTCAGCCGAATCCCGCAAAGAGAAACTGGAGACGCTCTCCATCAGCATCAGCCACAAGGCGGGTGATGAGGGCAAGCTCTTTGGTTCCGTCGGTACTGCCGATATTACAGCCGCTGTCGAGGCTGCAGGCGGCGAGATTTCGAAACAGGAAGTCCGTCTGCCGAATGGCCCCTATCGTGTTGCCGGCGAATATGAGGTGGACATCCATCTGCATGCCGACGTCAACGCGGTTATCAAACTGACGATCGTTCCCGAAGAGTAAGTTCTTTCGGCGTTCTATCATTGCCCCGGCCGGTCATGCACTCGCCGGGGCATTCGTGTTTGTGGCGTACTGAAAATCGATCGCTTTGGATGGTAATATGTCAGCCCGATCACAGCCTGCTTGAGACAAATGTCTGAACCCGATTATCCACAAGAGATTGCCGATTACCCGGATCATGCTGCTGAAGCCCTGAAGGTTCCTCCACATTCGATTCAGGGTGAACAGTCGGTGCTTGGAGCGCTGATGCTCGATAATGCCACCTGGGATCAGGTGGCAGACTTGGTGGTGCAGGACGATTATTATCGCAAGGAGCATCGACTGATCTTCGGGGCCATTGCCTCGCTGGCAGAGAATAGCCAGCCGTTTGACGTCGTCACCCTGGCCGAGACCCTGGAGCAACAAGGGGCTTTGGAGGATGCGGGCGGCCTGCCCTATCTGGTTCGACTGGTTGAAGAGACTCCCAGCGCAGCCAATATCAAGTCTTACGCCGGTATCGTGCGTGAATATTCTGTGATGCGGCACTTGATCTCCGTTGGTACGGAGATTTCAGATAGTGCTTTTCATCCACAGGGCCGGGGCTCGGCTGAGTTGCTCGATAACGCCGAGCGCAAGGTTTTTGAGATTGCGGAGCAGCGCTCCAAAGGTGGCGGGGGATTCAGTCCGATAAAGTCGCTGCTGACCAAGGCGGTAGACCGGATCGAGGCGCTGTTTCAGCAGGACGAGCCGATCACCGGTGAAAGTACAGGTTTCACCGATTTTGATGCAATGACCTCCGGGCTGCAGCCCGCAGACCTGATTATCGTTGCTGGCCGGCCGTCCATGGGCAAGACCACTTTTGCCATGAATGTTGCGGAGAATGTGGCGATCAAGGGAAAAAAAGCGGTTGCTGTCTTCAGCATGGAGATGCCGGGGGATTCGCTGGCGATGCGCATGATGTCCTCACTGGGACACATCGATCAACTGCGTGTGCGTACCGGCAAGCTGGAGGATGATGAGTGGCCCCGCCTGACATCCGCAGTCAGTATGTTGGCGGAGACCAAGCTGTTTATCGATGATACGCCGGCTATGTCGCCAACCGAGGTGAGAGCCCGCGCCCGGCGCCTCAAGCGGGAAAATCCCGATCTGGGACTGATCGTACTCGACTATCTGCAACTGATGCAGGCGCCGGGTGAGGGGGATAACCGCACCAATGAGATATCTGCCATCTCCCGCTCTCTCAAGGCATTGGCCAAAGAGTTGTCGGTGCCTGTCATGGCGCTGTCACAGCTCAATCGAAGTCTGGAGTCTCGCACCAATAAACGTCCCATCATGTCAGACCTGCGTGAATCAGGAGCCATCGAGCAGGATGCGGATTTGATCGTCTTCATCTATCGGGATGAGGTCTACAATGAAGACAGTCCGGACAAAGGTTTGGCGGAGATCATTATCGGCAAACAGCGTAACGGTCCCATCGGCACGACGCGCCTCACTTTCCTCGGAAAATATACAAAGTTCGAAAACTACATCGATGATGGCTATAGCGACGAGGGTTATTAATGGCCTTCCTGATTACCCCTGAGGCTCAGCTATTGAGTCAGTGGGTGGCGCATACTGAACCTGAAGCCAAATGAGGAGACCGCCATGGCCA
>JAMJIN010000518.1:0-1230 GCA_036784775.1 Chromatiales bacterium | reverse complement strand
CACATACAAGGTACTCGTCCAACCAACACTAAAATGTGCTACTTGCACCTGGTCACACCACATACGAGGTACTCGTCCAACCAACACTAAAATGTGCTACTTGCACCTGGTCACACCACATACAAGGTACTCGTCCAACCAACACTAAAATGTGCTACTTGCACCTGGTCACACCACATACGAGGTACTCGTCCAACCAGCACTCGAGTATGCTACTTGCACCTGGTCACCCCACATACAAGGTACTCGTCCAACCGACGTTTGAGTATGCTACTTGCGCCTGGTCACCCCACATACGAGGTACTCGTCCAACCAGCACTCGAGTATGCTACTTGCGCCTGGTCACTCCACATACAAGGTACTCATCCAACCAACACTAAAATGTGCTACTTGCGCCTGGTCACCCCACATACAAGGTACTCGTCCAACCGACGTTTGAGTATGCTACTTGCGCCTGGTCACCCCACATACGAGGTACTCGTCCAACCAACACTTTAGTGTATCAGCACTCGTTCTATGTTTGCTCTATCCCAATGTGGAATTAGCTTTATGGCCAAGTTTGCATCACTTTGTCTACCATCATTGTCACCAGCACTCGTTCTATGTTTGCTCTATCCCAATGTGGAATTAGCTTTATGGCCAAGTTTGCATCACTTTGTCTACCATCATTGTCACCAGCACTCGTTCTATGTTTGCTCTATCCCAATGTGGAATTAGCTTTATGGCCAAGTTTGCATCACTTTGTCTACCATCATTGTCACCAGCACTCGTTCTATGTTTGCTCTATCCCAATGTGGAATTAGCTTTATGGCCAAGTTTGCATCACTTTGTCTACCATCATTGTCACCAGCACTCGTTCTATGTTTGCTCTATCCCGATGTGGAATTCGCTCACCCAGGAAGCAGTCACTGCACCAACGGCAGAAACATTTCAGAAAGGCACCCTCAAAGTTATTAAGTCATTGTAGAAATCCATTTTTACCCTGAACTGCACAATTTTATTGTGCGTACAAACGTTTTAGATCACCCCACCTTGCGAGATGACGTTACAAACTGCAGGATAGTAAATTATTACTTTTTAGCAGTATATACTTGAAGACTGAAGACTTGGTCTATCAGAGGAAAAGAACCAAAAAACATTCATGGGGTGAAAATATAAAGTTTGAATGTTTAGTATCAAAAGATAATGTACTAATGCTTTGAATTAAACAATTTGTAATTAATATATTTA
>JAMJIN010000517.1:0-1230 GCA_036784775.1 Chromatiales bacterium | reverse complement strand
TCATATATATATATATATATATATATATATATCATCAACGATTTGTATATAACCATAGCGAATTCGTTGCATACGAATATGTGGTTTCGATAAGTTCTACGCGTGTTTGTTTATTGTTATAAAACGCGAACGCGTATTTTGCAGTTCCCGTGTACTAGAATAACGCCCCTTTACAAGCGAATGAGTGTTCTAACGCGTGTTTAGGAGGATGTTACGGTTACATAAGTTTTATTTGTTTTCTGAACCCTTCCGTATGAAAATTAGCATCGTGAAACGCCTTGGTAATACCGCGGTAAACCGTGCTGCGAGATCAAAGGATATTATTGGTAACCACGTTGCAACCGCGACAATCAGCAACAATGTTACAAGTACGTGCTCCGTTCCTCTTTGAATGCGGCTTTCACAACAGGTTCACATTGTCAATATTACCAGGGTTCGTCTCTTAATGTTACCCTTTGGACACGTTACGGCTTTCACAACATGTCCACATTGTCAATATTACCAGTGTTCGTCTCTTAATCGTACTCTTTGAACGCGTTGCGTTGCCTATAATGACACGAGTCTGCAAAAACACCGCGAGGTAAAAAGGTCAAGGTAAAAAAAAACACCGCCGCTTTCTGGAACGTTCGAACGAAGTCACGCCAGCTGCATGTCCTTATTTGGTATTGTTCTGCGTGCTGTGCACGTGATGTTCACGAGGTACGAGCGTGCTGTACACGTGTTGTGCGTCAGAACCGGTTCAATCATATGTGCACCCGTTCCAATCCCACAAGGGATGTGGCTCATCGCTTACATAATTTTACACAAAATGCGATCTTGATTAGTTCATGTTCATAACCAACGTATTATCAGCTTCGCTTCGCTTCCCCTACAATAAATGTCCACTCTCCACCCCCTGCAAAACAAATGAAAAAACTCTAAATTTGTGTCTGCTGACGTGTTGGTGCAAACATGGGTTCTAAAACCTATCCGACTGATTCTTGTATACAAATTACA
This sequence comes from Chromatiales bacterium, assembly GCA_036784775.1. Lineage (GTDB taxonomy): Bacteria > Pseudomonadota > Gammaproteobacteria > Chromatiales > Chromatiaceae > QGON01. Next base: position 234 of record JAMJIN010000517.1, on the reverse strand, counting down.
GAAAAAATGGACGCATAAATATGTGGAAGTAAATATACGTCATGTTACGAAAAGATCACCACCATTTAGCTAGATTGTTTGCTAGTTTTGCAAGAAAATTGCCGCTATGGTGCCTGGCGACTTTTATTCAGACAAACAATCCATATAAAGTAAGTTGTTTGCAACGACATATCAAAACTGCATATTAATCACAACAGTTTATTATGTTGTCCAACACAGGTGGCAGGGAAGGGT
>JAMJIN010000016.1:0-34901 GCA_036784775.1 Chromatiales bacterium | reverse complement strand
CCTCAGAGCCATGCTACCTCGTTTGCTTCGGGCTGCTGCAACGACTTCACCACGTCCCGAGACATGGCTGCGGCTTGCTGAACATTCGTGCTAATCAAGAAACCCTTTGGCCCGATGCGGGTCTCCTTCCTGAACCAACTGATGGCAATAGAGGTAACGATACCGAGGATCGCCGCATAACCCGGCGAATAACCCATCAGCATCAGGACAGTGATCACCGCCAGAGGCAGTATATAGAACCACTCCTTCTTGAGAATCTCCATCGCGCTCTCGGCGGAACGCTCACCCACGATGTTGTACTTCTTCGCTTCATAGTGAACCATGACAAAGACACTGAAGAAGTACATCAAGGCGGGAAACAGAGCCACCAGCATGATCTGCGAATAGGGCAGACCTGTCATCTCGGCCATGATAAAACCGCCCGCACCCATGATGGGCGGCATGAACATTCCACCGATGGAGGCAGCCGGCTCAATCGCCCCCGCCACATGGGGTTTAAAACCCGCCTTCTTCATCATCGGAATAGTGAAGGCACCGGTGGATACCGTGTTGGCGATGGCGCTGCCGGAGATGGACCCGAACAGACCGCTGGCAATGACCGACACCTTGGCGGGCCCACCCAGTTTATGGCCCACTGCAGCCAGGGGAAAATCGATGAAGAAACGCTGTGCGCCACTCTTCTCCAGAAAGGCGCCGAACACCACGAACAGCAGGATATAGGTGGCCAGAACGTTGGCCATGATGCCGAAGACACCATCGCTCTTATAGAAGATACTGGTACAGAGATCGGGAAAGGTATCTCCGGCATGGGAGATAAGGTCCGGCATATAGTCGCCATAGACCCCGTACAAGAGCATGATGCTGCCTATAATGACGAAGATATTGCCCACCACTCTGCGCGCCAGCTCGACGCCCAGCAGCACACCGACCATTGCGATTATTTTATCGAGTTCCGTCTCCGCACCGGCACGATAATTTATCACTTCAAAGTTGAACATCCAGTAGCCGATAGTGGCAATGGACAGCAGGATCAAAAGATAGTCGATACCCCTGCCGATCCGGCTCTTCGATTGATAAAGCAGAAACACCAGGACATAGGTAATAATAATATAGATACCACGGTGATACTGAGTGGCCGCCGGATCCAATACTGCAGAGTAGGAGTAGAAAAGCACCAGAAAAACCGCCAGGATATCGAACAGCCATTGCTCAATCTTGTGCAGTTTTTCGAACATATCGGTACTTCTTCCGTAAATGAGTCGGTGTAGGTTGGGTTAGCGCAGCGTAACCCAACAAAATCGCAAACCTGTCGGGTTACGCTATCGCTAACCCGACCTACACGCTGGCATTTACAGCATGCCCTTCTCTTTCCAGAACCTCTCTGCCCCCGGATGCATCGGTGTGACGATACCGTTGACGCCGGTAGAGATGCTCATCTCCTTGAAGGTTTTCTTCTGACTTCGCATGTGTGCCAGCCCCTCATCGGTATAGACCTTTGACAACATGTCATACACGACATCTTCCGGCACCTTGGCATTGGCTACCCAAAGCGATGAATCCTGAAAGGAGGGTGTCTCGTAATCCACCCCTTTGTAGGTACCCGCAGGCACCGAGAGTTCAGAAAAGTAGGGATAACGTTTGAAGAAACCACTCGAATTCGCATCGGCTCTGAGATCAATGAGATCGATGTCATTGGTTTGTGCCGCCATGATCACCGCACCACTGGGAAAAGCGGTAAAGAGCCAGAAGGCATCCAGCTGATTATTGCCGAATGCCGAGGCGGCATCATTATAACCCATGGCGTTTCGTTCGACCTTATCCCACACTCCCAAATGGCTGAAAAAGAGTTCGCAGTTGGCGAATGCGCCTGAGCCCGCATTACCCACGCCCACCTTCTTGCCCTCGAGGTCCTTGATGCTTTTGATGCCGGAACCCTTACGCACCACCAACTGGGCAGGGGCACCATAAAGATAGGAGAGTGCCAGGACGTTTTCATACTTATTTTTGTCATTCTTCAGCCGGCCTTCACGACCAAGGTAGATATGCCCTGAATAGACCACGCCAAAGTGCGCCCGTCCTTTATTCACCTTGCGAAGATTCTCCACTGAACCTGCGGAGGACTGGGCCTTGACCTTGTAGGCCTTGTTGTTTTTTACCGGACCGTAGACCTGAACCGCATTGGCAACCACCTGAAATGTACCGCCTGCAGGCCCCCCGCTGAACACATACCGTTTTGCTGCGCTCACCGGCGCGGACAGACCCAGAGAGAAAACCAATGCGGCAATGCCGCTCTTGATAAATAACCGACGTTTCTTCATTAGTGTAATCTCCTGTGCAATTGACTGACTATTGTCTTTTCTTACGATCACTGCCCGATCCGCTACGCTTGATCAGGCCTACACCTTGTCTTTACGAATTCCGCTACGCTAAGTTACCACTGTAGGCCGGTTCAAGCGTAGCGGAAGCGGCATCCTTGCTGAACAGTTACAGCTCCATCACCGCATCCATCTCCACAGCGGCATCCTTCGGCAGGACGGCAACACCAATGGCGGCGCGCGCTGGATAGGGTTCACTGAAATACTCAGCCATCACCTGATTCACCACGGGAAAATGGCTGAGATCCGTGAGAAAAACATTCAATTTTGCCACGTCGGCAAGCGTGCCGCCTGCAGCACGCGCCACCGCCTGCAGATTATCAAATACCCGGCGGATCTGCATTTCGACATCCCCTCCCACCATCTCCATGGTTTCAGGCACCAGCGGAATCTGTCCAGAGAGGTAGACCGTAGTGCCGCACTTCACTGCCTGTGAATAGGTTCCGATAGCCTGGGGTGCCTGATCGGTGCGAATAATCTCTCGACTCATTGGAACAACTCCTGACAAGGTTGGATAAGGTTCTAAATATATAACGATTCAGATCGATTGGCCTCTGTTCCCGTCCAGGCACGCAGAAACCCTATAACGCGCCTACAAAGGCAGAGTGGATAGGTACCTAAATAGTGCCCGTCCGGAAACACTGTTTTCACCACGAAGCGCACAAAGAACACGAAGAAAATTCATGGTTAATCAATCTTTTGCCTTCGTGCTCTTCGTGTCCTTTGTGGTTAGATGCGGGTTTCCAGACGGGCACTAAATACTCTGTCTCGATATCTTCAATACGGAGGGAACAACCCGAAGACTGCGCATGATTTTGGCCAGATGTACCCGGTCTTTCACTGTAATGACAAATACCAGCGTGGAGAAGAGGCCATCCCGCTCCTGGGAAGTCACATTTTCTATATTGGATCCCTGTTCCGAAATCGTCGCGGCCACCGTACCCAGCACACCCCGGCGATTGCCCGCCTCAACCCGGATCTCCGTGGCAAACTCAGCCTCAATATCCGACTCCCACTGTGCCTCAATCCAGTTGTGGCCCTGTTTGTTGAATTCACCCAGGTTTCGACACCCATGCCTGTGGATAACAATACCCTTGCCCGGATTGAACACCCCCATCACAGGATCGCCGGGGATCGGCCGACAACAATTGGCAAAGCTGACCACCATGCCTTCGGTGCCCTTGATGGAGAGCTCCCCTGCCGACTCCGCTCCTGGAGTATCCGCCGTCTCAACCGACGTTGCCAAATCCTCCCCTGCCAGACGTCTTGCTATCAGCAAAGGCATGCGGTTACCCAGGGCGATCTCCGCCAACAGATCATCCTGACTCTCCAGGCGGTACTCTTCCAGCACCTGCTGTATCTTCTCTTCTCCCAGCGCATCCAGGCTGATCTGGAACCGTTGAAGCTCTCTTTCAAGTAGTCGCCGACCCAGATCAACCGCAACCTGGCCCTGAAGATTCTTCAGAAATGCCCGGATATTGGCCCTGGCTTTGCCTGTCACCACATAGTTGAGCCAGGCAGGACTCGGGGTGGCATTTTCGGCATTGATGATCTCGACAGTCTGACCATTGCGCAGCCGGGTACGCAGCGGAACCAGGCGCCGGTCGACCCGCGCAGCTACGCAGGTATTACCTACATCCGTATGAACTGTATAGGCAAAATCGACCACCGTAGCACCTTTCGGCAATACCAAAATACGGCCACGAGGGGTGAAGACATAGACTTCATCCGGGAATAGATCTACCTTGACATGCTCAAGGAACTCCACCGAATCACCGACACCCTGCTGCATCTCAAGCAGGTTCTGCAACCAGTCTGAGGCACGGGTACTCATCGCAATGCCACCGGAGTCCCCTGACTTATACATCCAGTGGGCAGCAATGCCCGACTCTGAAAGCCGGTCCATCTCTTCGGTACGGATCTGTATCTCGATGGGAATGCCCTGCGGTCCGAACAATACGGTGTGCAACGACTGGTAGCCATTGGCCTTGGGGATGGCAATATAATCCTTGAAGCGGCCCGGCATCGGTTTGTAGAGATTGTGTATGGCGCCAAGAACACGATAGCAGGTATCGAGCCGGTCGACGATGATGCGAAAAGCAAAGACATCCACCACATCGGAGAAGGTGATGTTTTTCTCCTGCATCTTGCGGTAGATGCTATAGAGATGTTTTTGCCGCCCGTAGACCTGCCCATCCATCCCTTCCTGCACAAGACGGTTGAGCAGCGCAGCCTCCACATTCGCGACCAACTCCTTATGCTGCCCGCGCGATTCGCTCACCGCCTGCCTGAGCGCCCTGTAGCGCATCGGCCAGTACGCGGCAAACCCCAAATCCTCAAGCTCCAGGCGGACGCTGTTGATGCCCAAACGGTTGGCGATTGGCGCATAGATATCCAGGGTTTCGCGCGCGATACGGCGTGCCTTCTCCGGACGCATCACTCCCAGGGTGCGCATATTGTGCAGGCGGTCAGCGAGTTTGATCATGATGACCCGGATATCCTTGGTCATCGCCAGCAGCATCTTACGCAGACTGGCGGCCTGCGCCTCGGCCTGGGATTGAAAATCGATCTTGGAAAGCTTGCTGACACCGTCCACCAACTCGGCAATCTCAACACCGAAGGTACCGGCTAACTGCTCTTTGGCGGTGGGAGTATCCTCAATGACATCATGCAGAATCGCCGCCATCAGACAGTTGTGATCCATACGCATCTCAGCGAGTATGCGCGCCACGGCGACCGGGTGATAGATATAGGGCTCACCGGTTTTGCGGTGTTGGCCGGAGTGGGCTTCGGCACCGAACAGATAGGCGCGATAGACCTCGCGCACCTGATCGGAGTCGAGATAACTTTCCAGATAGACGCAGAGATCACTGATCAGAAAACGGGGTTTTTCCTGATCAGCATCCAGCCGGGGGCCGGTTTGATTAAGCCGGTTAGTCATTCAGCACTCCACCATATCTATGATGGATTCTGTGCCGATTTCCCTCCTATATGCAAGATCAAATCCAAGGGGGATTTGGCCTGCGGTGTAAACAGGGAGAATTATGCGCCAGGCTGTACCATTGGAGAGGCATCGAACACAGCCCCGTCATCAACCACGGCATCCTGTTTCGCCCTATTTGCGGCATCCACGTCCTGGTGGGTGATCAGACCATCGCCAATTTCCCGCAGCGCCACCACCGTCGGTTTGTCATTTTCCCAAGGTATCAGCGGCTCCACGCCATTGACCAGCTGCCGGGCACGCTTGGTAGCCAGCAGGACCAGATCAAACCGGTTATCCACGTAATCGAGACAATCTTCAACGGTAACGCGAGCCATCTTTTCTTTCACTCCGGGTAACAAAGCGGGCTGAGCCGCACAGGGAACTTCTCATGATATACGAACCAGCCTCAAACTTCCACGTTGGCAGCCTGGTCCGCAGGGCGCACCCTACCAGATGAATATATGCCAGAGGCCGGAATCAAACCACACAAATAATGGGAGTTAAAACAACGAGAACGAGGTTGAGGCGGCTTGACTCCGCCCCCTCAACCTCTGCACAGGAGGCATCCGAGAACGCCTCCTTTTGCATGAGACACTTGGCAGATATCGATGGCTCTTTAACCTTGGCAGTTTGCCCCTTCCAATGGCCTGATTCCCAGACTATCGCAACAACGCCAAATCCCCTCCAGCAGGAAGAAGGTTGAGGAATATCAGTAAAATACAACATCACCACATTCTGATGACTGTTGCCCAAAGCCACCAATGCTTCTATTCTCCTATAAGCAGCTATGGACAACATGTTGTAAGCAATGAAGCTTCAGTCAAAACTACTGCTCGCTTTCGGTTCGGTGCTAATCGCCACCTTTACCCTGGTGGAGATCATCGGCTACCAGCAAACTCGTGAGCAGATGCTGGCAAATCTGCGTCAGGATGCGCTGGAGATCCGAGGGGTCCTGATGGCCACCCGCCGGATCTATCACCATCAGTTCATCGACAGCGGCCTGCCGCTGAACAAGAAAACCCTCGGTTTTCTGCCTGCCCACGCCATGAACCGGATCTCCAATGATTTCCTGAACTGGAGCGACAGCGGACTGAGCTTCAACAACGTCTCCGACCGCCCCCGTAACCCTGACAATCAGGCGGACGAAATCGAACTGGAGGCGATGGCCTGGTTTCGCGCCAACCCAAAGGAGAAAGAACGCCTGACCCCCTTCAAGAACTCACAGGGTCAATCCTTTTTCCACTTCTCGAGTCCCATCTGGATCGAGGCGTACTGTCTGAAGTGCCACGGGAAACGTGACGAAGCACCATCAACCATCCGCGAAACATACGCCGCATCGTATGACTACCAGCTGGGCGATCTGCGCGGACTGATGAGTATCAAGCTACCCGCCCATTTCATCGAGGACGAGGTGTTGGCCCAACGCATTACTGAAATGTGGGGACACCTGTTCGCCTTTGCCTTCGCCTTTGCCTTCGCCTTTACCTTCGGCGCCTGGCTGCTGCGCAGATGGGTCACCCGCCGACTGACTATGATCCGGTCGGTGGCGGGCAATCTGGCCAGGGGTGATTACGATGCCCGGGTGCCGGTTCAGGGACACGATGAGTTGTGCGACCTCGCCTCTGCTCTCAATGACATGGCGGAACAGCGCCAGACAGCCGAGTCGTCGCGCCGGGAGAGCGAACAACAGGTCCGGGATCTGCTCGATTCCACCGCTGAAGCGATCTATGGCCTGGATGCTGACGGGCGCTGCACTGTTGTTAATCCGGCCTGTCTTCGGATACTGGGTTATCAGCATGCCGGCGAATTGGTCGGCAAAGAGATGCACCCCATAATGCATCATACCAAGACGGACGGCACAGCCCGTTCATTGGATGAATGTCTCATCGCCAGCGCCTGGCGAGACGGTCAGGCAACCCTTGCAACCAAAGACATCTTCTGGCGCCGGAATGGCAGCAGTTTTCCGGTGGAGTTCTCCGCCCATCCGATCCGACGGGACGGTGAAGTCGTGGGGGCAGTGGCGACTTTCCTCGATATCACCGAACGGCTGAAGAGCGAAGAGAGCCTGCGGAGGGCGCAAAAGATGGAGGCGGTGGGCCAGCTCACGGGTGGCATCGCCCACGATTTCAACAACCTACTAAGCATCATGCTCGGCAATCTCGACTTTCTCCAACAACTGGTAGCTGATGACGAGAAGGCCAGAAAACGGGTGCATACCACAACCAAGGCAGCCCTGCGTGCAGCAGACCTGACCAAGCAGCTGCTCGGCTTCTCCAGACGAGAGGCCAAAAATATCGTCACTACCAATCTGAACCAGGTCATCAAGGAGATGGACACTCTAATCACCCGTTCAGTCACACCAGAGGTGGAGGTGGAGGTAGCGTTGACGGATGAACTCTGGCTGACCGACATCGACCGGGGCGACATGCAGGACGCCCTGCTGAACCTGATCCTCAACGCACGGGACGCCATGCCCAATGGCGGCAAACTCACCATCGAGACCCAGAATCGGTCGCTCGACACCATCTATGAAGAGCAAAACCCCATCGTCGATCAGGGCGACTACATCCAACTGGCCGTAAGCGACAATGGCGGCGGCATCCAGGCGGATGCGCTCGAACATATTTTTGAGCCTTTCTACACCACCAAACCAGAAGGCGAAGGCACCGGCCTGGGCATGAGTATGGTGTATGGTTTCGTGCAACGCTCCAAGGGCTATATCAAAGCCTACTCCGAACCTGGCATCGGCACTACCATTCACCTCTATCTACCCCGTTCTGGCCATCAGATTCAGGAACTCACCTCATTGGCAAATAAAAAGACGAAATTGCCCAGAGGCACTGAAACCCTTCTGATCGTAGACGACGAAAGAGATCTGATTGAGCTTGCCAGAGAGCATCTTGAATCACTCGGCTACCGGACACTTGTTGCAGAGAACAGCAGTCAGGCACTACAAACACTGGCTGAAACAAAACGGATCGACCTGCTGTTCAGCGACGTGGTGATGCCTGGCGACATGAACGGCTATGAACTGGCCGAACAGGCTACAACCAACAAACCAGAGCTGAAGATACTGCTTGCATCGGGCTTTACCAGGAAGGCGGTAGCCAAAAATGGCCAGGCGCGCTTTTCCACCACCCTCTTGAGCAAACCCTATAGTAAAGCCGAACTGGCCAGGCAGGTAAGAAAGGTACTGGATGGTTGATTTTTTAAATGCGCCGCTAACAGAAATACAGCAGGAGCCATAATTCGGTGACAACAACAATCAAATCACCACTGCGTACGATTGTGATCGTGACCCTGATCATGGTGACTGCCATGCTCCTCCTCATCTCATCGTCAGGCATCGCCCTCAGAATCGCCAAGAAGAACGCCCCCCTGATTGATGCCGTCATGGAGATCAAGTATGAACTGAGCCTTTACCACCTGTGGCTTGAGGAGCTGGCGCAAAATGATTCAAAAGTGGACAAGGAGCAAGTCTGGCAACATCTCAACAAGGCGCGATGGTACGCCAACGCCATGCTGGAGGGAGGAGAAAACCCAAAAGGGGCCTTTCAGGCGCTCGATGCCCCAATTCTCCGATCCATGATACTCAAGACGCTGGGTCAGATTGACCGGTTGGAAGTGGTTGGACTGGATCGTCTTGATGCAATGAAAATAAACAGTCTGGCCGGCGCAAAGCAGGATCAAATTATCGATGAAGTTTTTACCAATACTCTCCGTATTACCGATGATGTTAAGACAAGGATTCAGCACGGCATACTAGTCCAGATCAGGCAGTTTGAACGTCTGGTCTATACCCTGGGAACAGCAATTATACTGATTGGATTGACAGGGGGAATCCTGTTCTTCCTCATCGAACGGCAGCGCAATGCCAACTACGTTTTGATACTGGAGAGTAGAGAGCAACTCCAGAAAAAGCAGGCACTACTACGCTCACTGATTGATTCGGTCCCCGACCTCATTTTTTTTAAGGATATAGAGAGCGTCTACCTTGGCTGCAACAAGGCCTTCGAAACATTTACAGGGCGACAGGAGAACGAGATTATCGGTTCAACGGATCTCGAACCGTTTGATCCAGAACTCGGGAAATTCTTTCGGGAAAAAGACAGGCAGATGCTGTCCAGCGGCGAAGCACAGCGCAACGATGAGTGGGTCGACTACCCAGATGGCCGGCGGGTCCTGCTCGATACACTCAAGACCCCCTACTACGGCCCCGAAGGTGAAGTACTGGGACTGATCGGGGTCAGCCGGGATATTACGGCGCGCAAAGAGGCCGAACTGGCGTTACACCAGAGCGAACAGCGATTATCCCTGATCCTTAACACACTTCCCCACGGAATAGAGGAGAACGATACCGAAGGCCTCATTACCTACAGCAACATCGCACACCACCGCATTCTGGGACTGGAACCAAACGAATTGATCGGCCGCCACATCTGGGACTTTCAGATGGACAGCAAGCAACAGCAGGAGCTACGCGACTATTTGAACTATCTGATCGCAGAACAACCACCACCCGAGCCCTACGTTACACACAATCTCACCGGGGATGGCCGGGAAGTCATACTCGAGATCAACTGGGACTATCAACGCAATGCCCAGGGAGATATTTCCGGGTTTATCTCAGTCATCTCCGATGTCACTGCACGCATACAATCAGAACAGCATCTGAGGCAGAAGGAGACGCTGCTCAGAGAGGCCCAGGCAATGGCGCATGTTGGAAAACTGGGAGTTTGATCCTGTCAGCAAGAGAGCCGTCTGGTCAGATGAAATATTTCGAATGTTTGGCCTCGATGTCACCGATGATGCCGGCTTGGAACTTTTGACTAGGCGATTTCACCCGGAGGACAGGGACGCTGTACTCTCATCCCTGCAACGTGCGATTAAAGGGGGCCACAAACATCATATGGAGTTTCGCATTGTGCGTCCCGATGGCAATATTCGCTGGATCGACTGTCAGGCAGATCAAGTATGCGATAAACATAGCAATGCGTTCAAATTGAGAGGCGTGGTTCAGGACATCACAGAACGCAAACAGGCCGAGCAGGCCTTACGCCGTGCCCAGAAGATGGACGCCATCGGCCAGCTCACCGGCGGCATCGCCCACGACTTCAACAATCTGCTGGGCATTATTATCGGTAATCTCGACTTTCTTAAACGCCTGGTAAAAGATGACGACAAATCCCTCAAACGGGTGGAGACCGCATCAAAGGCCACCCTGCGAGCCGCCGACCTGACCCGGCAACTGCTGGGATTTTCCCGCAAGCAGCCGCAGGAGACCCGACCCACCAACATCAATCAGGTAATACGGGGCATGGAGAGTTTAATTGCCCGTTCCGTAACTCCGGAGGTGGAGGTGGAACTCCAACTTGCCGACACCTCTTGGCTGTGTCGCATCGACCCAGGCGATCTCGAGGATGCCCTGCTGAATCTGATACTCAACGCCCGGGACGCCATGCCACAGGGTGGCAAACTCACTATAGAAACCTCCAACAAACAGCTGGACGCAGCCTATACTGAGCTGAACCCCACTATTGCTCCTGGCGACTATCTGCAACTTGCGGTAAGCGATAATGGAAGCGGCATCCCGGCGGAGATCAGGGAGCAAATATTCAACCCCTTCTTTACCACCAAACCGCCGGAAAACGGCACCGGCTTGGGTCTGAGCATGGTGTATGGATTTGCCAAGCGATCCAATGGTTACGTCAAAGTCTATTCGGAGGTAGGCATCGGCACCACCTTTCGGCTCTTCCTGCCTCGCACTATTGATGAGACGGAACAGGCTCCACAAACAAACACTACGGAAACCCTATCCTCTCAAGGTCATGAGACAATCCTGGTGGTTGATGACGAAAACGACCTACTGGATCTGGCCAGAGACCACCTGGAAGAGGCAGGTTACAAAATCTATACTGCGACCAGGGGATCGGAAGCCCTTGCGATCCTCAAATCCATAAACGATATCAACCTGCTGTTCAGCGATGTGGTAATGCCCGGCGGAATGAACGGTTATGAACTCGCGGAACAGAGCAACAAACTCAACCCCGGCCTCAAGGTATTGTTCACATCAGGCTTCACCAACAAGGCGGCCGCCAGAAATTCTCAGACGCGCTTTTCCGCCAACATTCTGACAAAACCCTATAGCAGAGATGACCTGATGAAACGAATTCGAGAGATACTGGATGGAGGAAAATCGTGAGCAAACCGCGCCTGATTGTCGTTGATGACGACCCGGAAATGGCCGCTTTGATCGCGGATGTCGGTGAGATGACCGGCTTTGAGTCAGAAGCCTCAATCAGCGCAAAAGCTCTTCTGGAAGCAGAAACCCAATCCCACCATGATGTAATCGTGATCGACCTGTTCATGCCGGATATCGATGGATTTGAGTTGATCGACACACTGGCCGACCAAGGGTGCAAAGCCGCCATCATTATGGTCAGCGGTTACGACAAAGCCCTGCTCAGGGGCGCCGGCCAGATCGCCGCCGCACATGGACTGAATCTGCTGGGCACACTCACCAAACCTTTTCGTCTGGAAGAGGTTGAGGCGCTGTTGCGCAAAGCAATAGACAACCCAAGCCATGACTGACAAGAGAAAATTGCTGGTAATCGATGACGAACCGGAAATCGGCGTGTTTGTACGTGACGTCGCGCTGGCTTTAGGTTACGAAGCGGTCTCCATTCACCGCCCAGACAGCTTCGAAATGTACTTCACGGACGACATTGATCTGGTCGTGCTTGACCTGATCATGCCCGGACGCGATGGAGTGGAACTCCTGCGCACTATGGCCGAGCGGGCTTCAAATGCCTCTATCATACTGATCAGTGGTTATGACACCGGCGTGCTTCACTCCGCACAGAATCTCGCCTCCGAACAGGGCCTCCATGTGGTCGGCACATTGACCAAGCCGATTCGCTACAGAGAACTGGAGGATATGCTCAACACGATTGTTTTCCCGCCTAAAAACAGACCACGTGATACAACCGCATTTCTTGAATTTCCCTCTGAACAGGAGCTGCAACAGGCGATCAAGAATGGTGAGCTGGAACCCTATTTTCAGCCGCAAGTGAGGTTTTCTGATAGCTCACTGGTTGGCGTCGAGGCCCTGATTCGCTGGCGCCACCCGGCCCACGGTCTGCTTATGCCGGATATCATCATCCCGTTGGCGGAACAATCCGGATTGATGGACAAGCTCTCGGCTGAGGTGCTTCAGCAAGCATTCAAACAAGTCAGCGAGTGGATGGCGGCGGGACTGAAGACACGCGTCGCCATCAACATGGCGCCGTGTAATTTCAAAGACCTCAATCTGCCGGAATTGATTGATGTGAAGATTGGGCAATATGGCCTGGGGCCTGACCAGGTCACCCTTGAAGTGACTGAAACCACTCTCATGCAGGAACTGATCAAATCCCTCGACATTCTAACCCGCCTGAGAATGAAACAGATCAAACTCTCAATCGATGATTTTGGTACGGGTTACTCATCTCTGCAGCAGCTACACCGTATCCCGTTTTCCGAAATGAAGATCGACAAGTCCTTTGTCATGCGGGCCACATCCGACAAGGAGGCCCTGGCCATTGTGAAGATGACCATTCTCTTGGGCCACGAATTAGGCATGAAAGTGGTCGCAGAAGGTATCGAGAACCAGGAGACATGGAATCTTCTTTCAGACCTCGGCTGTGATGTAGCTCAAGGTTACTTCATTGCCAAACCGATGCCGGGCGAACAATTCCCTGAATGGGCCAGCAACCACAGACAAAAAATGGGGTCGGGTTAGACGGGATACCCCCCCCGCAGGCGAACAGTATTTGAAGCAATACGCATCGACCTGCATAGAACGTTTTCTCAGAGGCCAACCGAATCGCTGCCTTGTGCCTTACAGGGCACCAGGAAGGAATAATATGCCAAATCAGCCGAGCAACCTCATCCATAGTGAAATCCGCAAGACCATTCGTCACCGATTCTATTCATCTGTCCTGGTGACGCTTTGCGGTTTCTGGCTGACAGCCTGTACAAACCAGGAACAGCTGCCGTCCATCTCATTCGGCGCCCCCCAATCCACGCAGACTTCACTCATCTGGCTTTCCGAAGATCTGGGATTCTTTAAGGAACAGGGGATCAAGCTGGACCTGCACCCCTATCCCAGTGGAAAACGGACGCTGGCAGCAATGATGAGGGGGGAAGTGGAACTGGCCGCTACTGCGGAAACCCCCTTCGTCATCGCCAACTTCAAGCGAGACGACCTGCGCCTGTATGCCACCATAGGAAAAAGTAACAACGATGCCCGTGTGTTGGCGCGTCGTGATCACGGTATCAGTGAACCCGCCGATCTCAAAGGTAAGACCATTGCCACCCAGAAAGGCTCGGCCGTGCATTTCTTCCTGAGCAGTTTTCTACTCTATCACCGGCTGGATCCCGCCGACATCAAGATCCGCTTCATGAAAGCGGAAGAACTGCCTGGCGCACTGGCCACCGGCGCAATCGACGCCTTCTCCATGCGTGACCCTTTCATCTCCAAAGCCAGGAACACCATCGGTGCCGACAAGCTTGTGGAGTTCAGCGTCCCGGGACTCTATACCAAGACCTACAACATCGTAGGCAGCAGGGACTTCATAAACAGTTTTCCCGGCGCCATGCAAAAGATACTGGCTGCCTTGAACAAAGGGGCCGATTACGTTGAAAAAAACCCACAGAAATCCATCGGCATGGTTTCCACAAGACTCCAGTTTCCACATGAACGCGTCGCTGCATTGTGGCCGAACATGCGCCTGGCGGTTACCCTGAATCAGGGCCTGCTGACCACGCTACAGGAAGAGGCACGATGGGCCGTTTCCAGTGGACAGATTCAAGAGAGTGAACTCGTCAATGGACAGATACCCGATTTTCTGACGCGTCTGAACCCTGTCCCGCTCGCAAAAGCCATACCCCACGCCGTCGGCCTGATAGGCGTAAAACCGCTATGATGATCCGCACCAAACTCAAGCTATTGGCCGCAAGCGGTCTCACCGCCATGCTCGTGGCATGCCTGACCTCATGGTGGGGATATCAGATTTTACAGACAGAGAAGCAGCGCAACAGAGAAATAAGAGCGCTGCAGGCCGACACCGTCAATCTGCATATCATCACACTGGATCTCCTGCATGAAACACATGCCCGGCTTCAACCCAGTCAGTGGCAAATCATCTACGAAAATCTGGGCAGAAAAATTGCCGGGCTTCAGTATGCTGATCAACTGACATACCCGTTCCTGCAGGATGAGCACACAAAAATCGGTCACCAGTTCAACACTTTTCTACAGGCCCACAAAGCGTGCCCAAAGGATTTCGCCAGCCAGGGCAGGTCAGGATCCTGCCACACACTACTGAATCGCCTGCGCACCCAGGTCAGGCTTGCACTGCAGGATCTACTCGTCGCACCAACAAGATTGAAGCGAGAATAGCCGCCCAAGCGCAACAACAGACGCTTATCGGCGGCATGCTGGTTTTGGCACTTCCGGTACTCATGTCGCTGTTCATCATGGCACTGGTGCTACCCATGATTCACGCTTTTGGAACAGGATTATCGCGTCTGCTTGAAGCCAGCAAACGATTCAGCCAGGGCGAATACGGATTTCCATTGAAAGTCGATACCCAGGATGAGCTTGGCACATTGGCCTCCGCCTTCAACGACATGGCCGTTCAACGACAACGCGCCGAGACTGCGCTGCACGAAAGCGAGGAACGTTGGCAATTCGCATTGGTAGGCAGCCGGGATGGTGTTTGGGACTGGAACCCGGCAACCGATGAGATTTTCTTTTCCATACGCCGGAAAGAGATGCTCGGTTATGCGGATGACGAACTCCCCAACAGCCTGGACGAATGGGACAAGCGAGTTCATCCAGATGACAAAGAGAGATGTTATGCCGATTTGGAGAGGCATTTAAACGGTGAAACGCCCTTTTATGAAAATGAACACCGCCTCAAGTGCAAGGATGGCACATATAAGTGGATACTCGACCGGGGTATGATTCTTTCACGAACCGAAGAAGGCAAGCCACTTAGATTTATCGGCACACACACGGACGTCACCGAGCGAAAACAGGCTGAGGAGGCACTCAACAGAAGCGAAGCCAATCTGGCCGAAGCCCAGCGCGTTGCCCACATCGGCAGTTGGGAGCTAAAGCTGGCGGATAACGAATTATCATGGTCAGACGAAGTATTCCGCATCTTCGAAATCGACGCCCGGCACTTTGCTGCCTCCTACGAAGCCTTCCTGGACACCGTCCACCCGGATGATCGCGATCTATTGAATCAGGCCTACACCGAATCGGTGGCCAACCACACCCCTTACGACATCGTTCACCGCCTGCTATTTGGGGATGGCCGAATCAAGTACGTCAACGAACGCTGCAAGACCTTCTACGATGAGGCAGGCGCGGCTGTGCGTTCCCTTGGGAAGGTACAGGACATTACAGAGCGCAAGCTGGCCGAAGCAGCCATCCACAGACTCAATCAGGAACTGGAAAACCGTGTGCATGAACGCACCAGCGAATTACAGGCGGTCAACAAGGAACTGGAATCCTTCGCCTATTCCGTCTCTCATGATCTGCGTACCCCGCTACGCGCCATCGACGGATTCAGCCTGGCCCTGGCTGAGGACTACAGCGAACAGCTCGATGAAACGGCCCACGACTATCTTCAGCGGGTACGCAACGGGGCGCAGCGCATGGGGATTCTCATCGATGACCTGCTGCAACTGTCACGCGTGAATCGCGGCGAGCTGAAAATGGAAACGGTCGATCTGGCAGAGATCGCCAGGGCGGTGCTGGAGGAACTGCGGGCAGCGGAGCCGGATCGTCAGGTGGAACTGACACTGGCCCGGAATATGCTGGTTCAGGGCGATCCCCATCTGTTACGCACAATGCTGGACAACCTGCTTGGCAACTCATGGAAGTTCACCGGCAGAGAAAGCGCTTCCCACATTACGTTTGATCACAAAACGGATGCCCCTGAAATTTACTATATTTCCGATAATGGAGTAGGATTTGACATGCGCCATGCAGACAAGCTCTTCGGCGCTTTCCAGCGGTTACACCGGGTTAGCGACTTCCCGGGTACCGGAGTGGGTCTTGCCACGGTACAACGCATCATCAACCGACACGAAGGAAGGATCTGGGCTGAATCTCAGGAAGGGAAAGGGGCCACCTTCTATTTTTCACTGAAATCTGCAGCGACAACCCAAGAAATACCTGCAGCAAAGCAAAGAGGGACACAGGATGTCACAGAAGACCTTGCTTCTGGTCGAGGATAACCCGGACGACGAAGCCCTCACCCTGCGCGCCCTGCGCAAATACAACCTTGCCAATGAGATCGTGGTCGCACGGGACGGCCAGGAAGCTTTAGATTATCTCTTCGGTGAAGGGGAGTACAGTGGCCGGGATACCAGCCAACTGCCCCAAGTGATTCTGTTGGATCTGAAACTACCCAAAGTGGATGGACTGCAGGTGCTGGAGCGTCTTCGTGCCGAACCACAGACACGACGCGTTCCTGTGGTTGTTCTCACCTCATCCAACGAGGAGCAGGACATGATTCGCAGCTACGACCTGGGTGCCAACAGCTATGTGCGCAAACCTGTGGACTTCGAGCATTTTCTTGAAGCGGCCCGTCAACTGGGTCTCTACTGGCTGGTATTGAACGAGACCTCCAATGGCCGGAACTGAGGGGCGCACCCTCAAGATTCTCATCGCCGAAGACTCAGAGGACGATGCCCTGCTGGTCGCCCGCGAACTCAGACAGGGCGGTTATAGCTCCCTGGAGATGCAAAGGGTCGATTCGGCTGAGGATATGCAGACCGCACTCGATGCCCAAGGGTGGGATCTCATCATTGCCGACCACAATATGCCAAACTTCGATTCCTGCGATGCACTGATGCTGGCCAGGCAACATGCTCCCGACATCCCCTTCATCGTCGTTTCCGGCAGTATCGGGGAAGAGGTGGCGGTGGACGCCATGAAGTCCGGCGCCCACGACTATGTGATGAAAAACAACCTCACCCGGCTAGTGCCGGCCATCAAGCGGGAGCTGCGCGAGGCGGAGAACCGCCGCGACCACCAGCTGGCAGAAGCCAAACTCCGCCACCTGGCCTATCATGACAGCCTCACCGGTCTGGTCAACCGGGTTGAATTCGAACGTCGTCTCAATGTCGCAGTAAATGCGGCCCATGAACTCAACGAGGCCCATGCACTGCTCTACATCGACCTGGATCAGTTCAAGCTGGTGAACGATTCCAGTGGCCACCTGGCCGGAGATGAGCTGCTGCGCCATCTTACCAGGCGGCTGCAGAACGGCATCCGGGAAAGCGACACCCTGGCACGGCTCGGTGGTGACGAGTTCGGCGTATTGTTGAACAACTGCCCCCTGGAAAGAGGCGAACAGATAGCTCAGGATCTGCTGTCAAATATCCACGACTACGTTTTCGTATGGGAAGATCGAACCTTCAGGGTGGGCGCCAGTATCGGACTGGTACGAGTCAGGGGAAATGAGAACGCCACAACACTGCTCAGCATGGCGGACATGGCCTGCTACGAGGCCAAAGACAGGGGCCGCAACCGCATACATATCTACATGGAAGGAGACGAGGAACTGAGTCGGCGCCGTGGTGAAATGCAATGGATACAGCACCTGCAGTCGGCCATGGCGAACAGCGACCTGGTACTCTATCGCCAGCGTATCCAGGCCCTGCAGGGAGCCCCCTCTCACAGTGAACTGTTGTTAAGGATGAAGGATAGTAACGGAGCCATCATCACCCCGGATCGCTTCATTCCTGCTGCAGAGCGCTACAACCTGATGCCAGAGATAGACCGTTGGGTAATCCAACACGCCTGCAGCCAATTGCAAAAATCACACCAGGAGGACCAGCCGGGGGCAGACCACGGCACTATCTTCATCAATCTCTCAGCCACCTCTCTCAGTGATGGCACACTACTGGAATATATCCGCGGCCAGCTGCGCGACCATGGCATCCCGCCCCATTGCGTGGGCTTCGAGATCACCGAGACAGCCGCTATCGCCGATTTTGATCGTGCGCTGAAGTTGATAAAAGCCCTGCGTGAGCACGGCTGCAAGGTGGCGCTGGACGACTTTGGCACCGGCATGAGTTCCTTCTCCTACCTCAAGTTGATTGAGGTCGACTTCATAAAGATCGACGGTAGTTTTGTCCACACCATGCTGGAAGATCCGATGGACGGAGCCATCGTCGAGGCCGTTAACGCTATCGGCCAGATTGCAGGCCTTCAGACCATCGCTGAATTTGCCGAGAGTGATGCCATTCTGCAGCGGCTCACTGAGCTGGGGGTTAATTTCGCCCAAGGTTGGGCCGTGGAACACCCGCAGCCGTTTCTTTCCATGTAGGTGCCGCACCCTTGCGGTGAGCATCCGATTCCACGCCCCTTCCCGGCTGGGGGAGCACGCCGACACAATACAATCAAAGGCGCTATTCCCCACCTTTCCCGGCAGTAAAATAGAGCCAGAGAAAACCCGAAATCCCAGCCAGCGCCGAGGCAAGCAGAATCCCGGTTTTGGCCATCAACAGATCCTCGGCATGGTGAGCAAAACCCAGTTCTGCAATGAATATCGACATGGTAAAACCGATCCCACCCATCAGGGCTACACCGATAATATGCTTGAAGTTCAAACCATGTGGCAGCGAGGTCAAACCAAGTCTCACGGCAACCCAGGAGAAACCTGCAATGCCAATCAACTTTCCAAGAACCAGACCAGCAGCTATGCCCACAGAAACCGGGTGAGTAACGATACTGCCCAAAGAGGACCAGTCGATTGGGATACCTGCATTGGCCAGAGAAAAGATGGGAATCACCAGATAGGCGGACGGCAGGTGCATCTTACGCTCCAGAATCTGCGCAGGCGCCTGCACCAGCAGCACACCCTCTCCCAAGGCCCGAACCCGTGACCGCATTTCGTCATTGATGACGATATTCTCTTCCCGCCGGTAGGCCCGTTTGATCTGTTCAACCATCCCATTGATCTGCGACAGAAAACGCTCCGGATCGTACTTTGGGCGCATGGGAATGGTGAAGGCCAGAAAGATGCCCGCGAGGGTTGCATGGACACCACTCTTAAGCATCGCTATCCAGAGTACGATACCCAGCAGGATGTAAGGTAAAGGGCGGCGTATTCCACCCAGATTCAGTGAGACCAGCAGTCCCAGCATGGCAGCGGCAATGGCCAGGGCAGGAATATTTATTGTCTCAGTATAGAACAGCGCAATGACCAAAACGGCGCCCAGATCATCGACAATCGCCAGTGCCACCAGAAATGTCAGAAGATTCTTGGGAACCCGCTTGCCCAGCAATGCCAGGGCGCCCAGAGCAAAAGCAATATCGGTGGCCATCGGCACACCCCAGCCATTTAAGGCGTGCCCCTCCGGATTGAAACTGATGTAGAAAAAAACCGGCACCAGCATGCCACCAATAGCCGCAACTATCGGCAGCACCGCCTGTTTCGGGTCGGCAAGCTCCCCCACCAGGATCTCACGTTTGAGTTCCAGCCCGACCACAAAAAAGAACATCGCCATCAAACCATCATTGATCCAATGATGCAGCGACTTGGACAGCTGGAACCCCGGCATGCCGATCGTAAACGGTAGTTCCAACAGGTGATGGTAGGCCTCATTCCATTGGCTGTTGGCAACATAGAGTGCCACAACCGCACACAGCATCAACAGAACGCCACTGGTAGTCTGGCGGTGAATAAACTCTTCCAGAGGAGTCAATACCCGATCAAAGGCCTTTTCCCAGGGAGCGACAAACTCTTTTTCGGTCGTTTTTTTCATCAATAAACTCTACTGGAGAACACTGGAAATCCAGTCAAACACCCAACCAGTGACCTTGGTTTCATTGGGCCTAGCTTAGATCCTCAACATGTTCAGCAAAACCGGCGCCTGCTTCAGTGTAGATATTGAAAACAGCGGTCGCACCAGACTGCCGCAACACTTTTTCCTCATCTGAAAATCTTGCGGTTGCAGCAATACGCCCGGAGAAAGATATCTCCTGCAGTTGCTCCAGGGCATCCAGATTAGCCTGAAGATTCGGCAGCGCCAGCATGATGAGCTCGATACTGTGTCCTTGCTCTATTTTATCCCAGAAGTCCGCATCGCTTGGGTCGCCATGCAGCGCTTTGCGTCCCATCGATTGGTGTCCCTTGACCAAATCGGCATCGAAATCGATACCGACGACAGTTTCACCATGGAGTGCACGCATCTTATCGTAGGCGCCACAACCTACCCTGCCCATGCCGAAGATGGCTATGGTTGCACCGAGCGTATCCAGAATCGTGTCATCCGGAAGCCTCTCCTTGCGTTGAAACTTCCGCCAAAAATTTCTGAATGTGCTGTAGATTTTGTCATCCCTGCTGTTTAATGGAGCCGCGACGACATACGAGAGGGAGAGTGCAATAGCGATAACAACCAGCCACTCACCATCCAGCCAACCACTCGTTACGCCAATCGCCGCAACGATCAAGCCGAATTCACTGTAGTTGGTCAGGTTAAGCGTTGCCAACAGGGAGGTCCGCGCCCGCAGCTTGAAACGGGTCATCAGCGCAAAAAAGATCGCGGATTTAACGAAAACAAAAGGCACCAATAGGGTCCCTATGATCAACGCCTCCAACGAAAGCTGACCTGACATGCCGATGGAGAGAAAGAAACCCACCAGAAACAGGTCCTTGAAACCCAGCATCGACTTGGCCATCTCCACCGATTTGGGGTGGGCTGAAATCAACACCCCCACGATGAGCGCTCCCAGATCATACTTCACTCCAGCCAACTCAAAGAGTTCAGCACCAGACCATACAGAATCAGCAGTTCACCATGTCCCGTTTTCTGTAACAGATGGTGCAACAACGGTCGTAGCGGGATAAGCAGAAACAGCGACAGTGCCCAGAGTGACGGGAGCTTCCCTGTAGATGCCGCCAGAAAGATGACTGCAGCCAGATCCTGCATCACCAGAATGCCGATAGCGATCCGACCATGCAGGGACTTCATCTCCCCTTTCTCCTCCAGTACCTTGACGACGAATACCGTACTGGAAAAACTCAATGCAAAGGCAAGCATCAACGAAAGCTTGAGATCCAGACCGGAGAAGAGCGGCACACTCATCAAGGCAAGCGCAAATATTACCGCCCCGAAGAGGACAATAATCAGGGTGATATGCAGGAGTGTCACCGACCAGACCTGAGGTCTTATCAGGACCTTTAGATTCAGCTTAAGGCCAACGGTAAACAGCAGCAGAGTGATACCCAGATCCGCAAGCTTCTGTAGCATCTCGCCGCTTACGATACCCAGGTAATTGAGCACGAAACCTGTCGCCAGAAACCCAACCAGCGGTGGCAGTCCAATCTGTCTTGCCAGAAAACCCAGACAAAAAGCCAGTGAGATCCAGGCGACATCTCCCAGCGCAACAGCGACCCATTCAAAATCCATGATAACTATTCAGATTGCAACGCAAAAAAGAGATTTTCAATGAGTCCTGAAACAGCTTTGTCTTTCATCAATCACCATCGTCGGAACACTGAGAATTCCATCCTCGAATGGATACATTATGACACCACTCAATACAGGAAACAGTAGGATATCAACGATAAAAAGCCCAGCATCAAGTGGGCCAGTCGATTATCTGAATGGCATCGGACCGCTTGAATTGACGTTTTGCTGAATCGCTTCGACCTGAATATCCACATCGATGGGCTTTGTCACATGTTCCACCATCCCACTGGCCAGACAGCGCGCTTTCTCTTCGGCCAAGGCGTGGCTGTCAATCCGATGACAGGTAACTCAGGCGCTATTTCATGTATCCGCTGCGTTGCGATATGGCCATCCATCACCGGCATCTGCACATCCATGAGCACGACATCAAAAGCGTGTTCCCCAGCCTCCTCAATACCTGGCAAGTGTCTTCTGAACACCACCGCCGGCATCAACCTCGCCGAGCAGCGCCGAGCAGCGCAGCGCATTAAGGTAGACTGAGTCATGGGTCTTCACATAGTGCGCAGAAAAATCGATGCTGAATTGATCGACCAGTTCCTGACGCATCTGCAGAGAGGCAGCGAGCGCATTGGGTGCGGGAAAGGCCAGTGTCTTGCCCTGAAGATCCTTGACCGAGTGGATCGGCCCACCCTTACGCGCCACAAGCACACCGTAGAGTGTCTTGCCTACGTCGCGCACCAGCGGCCGATAGCCCTGAGCGTCAGAGCCTGGAATCACAACCGAATAGTCTATCGAAGCTATTTGTTATCACACCCCATGAGAACCTAACCTAACATGACGTTTTACGTGGATATATCCACCTAGCCAGTTGTTCACCGACTGAAATATCTGATTGTGCCATATTTTAAACAGAGAATTTTGATGCCATCTTTTGAAGCTCCATAGCCAATCGCGCCTGTTCCTGACTGGCAGAGGCTGTATGTTTCGCGCCGTCAGCGGTTTGCGAAGCGAGGTTACTGATGGAAACCACGCTCTGATTGATCTCCTCAGCGACTGCACCCTGTTGTTCAACAGCGGTGGTAATATGCACATTCATCTCTTTGATCTTTTCCACGGCCTGGATGATCTCGGTTAATGTGCGACCTGCATTTTCCACTTTGTCCAGACTGTCTTTGGCCTTTCCCTGACCTTGATCCATTACAGCAACCGCATTCTTGGCCCCTTGCTGAAGTCTTTCAATGATTTGCTGGATCTCCTGGGTCGATTCCTGTGTTCGACCCGCAAGTGTTCGTACCTCGTCCGCAACAACAGCAAACCCACGGCCTTGTTCACCTGCCCTGGCCGCTTCGATGGCGGCATTTAGCGCAAGCAGATTTGTCTGCTCTGCAATACCACGAATCACATCCACAACTGTCCCGATGGCATCACTTTCCTCTTCCAATTTATGGATGACAGAAGAGACATTCCGTACTTCACCAGCCATATCCGATGTAGCAGCCACAGCCTCATTTACCACCAGGCGTCCTTTAGCTGCTTCGTTATTGGCGAGTTGTGCCACTTGCTCGGCTTCAGCCGCATTTCTCGCAACATCCTGCACGCTGACAGACATTTCAGTCATGGCCGTTGCAACTTGTGCGGTTTCATTCTGCTGCCTCTCCATTCCCTGATTGGTTTGTGTTGACACAATCGAGAGGCCTTCAGCGCCTGAAGTCAGATTGTTGCTGGAGCTGTGGATATCAGCGATTAGGCTGCCGATTTTTTCCGCCAATTCATTAAAGTCATTGGCCAATGCAGCAAACTCATCTTTTCCCTGGTAGGCCATGCGATTTGACAGGTCGCCTTCAGCAAAGCTGCGCATGGCCCGAGTGGCCATGGCGAGAGGACGGTTTACCCGCCTTAAAGCGATCACACTGAAAAACAATAAAACTATCAATGCCGTTACGGCAGTAATCAACTGGATAGTCTGACTCTGGTTGAAAACCTGCTTTGCCTCTGCTTCAGCCGCTGCATAAATCCGATCAACCGCACTGACCACAGCTTTAATCGCTTCATTCATGGCATCACTGCTGGATTGCACATCTATTAACAGCGCTTGCATCTCATCAGATAACTTAATGCTCTCTCTCTGAAGATTCAGAATAGAGTGATCTCCATACATCATCTCTTTCAATGAACTGAATTCGCGGTACAAATCATCAATCGGTTGTTTCAGCTCAGCATTATCGGAAATTTTCGCTTTTATCTTTTCCATAGAGCTCGTAACGGACTGAAAAACCTGGGCAAGCTGATTATCCTTGATGCTGTTCAATGTATCTGGAGATTGCGCCAACATCATTCGCTGCCCTAATGAGGCCGTCATTACAACGCCGGTGCGGATATTCTCGCTCTCCTTCTGAAGATTGGATGTACGACTTAATAGATGCTCTCCAACCTGGTCGCGAAACCGCCAGATTATCTGCGGATCATCTATATCATCTATGTACTCAATACCCTTAATTTTCTTATACAGCTTACGAATCCGGCGGGTTGCACGTTTTTTCTCGAAGGTGATTTTTCCCGCAATGGCCTCCGATGACTCTTGAATATTTCTTGTTACCGCTTCCATCTCCACAGCGTACTTTGCCTGCTCCTCATCGATATGAAGAGTGGCATCCTTTTTCTCAAGTAGCGCCGTATCCACGCTTAGAAAATTGATGAAGGCCTCGTTGAGTGTCACAAGTGGTTGCTTGATGCTTTCATCGTTCCCCGCTACCTCTTGCGCCCGGTTCATCGCTGCGGCGAATGTCTGCTCCAATCCTTCCCGGGCATTCAGGTCTTTGAGTTTGCCGGTTGAATCTGCGCTGAGGATGCCGGCTTGGCGAGCCAGAATTCCCATGATGCTCTGTTTGAATTCGCGGTTTGCTGCCTGGAGAGGCAAAGCCTTATTAGAAACGGCCTGCTGATTCTCAGAGATATTCTGATAGGAATTCAGAGAGATGATGACCTGAATCAAAACAGCCGTTACCGCAGTCGCGACCCAAACGATCAATAACCCTTTGATTGTAAGATTGATTTTATTCATTATTCTTCGCCTTGACGCTTCCAACTATCATCAACGTTTGTGCGGGAGGGTTCCCCCTCCCGTTTTTCCGGCTTTAGATCTCAGACCAGTTGAAGGCGACGAACTTGCCCTGTTTCAGCATGGTCGGCCATAACTTGTGGCTTGCCTGATGCTCTGTTTTGCTAAATCCCACCTTGGTGCCGATATCAACACTGGGGGAGCTCAAAGACTCCAGTGCATCAATGAGGCTCTCCCGATTTGGCGATGCACCCGCTTTCTTCAGGCCTTCCACGAACAACTTGGCGACCAGATAGCCTTCGAGAGAGACAAAGCCGGGTTCGGCAGTGGCATCATAGGATTTGAGCGCTTCGTGATATTCTTTCACGGTTGCGTGATCAACCTCGAAGTGAGGTACCACCTGGGTCACGATCACTCCTTCGCCCTTGTCACCCAAGGCCTTGGCCAGTGCAGTACTGCCGACAAAGGAGACATTTAGAAACTTGGTGTCCGGCAAGTCCTCCTTGGCCATCTTAATGAACTTGGCGCAAGGACCATAGGCACCCACCATGATCACAGCTTTAGGCTCGACTTCCGCATCCAGGATGGTACCCAGGCCATCTTCCACATTCAGTGTATTGCGGGTATAGCGGCCATGGGCCAGCTTTTCCGGACTTGCCACACCCTTCCCCTTTAAGGCCTTCATGGCGCCTTTGTAACCAGCATCGCCATAGCCGTCATTCTGGGTGAAGAAGGCGATCTCTTCAGGCTTGACACCCGAGCTGAGAAGACCATCGATCATAGCTGCTGTCTCTTCAGCGTAGCTCGCACGGTAATTGATGATGTACCGATCAGGCGGGGTTTGACGTAGTACACCCGCGCCGGTGAAGGCACCAAACAGCAGGGTCTTTTTCTCGTTGGCAATAGGTACACTGACGATGGCAGTA
The DNA here is from genome assembly GCA_036784775.1 of Chromatiales bacterium. Taxonomy (GTDB): domain Bacteria; phylum Pseudomonadota; class Gammaproteobacteria; order Chromatiales; family Chromatiaceae; genus QGON01. The sequence goes on along the minus strand of JAMJIN010000016.1, from coordinate 9,077 downwards.
GGTGTTCCCACATTGCCCATGACGGCAAGTACCTTTTCCTCATCAATCAGTTTACGCATATTTGGCGCTGCTCTGGCCGGTTCATATCCATCATCCAGCGCCACCAGCTTCAATGTATTCCCATTGATTCCAGATTGATTGACCTGGTTAAAATAGGCTTCAACGCCCATTTTAACCCCCTGACCCAAGGCCTGTGCAGGACCACTCAAGGCCGTGGACATACCCACTTTTATCTCTGCGGCCTGGACACTGGTTATACCCATGGCACAGGCCAACACTGCAAAAATTGTGGTTTTTTGAATAGAAAAAGTTCTTTTGCGGTTCATAACTACTTCCTTAAAGATTTAGTATTTTTGTTGTCCGATAACTTGAGCGCAGTTGATGAAGATCAGCCCCAACTCTGATTGAGGCAATAGCAACAAATACGCTACTGTCTTGACTTGTCGGCAATAAGATAAAAAACTTTACACAAGCATTTACAGAAACTCTTAACCTAATGAATTTAATAGTTTTTTTCAGATGTGGTTACTTCAATGTGGGCACAGAGGGGAGGTTTTTTCAAAGAAAGATTGGTTTTGCTCCAACATTTCACTCAATTTTCATTGAGGTCCGCAAAGCGGTAGATCGAGGACTACGGATTGCGCTCACACTCTCGCAAGCACCAAATTCACCACAAAAAAACTCAAGATTTTGGATCACTGGTCGATCTGACATAAGAAGCCATATTCCAAGGAAACTACCATGTCGACGGTTTGGGAAGAGATCTCAACCAAGGTCAAACTTATCTCATTGCCGGGCGTCTATCTTCGACTGAAAGAGGTATTGGACGACCCGAATTACACTATGGGAGGTGTGGCCGAGGTAATAACCCACGATCCCGCTATCACCATCCGCCTGCTCCGTATTGTGAATAGCGCCTATTTCGGCCTGGCCACACAGATCGATTCTGTCAACCGCGCGGTCAACCTGCTGGGAACCCAGGGGGTTCATGATCTGGTTCTCGCTGCATCGGTGGCACAGAGTTTTGAGGGCATGTCCAACGAAGTGATGGACATGGAGCGATTCTGGCGTAAAAGCGTGGTCTGTGCCATTACCAGCCGAGAACTCGCTTCTCTCTGCAATGTGTTGGACGGCGAACGCCTGTTCGTGTGCGGGTTGTTGCACGATATTGGACACCTTGTCATCTACCAGATGGCACCTGGCAAGGCGCAACAGGCGATCGAACAAACCAAAGAGCACCAGGGGAGCCTGCATCAAGCCGAGCGCACCCTGCTGGGCGTCGATTATGCCGAAGTCGGTGCCGCAGTGATGCGACACTGGAAACTGCCACAGAGCTTGTGGGAGCCTGCCGAGTACCAGATAGAGCCTGAGAAAGCCGAGGAGTCCCAACTTTCCGCCAGCCTGGTACATATTGCCGCTTTGATGACTGAGGCCACTGATCGGGGTGAACAACTCGATGACGCACTCATCAGAGTTTCGCCACTAGCCTGGCAGGTGACCGGTCTATCCGCCGACCATTGCCTGGAAGCTTCCCAGAAAGTCGATGCACAGGTAAGTGGTGTCATGCAGCTGATCTTTCCCTCCAACTGATCTTCCCTTCTCAGAAGCATGGTAGGGTGCAACCTGCTCAGCAGAATAAGCAGCAATCATGGTACGCACGGCTCACCCTACGTTATGCAAACAGGGTATTAAATTGCAGCTTACTGGTTGAGTAGCCACATCCCATCGTTATCGGGCTCCGGCTCATCCTCAGATATATTTCTATCCAGCACCTTCTCCATATTTTTTTCTGCACGCCGTTCATCTTTAATAAGCATCTCTTCATGCCGGCTGGCCCGCTCCATCTTCTCATCGACCCATTCATCCTGACGAAAATCCACAATCTGAGGCGTAATCAAAACCACGATCTCGGTAGAGGTCAGGCTCTTGGCACTATTGGAGAAAGCCGAGCCCACGATGGGAAGGTCACCCAGGACGGGTATACCTTCACGGGATTCATTAGTATTGCGCTTGATCAGACCACCGAGAAAAACCGTCTGTCCATCAGGCACCAGCATTTGGGTGGAAAGCTGGGTCGTGGTCTTCGATGGGATACCATCATCCGACACAGAACCATCACTCACCTCAGGGTGAATATCCAATAGGATTCTGCCCTGCTGATCCACCGAGGGTGTCACCTTGAGAATGATGCCGGTCTCCAGGAACTCAATGCTTTCAGAAGTCACCAGGTTGATAGTTGTGGTGACACGATAACCGAGGCGCGTACCCACCACTGTCTCGGCTGTGTGATCCTCCATCGCCAGCAGTTTCGGCGTCGACAGGGTTCTTATTCGCCCGCGTTCTTTTAGCGCATCCAGGGCGAACTCCAGATTCGGACCGACAAATTGAAAAAGTAGGCCAGGACTTCCCGGATTCGACAGACCTTGAGTCCCTAAGCTGCCAGACCCACCTTGATTGGTAAAAAACTTGGTCCAGTCCACACCAAAGGAATCCCTGTCTGTCAAGGTTACCTCAAGCACTTTTGCCTCAATAAGAATCTGCTTGGGCTCAGTATCTATTGCCGCCAGCAACCTCTCAATCTTATCCTGAAAAGAGGGCAGATCCTCCACGACCAACATCTTCCGATCTGTAAGCGCGGTGATCTTGCCGTAACCTGATAGGTGCTTTTTAAGAATACTCTCTACTGCTGAAAGTTTTGTGTATTGCACCTTGAATGAGCGTATCTCGGTGATTCCGGAATCACTGTATTTTCCCACCTCGCCACGCTCAACAATGAAATAGTTTCCGTTGCGTTTCTCTACCGCAAAACCAGCAGCCCAACTAATGGAGTGAATGGCATCATCCAGATCCATATCGTAAAGGTTGATTGACACTTTTCCAGCCACCCCCTCCGCCAGCACGATATTCATCCGTTGTTGCTGCGACAACATCTTCATCACCTCATGGATTTCGATGTCCTGCAACGAGATGGTGATCTTCTGCTTTTCCGCATGCAATGAAGTACAGAAGAAAATCAGCAGCAGCGAAGCCAATATCCGTAACATCGGGCCGATTTTTTTATCTAACGGGTATGTCCTGACCATTATTCTATTTCCAATCCACTGCCTTCGAGCTTCAATGTGTATCTTTTACCCAACTTCTCAAATACCGCCTGCCCCTCTTCCACCGATAGCAGGCGGTAGCCATTGATATCACCACCCACACCCAACATCTCTTCATCAACAATCACCATCGGTACGGCATCGGACATCAGGGTCGCACGAAGTTTGGGCATAACCTCCGGTTCCGCAGCCAGGACCTCTTTTTTTCTTTCCACCTTGGGCGGCGTAGCCAGAATCTCCGGTTTGTTAAAAGGATTAAACACCAACGCGTTGGAGACATCTCCGGCATATGCAAGAGAGGCAATACTCATCGCCAGCCCAAGCACCACAAATCTCATGCATGGGTTGACGATCATTGCTTCACCACGCGATAAGAGACCATGGTCAGGGCAATTTTCAACTCAGGATCAGACAACTCAGATCCCATTGGTTGAATACCGTACTTCTTGATCACGATGAACCCCAAGTCCCGGCCGATGGTCTGTAGCCACTTGAAGAAATCGAAATAACCGGCACTGAGTTCCACTTCAAACAGACTTTCCTGAAACATCTGCACCGTCTGACCATCACCCGGCTTCACACTTACCAGCTCGACATTCGTCTCCCAGGAGACCTTCTGCAGACGTCCGATGATGTAAGACTCCATCTGCTGAGCAGGCAGACCCGCCATATCTCCATGCAGCTGATGACTCAGCGACTGGACAGCAGCCTCGGTCTTCGTCAGTTGCTGTTCGAGACCATCACTGCTGCTGACCGCGCGCATCAGAAGATTGTGACTCTCATTAATCTCCCTGAAATCCTTGAATTGAGGCCACAATAGGTACATCACTTCTGCCCCAATGATCAGCAACACGATGGATGCCAGCATCAAGACGATTCTTTTCGGTTCGATATGCTCCAGAAATTCCGACATCATCCCGTCACCCCACCCGCTGAAACAACCACTTCCAGACTGAACTCCACCAGCTTGTTCCGGTTATGCCGGGCCAGTTCAGAACGCACTACACGCACACTCTTGATCTCCGGCTGTTCGATCAGGCTGGAGACAAAATGAGAGAGCGCCGCATGATCCAGGGCGCCTCCATCAATGGTCATGTGTGTCTCTATCTTCCAGGTCTCTTCCCTGCTGTTCTTTCCATTGGGGATCACCACAAAATAACCCGTACTCACCTCATTTCGGGTTTTCTCCGCCGGGGTGCCGGCACGCCGGAAGCGCCAGTTGGTAAACCAGACATCACCGCTGGCTAGGGCACGGTCGATAGTGGTAAAAATCTGCTCTGCAGCCACACCACTGCGCAAGCCGGCGAGCAGATCCAATTGTTGTTTCAAATCCTTCTTGCGGCTGTTTAGCTTTTCCAGGTCGCTCCGTTGCTGGGTGGAAATCGCCTTTTGTGACTGCAACTGTTGCAGCTTCAAATCCACCTTTTCCGTCTCTTCACGTAACCAGGCAAAAGCTCCCAACACCAGCAGTGTCAGTACGGCCAGTGCAATACCCCACTGTTTTAACCAATGATTGAACAGCAGGCGTTTACGGAAAACGCCGGGAACCAGGTCAACGTCACCCACTGTCCATCAACCCCCGCAATGCCAACCCCGTGGCCACCGCCAGCTCAGGTACCTGATCAGACCAGCGACTGCCAGGTTCGGATTGATCCTCGAAAATATTGTCAAAGCTGTCTTTGATTGAAGAGAGGGGGATATTGATCAACTCACGCAGCAATGCGTCCGAACCCGGCCAACGCGCCAGGCCACCCAGCAGGATGATCTGACTGACGGGACGGCCGTGGGTTTCCGAAGCGGTGAATATCATTACCCGGTTGATCTCCTCAACCATTTTGAGAAACGCAGGCTTGAGGATTTCGAGGATGGCTTGGGAATAATCTGCATCCTGCATCATATCCAATCCCATCGAACCTGCAGATGGAGGCTTCATGCCGTGACGAAATACCAAATCCCGGCACACATCCGGTGGTAACTCCAACTCTTTGGAAAGACCCTGCAGTAACGCATGTTCACCAAACGCAACCGGTTGATCGAACAGCAGACGGCGACCGGAGATCACCGTGAGATAGGTGGTGTCGATGCCGGTATTGATCACCAGAATGGTCTCGGCCGGTTCATCGACATACAGGCTCGAAATCAGGCGTCTCAATGCAGCCGGACCGACATCCAGGGCCTCCACTATAAAACCTGCCTGGGTCAATGCCTGCAAGTACTCCATGACGTCATCACGTCTTGCGATGGTTGCCAGGGCCAGATGTTCATCATCATGTGCGTTGGAGCGCACCGGAAGGTAATCGATGATGTAATCCTCAATATCCCCCTCAAGCCGGCCACCGAGCATCTTCAGGATTTCCTGACCGGCATCCGCCACATTCGACTTATAGGTGACGGGCGTTATCTTGAGCTTGTCCGGCGGCATTACCGCCACCACCTTTCTGTTACTGAAACCCTTTTTTTCCATCCCCTGGGCCAACAGTTTTTTCAGACGTTTGGGTGATGCTAGAAGCTCGTTGCGGGCTTCACTAAATGGGATACCGACCTTCGCCAATACGGAAAAACCATGTTCCGACCTCTGCTTCAACTGGCACAGATTGATCGATGAGGCACCGATATCCATACCGATCGGCCCCACTTTTACCCTTGCCGGTTTTAGTGCAAGCATCTTTTTCAATGTGCCGCGAACCGCCAACATGCCTCAGCTCTCCAGCTCCGCGCCATCGAATCTTGTCAGCGACCTAAATTCGGTCAAACCTGTGAATATATTTGCGTTGGACGTCATCTCTACCCAAGAGTCTGTAAACTTAATATGTCTAAAGAGCTATCGGCAGAAGAGCATGGGGCTTTAGTGAATTGGTGCGCGGGTTGCACCCTATGGGTCAATCGGTATCATCTACTCTGTTCCACACTGAATCTGGACATTGTCGAACCACACGTTGTCCACTCTCCCCAAATCGGGTGAACTGCGCAGCCGTATCGCGGTATTGGCCGAGATATACTCACTGATATCCTTGCTGTAGGACTGATACGATTCATCATTCGAGGTGCCGATTCGATCCAATTCGGTCCAAGGCCCGGCGGTACCGTTGGAAGAGAGATAAACAGCAACGTAGTCATTGATGTTTTCATCCAGATCCACGCGGCGATAGTCGAAACTCAGGAGCGCTGTTGTTGCCCCGCTCAGATCAGCCACCCTTTCCACGCCCTCACCCCCGTTGTCGTTGTCACGGATGCGCAGCTGATAATCGCTCTGATCGGTATCGACAACGATATCACCTCTGGCCGGACCATCTACCTCCCCCACCTCCCGCCAATCACCGGTCCAGGGCAGGTCGCCGTCGCTGCCGGCAAAATCTCTTGTATTGAACTCATCACGAAAGCTGCCGTTGCAGCTACCGGGGTTCGGAGCGGAGCCGCCGCTTTCGGTCGCAGGCACCAGGTCAGCGTTCACCAGCAGGATGCCACGCGGACGGGTAAAGCGGGCGGAGACAATGGTTTCCACATTGGAACCATCAGCATTGGCGCGTTGCACCAGAACATTGAGCAAATCAACCAAATAGATACGATCATTATCGGCATCGTAGACGATATCCTGCGGTCCATTCAGGCCGGTCACGAGGGTCTCTTCGTTGCTTCCATCAAGGTTGGCGCGTTTTATCCAGTCATTGGTTACGCCGCCTGTCCAGTAGATTTGGCCATTGACCAGGTCGAGTCCATTACCAATCGGGCCGACTGGACCACTGATCAGCCTTGTGACACCGCTACCATCGAGATTCATGCGGGAAACATCACCGTCTCCAAACTCAGTCAGGTACAAGTGACCGGCAGCAGCGTCCAGCGTGATATAGGCTGACCTGTTTAATGTGTTGTCGATAATTTCACCCGCACTGCCGTCGAGATTTGCCCGTAAGGTCCAGCCATAACTTTCATCTGTCCAATACATCTTGCCACCGGTTACATCAAGTTTGATATCGAAGGCAGTGCCCGGTGAAAAGTAAATAATTTCAATATTGCTGCCATCCAGGTCTGCGCGTTTGATAGTCGTCCCGTCAGTCCAGTAAATTTTTCCATTCACGGTATCGATATCGAGTCCTTTTGGCTGATTCAAGCCCGATAGAACAGTCTCAACATTGGAACCGTCCTCATCTGAACGTTGTATCAGGTTGGCGACATCGTCGGTCCAGTAGACCTTCTTGGCAGGAATGGATGGTGGATCACAGCTGGCGGTAATATCGACATTGTCGACATAGAAAAACTCGTCCAGGCCACCATAAGCCGTGTTGATACGAAAACGCACCTGGGTGTCAGCGGCGATATAGGGTGTAATGTTATAGCTGCGGCTGCCACTGGCGCCCGGACCGGCATTGATGAAGTCTTCCAGTACTGTCCAGCTTGCTCCACCATCACCGGACACCTCCACCACGGCGGAGTCTTCTGCCGCGTCGACACCTGCGCCGGTGCGGAAATCGAAGTCCAGAGTGGCTGACTGGTAGGCGGACAGATCGGCTTCACGGGTCAGACTGGGGTCATGGATCGTGGCACCGGTTTCCGGATCGACTGAGGTGGAAGGCGTACCCTGCAGGCGCAACTCACCGGCCGTGATCAACAGCTTGCCCTTTTTGGCTCCGATGCCGGCGCTGTCTACCTCAGACCAGTCACCGGACCAGGTCAGACTGCCATCGTTACCACTTAAAACCTCAGCGGTAAATTCATCACGCAAGTTGCCATCGGTACAGGCGCCGATGCCGTCCGCACCCCACTGGATGGCCCGCTGCACAATGAGCCGGCCATTATTGTTGAGATAGCGCCAATTGAAATTTGAGGTACCGTCGCGCCCGATGGGTAAGGAGACCCGCCTGCCGGTTGCGGTACCGTCACCACTGTAATTACCGCCGTGATAGACCTCCGCACCCACATCAAGAAAGGCCAACCCACCCTGCCCACCCCAATCCGCCAGCGTCTGCAGCCCGGGCGCCAGCGTGCCACTGACACTGAGTCCATCCATATCTGCCGAATAGATGGGCAAGGCACCCAGCGAGAGCAGCTCGGTGATGTAGTGACTGTTGTCGTGAATCGAGAGGTTTCTACCCACCGAGTTGGCGCTCGCCGAAGCAATGGCCAGATTGTCGCTCTGCCCCCCCTCCTCATTGACTACGCCCTTGGTGGTGGCAGCCAGCTTATCACCTAACGTCCCGTCGACGACCGTTTCTGAAATGTAAGCTACATCATTATTTCCCAACACAGCATCGAAGGCAGCCTGATCACCATCATCATCAATCAGCGCGACTTTATAACCCCAGCTCTCGAAGAGCGAACGCTTGTAGACATCATCGGGATCGACATTTACGGCATCATCCACCACCAACAACACATTGCCTGAGCCCTGGGGCGCAAGGCAGGCGACACCGCACTCGCAGGTATAGGTAATGGTAAGTTTGGGCCGGTTTGCCGCAGTGGCCTGTCACTGCTTGCAAAACCGTTCTGCCAAGTGCCTGTCGGAACCACCATTATGAGACCATAGTTGGCGTAAGCTTCGCTTATCCAGTCATTTGCAAGAGCGGTTATATCCCACTCGTAGAACTGACCGACTATTGGAACGATGCTGGTGCCGGCAACAGGGTTAGGGGGAAAATCTCCTCCTGCAGTGGACCAGGGTGTCCCGGTGCTGCGCTCATTCCAGGTTGCAGTATCTTCTTCCCAGGCCGAAGCAATCCTGTGGATATCTATGGTAATGGGATCAGTGCTGCTCTGTTCCAGGTATAAACTGAGAGTCGCCTGCTGGACACTGGCACCTACGGGGATGGCGCTGAGATCAAAGGATAGCATCGGTCGCAGGGCGTTAAAGGCGCTGACGGCCCTGACGCTCAAGAGGGTGTCTGACCCATAAGTTCTGGTAACTTCTCAAAAACCCGTGGCAAGCAGTAAATAATTACAAAAAGCACTTGACAGGGTTTTGGGGCAAAAAACTAAAAATCC
>JAMJIN010000158.1:0-9327 GCA_036784775.1 Chromatiales bacterium | reverse complement strand
GCCATGGCGGTCTCCTCATTTGGCTTCAGGTTCAGTATGCGCCACCCACTGACTCAATAGCTGAGCCTCAGGGGTAATCAGGATTTTTTATGTGGCACCTCACCAAATCGCTGGCTGCAAGACTGCACCGCCTGACCAACAGGGCGATCATCATTATCGCAGTGTTGATAACTGCGGTGTGGCTGCTGCTTCCCATGATGGACCTGGATGAATACCGGGAGACCATCGCGGAGCTTATCAGCGAGACGGCGGGAATGCCGATCCATATCGGGCGCCTGAATGCTGACCTGCATGGGGTACACCTGACGCTTGTATTGCACGATGTAACCTTGAAGGATCCCGAGACGGGGGGTGTCAAACTTCATCTGCGCAAGGCACATGTCGATATCGAAATTTTTCACAGCCTCTGGGACGGCGCCCTGCGGTTGGGGGCGGGGGAGCTGCATGGGACGCAGCTGTTGCTTCTGCACCGCCAGGATGGTTCGGTCTCTCTGGAGGGATTTGAGACCCAGCACCAGGAGGGGGGCACCCCCATCGCCTCACTCTTCCTTCGCCGCAGCCGGCTGCGATTGGTCGATAGTGAAATCTATTGGCGGGATGAGGGCGACAAAGGGCCGCCGTTGCGACTGCTCAATGTGGATGTCACGTTGCAGAATGACGGCAACCATCACCAGATAACCGCCAATGCGAGCATAGATGGTACCGACTCGGGGCGTTTTAGACTGCAGGCGGATCTGCGGGAGCGGGCCGGGGATCAACCCGACTGGTTTGGACAGGTCTACCTGAAAGCCGAGGGATTGGCGCTGCAGAACCTATTGTCCAGCCGCCTGCCCAGCCCCTCCAAACTGGACTCAGGGACGCTCGACCTGGAGCTATGGGTCGATCTTGGCAAGGGGCGGTTGGCGCGACTGCAGGGCGGGCTGAGTCTGCAGAATCTGCAACTTAGGGATGAAAAGACAGCCAGAGAACTGAGCATCGAAAACCTCAGTACCCGCTTTGACTGGTCGTGGCGTGAAGGGGGGGGGCGCCTCGACCTGCATCAGCTGGTGTTGCTGGATAAGAATCAGCTTTGGCCGCCGGGACGTGTCAGTGTTGAATGGATCAGCGCAGCGGACGGCCCGGCTCAACTGGGTATAGGTGCCGATTATCTGTCGTTGCAGAGGCTGGTTCAGTTATTCGCCTTGACCCCTTTTGCCGAGAGCGACGAGGGAAAGGCGATTTTGACGCTCGCACCCAAGGGGCATCTGACCAATTTTCGACTGGCGCTGGAGCTGCCGCCGGAAGCGGAGCCTCGCTGGCGGGTCAGTGGGCGGCTGACACGATTTGAGAATCGCCCCTGGCAGACGATTCCAGGCCTGGAAGGGCTCAGGGTCGACTTCAATGGCGACCAGGATGGTGGTTCGTTATTGCTGGATTCGGATGCATTTACCGCCGAATTCCCCGTGCTGTTTCGTGATCCCTTGAGCGCCGACCACCTTCAAGGATATTTTGACTGGTGGTGGACTCCAGGTCAGGAGGTGCGGCTGAGCACACAAGACTTGCACGTCTCAAACTCCCATGTAAGTACCCTGAGCCGTATGGATCTACGCGTGCCGGTGGATGGCTCAACTCCAGTCACCGATATCCAGACCGATTTCTGGGAGGGCGACGGTGCCCACAAGAGCCGCTACCTTCCCGTTGGCGTGATGCCGGCTCCTCTGGTGGATTGGCTCGACAGATCGCTGGTTTCCGGACATGTAACAGCCGGTTCATTTCTTCTTTATGGACCCTTGGAACAATTTCCGTTCGAGCAGCAGGACGGGCGCTTTGAGGTGGTGTTCGGTGTCGAGGATATGGTGCTGGACTATATGCCGGACTGGCCCCGGATAGAGGAGGGAGTGGCGGAAGTCCACTTTATCAACAACAGCCTGGATATCACTGTATTCGACGGCCTGTTGCTGGAGAGCCGTGTCAAACGTGCGCAAGCAAAGATCCGCAATCTCTCCGGTGCCTCCCCGGTAGAGATCAAAGGAGAGATGCGCGGAGATTTCAGCGATGCACTGAGTATCCTTGGCGAGACGCCGTTGCGGGCGCAGTTTGGCCGCTTTGTTTCGCTCATGGAGGGGCAGGGCGAGAGTGACGTTGTGATCGATTTCAATGTGCCCCTGCTGGACAAAGATCCCTTCCGTCTCGATGGCCATGTCGTCTGGCAGGATGCCAGGCTGCAGATTCCTTCATGGGATGTCACCCTCGAAGGATTGCAGGGACAACTGGATTTTGATCATCGGAGTATCCGGGCCAAAGCGCTCACTGCAACCCTGCTGGGCGAGCCGGTGAAAATTGCCTTGGCGACCCGCGGACAGGGCGGTGCAACGGAGACATCCATCACCGTGGCTGGCGCGGCCTCTGTTGAAGACCTTGATCGCCGTTATCCCGGCCTGGGTTTGGAGATGTTTGATGGGGCACTCAAAGGTACTATGCAACTCGATGTCGCCCATGACGCAGGCGCCGAGGCGCCACTGCGACTGCGGGTGACATCGGATCTGCGGGGTGTGTCGATTCCGCTCCCCTCCCCGCTGGGAAAAACTGCCGATGTCGCCCGCGACTTCGAGTTGAAGATCGATTTTCTCCATGACGACCGGCAAGCAGTGTATCTGGCCTATGCCGGGCTGTTCAGCGCATTGTTGCAGCAATCGAGCCGGGGTTTTGAACGGGGTGATCTTCTGTTGGGTGGCGGCGCACTTGCACTTCCCGGATATGAGGGCTTCAGGCTGCGTGGTGCGTTGGATGCACTGGATGCGGATGCCTGGTTGCGTTGGGCGGAGAGTCAGGGGCCTGAGGGAGTGGGTGAGGACCCGCTGCTCAAGTCACTGGACCTCACGGTTGAACAGATGCAGCTGGCGGGAAATGTCTGTCCAAATGCCAGGATAACGGCGACCCCGCTTTTTGACGGTTGGCGGTTGACCATCGATTCCGACACGGTCAAGGGTGCGCTCTTGATCCCGCAAGCGGGGAAGAATCTGCCGTTGCGTGGGGAGTTCGATCGTGTGGTGCTGGAGATGGAGGCTACCCACTCTGCGGCGACAGCTAGCGCAAAAGGATTGGATATCGACCCCCGCAATCTGCCGCCTTTGGAACTCTCCATCGAGTCGTTGGAGGTCAATGGCCAACCCTTGGGGACAGCGCTATTGCATTGGGATCATGTGCCCCGTGGCGTCAGGATCAGTCAGCTATCCTTGAACGGTGATGCACTCAGTCTCGAAGGCAGTGGCTACTGGTACCGCATAGGGTCTGAGGACAGCACGGCGCTGGAACTGCGGGGCCATCTGAAGAGCCTGGGGGAGGTATTGCGTGATCTTGGGTTCAAAACCGCCGTGCAGAAGGCCGCTGTGGATGCGGAGATCGATCTGAACTGGCCGGAGAGCCCCATGAATTTCTCTTTGGACCGGTTGAATGGATATCTCTCCCTGCAGATTGGGGAAGGCGCGGTGCCGGATGTGGGTCTCGGTGTTGGAAAGGTGATCTCTCTCTTCAGCCTCAATACGTTGAGCAAACGTCTCTCGTCTGATTTTAGCGGGGTTTTCAGCAAAGGGCTCTATTTTGACAGTATCACCGGCACCTTCACTCTGCGGGATGGCAACGCCTATACCGATAATTTCATGCTAAAGGGACCGGAGGCAACAATCGAGATGCACGGACGTACAGGCCTCAGGGCTCAGGACTACGAGCAGACGGTAAAAGTGATTCCCAGGCTCTCTGCCAGTCTGCCGCTGGTGGGCGCACTGGCGATCAACCCAACGGTCGGAGTGGCGCTTGTGTTTGCGCAGCAACTGTTTGGCAGTGAGATGGATCGCATCGCCCAGGTCGAGTACAAGGTGTCGGGCGGTTGGGACAACCCCACAATGCAGCGGATTCCACGCAAATTGGCTGGGGATGGATCAGTGGAAGAGGGCGCCGCGCCAAAAGAGGGCTTGGAGCTGTTCGAGCAGTAGCCAGTGGTCCGGGCCGTAGACCCCTAGCTCAATTACTGTTATTGATGCTATTCTGCATCTCTTTTTTCAAGGGTAGGCAGGTACGCTGCTCGTTTGCAGTTAAAGGGAAAAGATGTCGGAAGAGAAGACAAAAGTCGCTGCCATCCAGATGGCAACCAGTCCTAACGTCAGTGCCAATCTGTTAGAGGCGGAGCGGCATATCAGCGAGGCGGCCGAAAGTGGCGCCGAATTGGTCGTGCTACCGGAGAATTTCGCCTTCATGGGCGAGCACGACCGGGATATGTGTACGCTGTGTGAAGATGAGGGCGACGGCCCCCTGCAGAACTTCATATCCCAGATGTCGCGTCGCTATGGAGTCTGGCTCGTTGGGGGCACCATCCCCATGCGGGCGGTTGATGGCGCGAAGGTGAAGTCGGCTGCACTGGTCTATGATGATCAGGGTGAGCAGGCGGCCCGTTACGACAAGATTCATCTGTTCGATGTGCATCTGGTGGAAGCGGATGAACGTTACGTTGAGTCCAATACCATTGAGCCGGGTGAGCAGGCGGTGGTGATCGACAGCCCTTTCGGGCGTCTCGGGGTGGCGGTCTGCTACGATCTGCGCTTTCCCGAACTTTTCCGCAAGATGCTCGACATGGGGGCGGAGGTCTTTGTGGTGCCCTCAGCTTTCACTGCAATTACCGGCAAGGCGCACTGGGAGACGCTGGTACGCGCCCGCGCTATTGAAAATCTGGCCTTCGTGGTGGCTGCAGCCCAGGGTGGCTATCACGTCAATGGACGCGAAACCCACGGCCACAGCATGATCGTCGACCCTTGGGGAAGTGTTCTGGCGCAGGTGCCCAGGGGAACCGGTTTTGTCAGCTGCGAGTTGGACCGGGAGTACCAACGAACCATTCGCCGCACTTTTCCCACCATCGACCATCGTCGGGTAAAACTCGATTGATAGTGTCGTTGTTCAAAGAAACTCTGACAGTCATCTCGCTGTGCTCAAAATGACAAGCTTCAGAGATGCCCTAATCACCCACTTTTAATTACCAGTCCCGAGCTTGTCGGGACTGGCTGAGTCGCTATGTCCGATCTGATACAAATAGCCCATGAAACCCTGCTGGACCCAACCGGTTTGGGAGAGTCCGATCTGGACCGGATGCTGGGAGAGCTCGTGGGAGGTGGTATCGACGCCGCAGATATCTATTTCCAGTCCAGTCGGCTGGAGTCCTGGGTGCTGGAAGATGGCATCATCAAGGAGGGTTCTCACAGCATTGAACAGGGTGCCGGAATTCGCGCCATCAGCGGGGAGAAGACCGGATTTGCCTATTCGGATGAGTTACATCTCACCCCCCTGATCGATGCCGCCCGTGCAGCCCGCGCCATCACGCGCAGTGGTGGTGCCGGAACGGTGAAAGTGGTGGGGTTGACACCGGTCCGCCAACTCTACCAGCCGATCAACCCGTTGATCAGCCTCACTGAATCGGAAAAGGTGGAACTGCTGCGGCGGGTGGATGCGGAGGCGCGCAAACAGGACAGCCGCGTGAAGCAGGTTATGGTCAGTCTGGTGGGCGCCCATGATGTAATGATGGTTGCGGCAACAGACGGCACCCTGAGTGCGGATGTACGGCCCCTGGTGCGGCTGAACGTCCATGTCATCGTCGAACAGGGTGAGCGGCGGGAACAAGGCAGCAGCGGAGGCGGTGCCAGAGACAGTTTTCAGTTTCTGCTCGATGAGGAGCGGGCGCTGGGTTTTGCCCGTGAGGCGGTGCGCCAGGCACTCGTCAACCTGGAGGCTGTGGATGCACCGGCAGGCACCATGCCGGTGGTGCTGGGCCCCGGCTGGCCCGGTGTTCTGCTGCATGAGGCGGTTGGGCATGGACTCGAAGGGGACTTTAATCGCAAGGGCACTTCTGCTTTTAGCGGACGTACCGGCGAGAAGGTGGCGTCATCCAGCTGCACGGTGGTTGATGACGGCACCCTGCCGGGTCGCCGCGGCTCACTCAGTGTCGATGATGAGGGGACCGAGAGCCAGAACACGGTGCTGATCGAGGATGGCGTGCTCAAGGGGTACCTGCAGGACAAACACAACGCACGTTTGATGGGCGTCGAGTCCACCGGCAACGGGCGGCGTGAATCCTATGCCCATCTGCCGTTGCCGCGGATGACCAACACCTACATGCTGCCCGGCAGCTACGACCCGCAAGAGATCATCGCCTCAGTGGACAAGGGGATATATGCCGTCAATTTTGGTGGTGGCCAGGTGGATATTACCTCCGGCCGTTTTGTCTTCTCCGCCAGCGAGGCCTACCTGATCGAGAACGGCAAGGTCACTACGCCGGTAAAGGGGGCGACACTGATCGGCAACGGCCCTGAAGCCATGCTGCAGATCAGTATGGTGGGCAACGACCTGGCGCTAGACCAAGGGGTCGGCGTCTGCGGCAAGGAGGGGCAGAGTGTGCCGGTAGGCGTTGGGCAACCGACCCTGCGTATCGATGAACTGACCGTCGGCGGCACCGGGGCCTGAGCAATTTGCCCTGACCTCAGTGTTCACCATGCGCTGAATAGATACAGAGAGATTATGAACGATATAAAAGAGCGCAAGGCGAGGCTGCAACAGCTGGTTGCCGACATATTGCAGGAGGCGAAAGCTCAGGGTGCCAGCGCGGCAGAGGCTGGGGTGAGCAGTGACGCCGGGCTCAGCCTGAACGTGCGCATGGGTGAGCCGGAAACCATCGAGCACACCAGGGACAGTGGTCTTGGCGTGACGGTCTATTTTGGACAGCGTAAGGGCTCCGCCAACACCTCAGACCTGAGTCCAGAGGCGGTGCGGGAGACGGTGCGGGCGGCCTGTAATTTCGCCCGCTATACATCGGAAGATGATTGCTCTGGTCTGGCTGACGCGGATCTTATGGCAACTGACCTGCCGGATCTTGACCTCTATCACCCCTGGGATCAGAGTGTCGATGAAGCCATCGAACTGGCTCAGACCTGCGAAGCGGCGGCGCGTGATCAGGATTCGCGCATCGTCAATTCCGAGGGCGCCAGCGTCGACACCCATGCCGGGCTGCATGTCTATGGTAACAGCCACGGCTTCATCAGCGGCTACCCCTCCTCCCGCCACAGCATGAGCTGTGCCGTGGTGGGACAGGATGGTGACAGCATGCAGCGGGACTACTGGTACAGCCAGTCGCGCCGTCATGAAGATCTGGAAACACCGGAGGCGGTGGGCCGGATTGCGGCAGAGCGAACGGTCTCCCGTCTGGGTGCGCGTCGGATCGCCACCGGTGAGGCGCCGGTACTGTTCCAGGCCGATGTGGCGGTTGGCTTGCTGCGCAGTTTCCTGGGTGCGATCCGTGGGTCGGCGCTCTATCGCAAAGCCAGTTTCCTGCTGGACCATCTGGATCAGCGGGTCTTTCCGGAATTCGTCAGAATTCACGAGATGCCTTATCTGCCCCGCAGCCTGGGCAGCGCCGCCTTTGACAGCGAAGGTGTGGCGACCCGTGAGCAGGATTTTGTCAGCGGCGGTATCCTGCGCAGTTATCTGCTGGATAGTTACGCCGCTCGAAAGATGGGCATGCAGAGCACCGGCAATGCCGGCGGTGTACATAATCTGCGCACTAGCAACGGAAGCCTGGATCGTCAGGGACTGCTGAATAATATGGGCCGTGGTTTGCTGGTGACCGAGCTGATGGGACAGGGTGTCAACACGGTAACCGGTGACTACTCCCGTGGCGCCGCTGGTTTTTGGGTGGAGGGTGGAGAGATCCAATTTCCGGTGGAGGAGATCACTATCGCCGGCAACTTAAAGGAGATGATGCTGGGACTCCAGGAGATTGGTTGCGATGTGGAGACCCGCACCAGCGTACAGACCGGCTCCTGGCTGATCGACCACATGATGATTGCGGGGCAATAGCAATCATGGTGCGCATGGCGCACCCTACGTTCAGTGATTTTCGCTTCAAACGGATAAACCCGACAGCCTCCTAGCTAAACAGTTCTTCGAATAGCGCCAGTGGTGCCTCGTGATCCAGACGCTCTATGAAGCTGGCGGCGCGCTTCGAGAGTTCCGGCAGATGACTGTTGCGCACCACCTCGCGGCTCTCCAGCAGGGCGCCGGGCTGCATGCTCAGCTCGGTCAGTCCCATACCCAACAGCAGCCGGGTAAACAGCGGGTCGCCAGCCATTTCGCCGCACATGCTGACCGGGATATTGTTTTGCTTGGCGGCGCTGATAGTAAGGGCAATCAGTTTCAGTACAGCAGGGTGTAGTGGGTCGAACAGGTAGTTGACCTCCTCGTCCATGCGGTCGACGGCAAGCGTGTATTGAATCAGATCGTTGGTGCCGATAGAGAGGAAGTCCAGTTTGCGGGCGAATGCCTGGGCAGAGATAGCTGCGGCCGGGATTTCGATCATGCCGCCGATCGGTATCTCCGGGTCGAAGGCCAGACCCTCCTTTTGCAGGGCCTGTTTTGTCTGTTCGATGATTGTTAGAACTTCATTCACCTCAGCAAGACTTGAGAGCATAGGGATCATGAGGCGCACGGGGCCTTCGGCGGAAGCACGCAGGATGGCCCGCAGTTGGGGCAGGAAGAGTCCCGGCTCTTTCAGGCAGAGTCTGACCGCACGCAGACCCAGGGCCGGGTTTGCTGCGGGTAGGTAGCCGATGCCGTTGCCTTCCAGGGTCTTGTCTACTCCCAGATCAAAGGTGCGAATAGTGAGAAGTCTGCCCTGAAGTCCTCTCACTGCGTCGAGATAAGCATCGAGCTGCTCCTCCTCTTCCGGTGGAGCGGTGCGGTTCATGTAGAGAAATTCTGTACGGAAAAGCCCGACCCCATCTGCCCGGTTTTCAAGCGTGGTGACGATGTCGTCAGGCAGTTCAATATTTGCCAGCAGACTGATCTGTGTGCCGTCGAGGGTGACCGCCGGAAGGTCGATGCCACGCCGTAACTCTGCTTCCCGCGCTTCCCGCGCTTCCCGCTGGCTGATGCGTTGATGGAAATGTTGCAGAATGGGGCCGGTAGGATCGGCTAAGACAATGCCCTGGCTACCGTCCACCACCAGCATCTCATCCTGTTGAAGCAGTTGACTGGCGTGGCGTATGCCCAGTATGGCGGGAATGCCAAGGCTGCGGGCCAGAATGGCCGTATGGGAGAGTGGCCCGCCGTATTCGGTGACGAATGCAGCGATGCCCTGGTGTTTCAGCATGATGATGTCGGAGGGCGTAAGATCCCGGGCGACGACGATTCGCCCCCGCAGACTTTGCTTGTCTGGATGGCCGGCGCCCTGTGTTAGCGGCTGAGTAAAACCGCGCATAGATGGCGAAGGCCGCCTCGCTGCGTCGATACATCCTCCGTCAGAACGTCACATCC
>JAMJIN010000516.1:0-1231 GCA_036784775.1 Chromatiales bacterium | reverse complement strand
GGTGTCGATGGCTCTGGAGAGTAAAGCAACCACGCAGGATGATCTACGTCGCTCGGTGGGTGATTATCGAAAACGAAAAGAGCGGTGCGTAGCGGCTTGAATAAGGCAGTAACCCACGAGTAAGCAACAACCCCAAGAGGAATAGCAACAATGAATACCGATGATTTAAAAAACCTCACCCCAACAAACGTCCCCACGGTCCTTGTCGTTAAAGAACTACATCCCTTTGAAAGCAAACGCGTTGTCGTTGTCATGCCCCACGGCTTTATCCATTTCGGCACTTATGAGTCCATTGGCGCAACGCGCATCAAACTCACTAACGCAAGTAACCTCAGGTTTTGGACCAGCCGTTCCGGTGGGCTCCCAGAGTTTGCCAAGTTTGGGCCAAAAAGAGGAGACCATATCGACGAAATAGGTACCGTGATTATCGAATCGGTCATATTCATCTATGAAACCGGCAATTGGTCATGATTGACGACTATCGGGCCGGCCGAGGTTATGGCAGCGGTCGTGGCTATGCCGATCGCCCTGCTCAGGGTTATAGGTATAACTCAGGATATGGCGATGGTTTTAACAGGGGTACGCACTTCGGTTATGGAGACGGCTGCGACACTAGCAACCTCTTTTCCGATGCTGGCTATCGTACTGGATACGGGGACGGATTCTGTGACGGTACTGACAACAGCAATGGTTACAGCTTTCAGAATGGCGATGGATCTTATTATGGTTATCACCATGACTGAACGTTTATTCCACCAACCACGAGGAATAGCAACAATGAATACCGATGATCTAACAGAATCGATCCGTGTCACCGACGAAACCGGAGCATTAATCATGAATGACGATAAACCAGAGATCACACTGAAAGCCGACGTGGCGATCGATGAAACGACGTATCAGCACATCAAGTGCCACCTTAACTTTCTTCCCTTCTTCGTAGAAGACGGCTCCTTCATGGAGGACGACGAACTTCTATCCCTGCAAGAGAAAATAACCGATGCCGAAGTCATCAGGTTCTGCATGGAGTTTACCGCTGAAATACTCAATCGTAGAGACGGCCATCAATCCAACGACAGGCGTCGTCTAATGGCGCTGATCAACACGGGGGACTTTAATCGTGAGTGCTGATCCGGCCGCTGGCCTTGCTGTAGCCAATAGTCTACTCGATGTGGCAATAGCCGCGAAGTCCTTCTCAGATGGGGACTACCTCAGTGTCTCAGTCGATAAT
>JAMJIN010000515.1:0-1232 GCA_036784775.1 Chromatiales bacterium | reverse complement strand
CCTTTCTATAAGGCTTAATCCAGAAAGTAAATAAGATAACAATGTCACAGCGAAAGAAGTGACTTCAAACAGAGTAACCGAACCAGTGTTGTCCATGGACTATCACAGTGGTATCTGAATTTGTGACAACTTGTGAAAATATGAAAAATGACAGTGCAAGCTGTATGATAAATTGTAATAATGTAACAACATTGTTGCATATTTTCAATACAAATTAAAACATGGATGTAAAAATAAAATGTTGTGACACCCACCTTGTTCCTACCCATCATTGCCACAGTGAGCGGCCTCAGCTGTTCCACTTCCACCACCTCAACTGTTCCGACTTCACCTTTACCACCTTTCCAACCAACCTTTACAAAATATATAATCACTGCCACAGGCACTGCGTAGATCAGCATTTTCAAATCTGGCTGCAATTGTATCTAGTCATGTGATTCCCCTTAATGGTGGCATACCAAAATCATTCCGTGAAAGCAGTCACAATAAACAATAACATTTGACAAACCTGAAAAATTGGAATTTACCAAAAATCCTGTTATATGTGAAAAACTGTAAATTTCTTACAAAGTTATGCCATGTTTGGTTAAAAATCAAGCAATTATATGAATATTAGTTTGAAAAAGTATATTCATAATATATTCAAAGAGACAGTAAGCAGGATTCATTGGTTCGCAATGCACTGGAAATCTAGTGTACATGATCTATGATTTATCAAGTGTCAAAATCGACCTATAATTAAATTATATGACTGGTTTTCAGCTAATATTATGGCATTGTTTAGACTTGGCTGTCAAACAAATAATAATAACTTGACAAGCAGGAGTGTTCCATAATGTGTCAACCTATTGATTGTGCTGCAACTTGATATTTGACACTTTCTCAAACAAAAAAATCCCTATTAATGACCCTGCCAAACCTGTATTATAGCATAGAAGACCAAGACTAGTATAGAGCCTATAGGAGACATGACACTTCCCAAGCATGCACACAAACAATAGTTAAGACCAGCTAAAAGAATAATAGCCTGGCCCTAGCTGTTCTGTTCAGTGTTTGCGGGTGGGTGGGTGTTGGGAGGGAGGGAGGGGGTGTGTTTGGAAGGGTGAGCGTTTGTTGTTGCAGCTGCATGGACTGAAATTATTCTGTGCATCATACTGTGTTACTTCTGATGTAAACTGTTTTGCCTAAAGCCCTCAGTTTTTGCCATTTTGTTTACATGCATCAAGACAGCA
>JAMJIN010000514.1:0-1233 GCA_036784775.1 Chromatiales bacterium | reverse complement strand
CATAGTGCGCGCTACAAGATCAGCCATGACAGTTTCCAAACCAGAGTTGTACCATGACAGGATTTTTAGTTTTTTGCCCCAAAACCCTGTCAAGTGCTTTTTGTAATTATTTACTGCTTGCCACGGGTTTTTGAGAAGTTACAGGGGTGTTGTGTAACTAACTGATTGTTATCGAAAAGTTGGATTGTCCTTGTTTCGGGGGATTTTAGGCGTAATATTATCTGCCGATTTCAAAGGTAATTCAGGGGCGGTTGGTGAAGAAGAACGCGTTGGTGTTGTTTGTGGTGCTGCTTACGTTGGCTTTTGGGGTGTTTGGGAGGGGGGCTCGGGGGTTAGTCACTAACCAAAATGATGGATTAGTAGGTTTGGGAGCACTCGGTGTTGATTTTGCAATGATTGGGGTAAATCCTATTAATAATGTTGACTCAACAGTCATGGTAACGTCTTGTTTTAATGAGGATAAATGTAAGGAGCAAGCAGTAGGTAACTATAGGATGTGTTTATTTGATAGCAAAGGATCTTGTGCATTGTTGGTAGGTAGATGTGTTGCTCTGTATAAAAGTCAACAGGCACTTGCTGTTTGTGTGGCCTTAGGATCAGCGTCGTGTGTTCTTGGGCCCTGTGGTAATGATTATTGGAGCGATTTGAGGTTATGTGAGTTAACTCGCCCAATAAATGGTTATAGCTCAGATGACTATCTTGTCCCCGATGGTGCTTCCTGCAACTAAAATTAGGTCGGTATCGTAAAACAATGAAACGCATATTATGGCTTGCTATCTTTATTTTCGCACCATTACTTTTATTTCAACTAGGTCAGACGGTTGCTGCTACGACCATTGGGATATTATTTGTGGTGGTTGAACTGCTTTGGTTAGCCAGTGAGCGCAAACGACGATAGCGGTCGCCACCAACGCGGCTCGCCATAGAGAGAAAAGCAATGGTGTGCTGCGGATCCAGGCGCCCGTAGTCCCCGGTAGCCGTGAGGCCACACTGTAGGTTTTGTCGGTCGTACCGTTGCTGCTGTTGGGGGCTCTTTCGAGCCCCGGTGTTCCTCCAACAACGACTCCATAAGGAACGGGAGTCCATAAGCAGCGTGTTCCACCACCTTCAGGGTGGAGGATCTCTCCTCCACCCTGAATTGATTTTGCGATGCGTGATCGCACCGTGCTGTTAGCCACCATAGTCACGGGGTGGTAGTATGGACAACTGAAGAAATCCACCGGTAGCAAAAAC
>JAMJIN010000157.1:0-9394 GCA_036784775.1 Chromatiales bacterium | reverse complement strand
CAAGCTGGCGCAACAGTTCTGCCAACAGAGCAGTTATTCCGAGCATCAACAACTGTGGCGTCTTTTCGATGACAACCCTGAAGCAAAACGCGACTTTCTTTTTCGCCGCAACGACAACGATGGCTGGCCACAATTTTATCTGCTATCAAACCGCCAGCCTGTTGATCGCAGCGGAGTCTGGCAAATAGACCAGCGCGACTATCGCCCAAAATTACAGACAGGCCAGCAACTGGCCTTCAGTCTGCGTGCAAACCCCATAGTCACACGAAAAAATGCCCGCAACGGAAAGCGTCAGCGACATGATCTGGTCATGGACATCAAAACGAAAACTGGCTGGCGCGAGCAATCAACTGCCACGAGACCTCATCAGGCAGCCATCTGGCAACAGGCAGGTGAGCAATGGCTCGCACCCCGCCTGGAACGTACTGGAGCCCGATTAGACAGTATTACAGCGGAGCACTATCAACAGCATAAAGAGAGCAAACGAAACCAGAAAGCGGCCATAAGCTACAGCAGCCTCGACCTTAGCGGTACGCTGACAATCACCGATCCAGAAAGCTTTCTAACACTGCTGACCCAAGGCATTGGCCCGGCCAAGGGACTCGGATGCGGCCTACTTCTGGTACGCCGGATTTAATCCCTGGAGATTCCGATTTGAATATCACGCCAACCCCGACTATTCTGTAATCTTACTGAGTTCTTACCTGAGAAACACTTATGAGTTCTACCCGCTTATCAAGCAAAGGTCAGGTAGTTATTCCAAAGTCCATTCGTGACAAGCACCATTGGCATGAAGGCCAGGAACTGGAAGTTATCGACTCGGAAGATGGCTTGGTGCTGAAAGAAAAACGACCTTTTAAGAAGACCAATATAACGAGCGTAGCCGGATGCCTCCCATACAGCGGTAAAACAAAATCATTGGATGAGTTGGAAGCGGCAATAGCGCAAGGGGCCATGGAAAGTGCCAAAAAAGATGATCAGCGTTGATACCAATGTTGTGGTTCGCTTGCTGACCCGAGACGACGAAAGCCAGTACCAGACAGCACTGTCACTGTTCGATGGGAATCAGATATTCATCCCAAACACGGTTATTCTGGAACTTGAATGGGTTCTGCGTTTTGCCTACAGATTCAAACCTGCGCAGATAGCTGACGCTCTGGAAAAACTGGCGGGACTTGAGCAAGTTACGATCGACAGACCGGATGACTTGTCACTGGCCCTGCAAGGCCTGCGGAACAACATGGATTTTGCCGATGCGCTGCATCTCGCTATTTCAGCCACTACAACACGCCAGTTCGCCACATTCGACCGGAAACTGACACGAAATACCCTGCATACGAGTTGCCAGGTCAAACTATTGGATTAATCCGGGATCAGTAGAGAAGCCGCCATGCTCCCACCCCTCAAACCCATCGCAATGAAGGAAAGGATCTCCATGCTGTTCATCGAAAAAGGCGAGATCGACGTGCTGGACGGCGCCTTCGTCGTCCTCGACAAGACCGGCGTCCGTACTCACATCCCCATCGGCAGCGTCGCCTGCCTGATGCTCGAACCCGGCACCCGCGTCTCCCATCGGGCTGCAGCACTGGCAGCGCGGGTAGGAACCTTGCTGGTCTGGGTCGGCGAAGCCGGTGTGCGACTCTACGCTTCAGGCCAACCTGGAGGGGCAAGGTCCGACCGACTGCTCTATCAGGCAAAACTCGCGTTAGATGAAACGACCCGTCTCAAGGTCGTGCGCAAGATGTATGAATTCCGTTTCGGCGAAGCGCCACCCGCAAAGCGTAGTGTTGAACAACTACGCGGCATCGAGGGAGCCAGAGTCAGAAAAACCTACCAACTGCTTGCCAAACGCCACGGTATTCAGTGGAAAGGCCGCAACTACGACCGCACTGACTGGGACAAATCCGACCTACCGAATCTCTGCCTCAGCGCCGCCACCGCCTGCCTCTACGGCATTACGGAAGCAGCAGTGCTTGCTGCCGGATACGCGCCTGCCGTTGGCTTCATCCATACAGGCAAACCCCTCTCCTTCGTCTATGACATAGCGGATCTGTTCAAATTTGACAGCGTGGTTCCAGTCGCCTTTCAGATCGCATCCAAAGCCCCCTTGCAGCCGGAGCGCCGTGTCAGACTAGCCTGCCGCGACATGTTCAGACAGCAAAAAATACTCGGGAAGATCATTCCCACGATCGAAGAAATCCTGGCAGCCGGTGAAATTGAGCCACCAAAACCACCGGATGATGCTCAACCCATCGCCATACCGGAAGAAAAAGGAATCGGAGATGCTGGTCATCGCCACTGAAAGTATCCCACCCAGGCTGCGTGGACGACTCGCAATCTGGCTGGTAGAAGTCCGGGCAGGCGTCTATGTCGGCAATCCCTCTGCAAAACTCCGCGATTTCATTTGGGAACAGACCGAGCAAGGGCTCGAAGATGGCAATGCCATCATGGCTTGGAATACCAACACCGAGTCAGGCTACGACTTCAAAACACTCGGCACCAACCGGAGAATCCCCGTCGACTTTGACGGAATCCGGCTGGTCTCCTTTCTTCCCAAAAAGGAAGATAAAAATGCTCTTTAACAATTCGGATTTAGCACCTCAAAAAAGGCCAATTAGGTTGGTAGAAAAACCTATAGTGAATTTGCCATTAATTATCAAATAGATAGAATTAGTGTGTTCCCCGCGCCTGCGGGGATGAACCGGCCAGATCCATATACTGGCACACAGGGTGCCCGTGTTCCCCGCACCTGCGGGGATGAACCGACTCTGCTCTTCAATGCATCGTCGAAACTGCTGTGTTCCCCGCACCTGCGGGGATGAACCGCAGTGGGACAAACTCGAAACGAAACGGAGAAAGTGTTCCCCGCACCTGCGGGGATGAACCGCAATGGACAGAATCCTGACTGCATGCACCCGCGTGTTCCCCGCACCTGCGGGGATGAACCGATCAGAGCGGTTTTCTTTTATCCAGATTATTGGTGTTCCCCGCACCTGCGGGGTTGAACCGTGGTGATAACAATCGGGATTATGTCAAACGTGCAATGGCGGGTTTCTTGGGCTTGCTGATGTCACAAGACACCGCATCCGTTGAAAGCAAACTCCTATCCCTTAATCTCTGTTCCAGCCCAATGATTTGCCTTAGCCCCCCGAAAATGATTAAAGTACTGAATCTACAGATTTTATTTCTTCCAGTTGCCTAATCGTTATTTCCAGGTAACCACCGCGTCTACGGAGTAAAGATGCAAGAGATATTCCATTTCATAACCTGATTAGCACGAATGTTCAGCCGATCGAAGCCACGCCTCAGTTCGGGGTCCGATAGTGGCCCCCGCATGCAGCAGGCGCGGCAGGATGGCTTTCATATCGAACCGCCGGTTGAATAAATATTGCCGTTCAGCCAGATAACGCCTCCCATACTTTCTGAATTTGAAGGCGTGATAGGTGCCTGCTATCGAGGTCTTGAGATTACCCAGCAGAATGTTAATCCAGGTAAAGCATGGCATATCGATACTGCATCGGCCACTGCCGACCACTTCGGGCAGATGAGCCGCCCCAGACTGGGTAACTGCGGGGAAACAGTTCAGGCCATCACTGACCACATGGCTGTCAGAGGCCAAGAATTGCTTGGCCCAGCGACTGATGGCGGCTTTGGTAAAACCGTCCACCAAGTCAAAGCGCGCGAATATCGGATGCCCTTCCTCATTCAGTTCCACCGCCGCCACAAAGGGCACCTTATTCTCCGAGCCACGCCCGGCTTTGCCGCGATGCTCACCACCCAGGTAAGCATCGTCGATCACAACATCACCTTGCAGAATCCTTCCTGCTTCACGCTCTACCATTACCTGCATCAGCTTCTGCTTGACCCGCCATGCCGTGGGCCAACTCACTCCCAACTGCCGCTTTAGCTCTAAGGCAGAAACTTGATTTTTGGACTGGCTGATCAGGAACATCGACTGAAACCATTTGCGCAGAGGCAATTTCGAGCTATGGAAGATCGTCCCCGAACGCAGGCTCGTCTGGTGACGGCAACCACTACACTGCCAGTAGCGTGTTCTTCCAACGGAGAACTGGCTGGCGTGAGCGCCGCCACACTGGGGGCAAACGAATCCATGTGGCCAGCGCGCTTGCTCCAGCGAGCGTTCACACTGCTGTTCCGTCCCAAATTGCTCAAAAAACTCAGACAGGCTCATGCCCGCTTGAAACTGAACCTTGTTCATCGCCATGATCGTGCTCCCGTGATTGATCCTGGCGTTAGTATGCGCGGGGCAGTGGCTCATCCGGTGAGCCTGGCTGAACATTCGTGCTAATCAGGTTTCATAATGATCAAGCCAACGCATTACGATGACGATGGCTATCCGATCCAATGGCTTAAATCCTTAATTCCGTCCAACTCATTGGCATGCGTTTATGGCCTGTCCCAGAGCTGCAAGGATCGGCACGTACTCGGTGAACATGTCGAGATTCGCCTGCACGCCATTGATGAATACAACAGCAGGGTAAACACGGAGACGCTGATTGCTATGATCAAGCGCGACGGTGGCATGGCACTGGTCGGTATGGTGGGTGTGCAGTCGAACCAGTTTCCTCGCGCAATTGATTTGTCTCTACCGTTCCTGGCCCAGGATATCCCGGTTTGTATTGGCGGCTTCCATGTCTCCGGCTGTTTTTCAATGCTGGATGAGATGCCAAAAGACATGGTCGAGGCGCAAAACCTGGGCATCAGCTTCTTCGCAGGTGAAGCGGAAGGGCAACGCCTGGATAAGCTTCTTATTGATGCATACAAAGGGGCTGTGAAACCGATCTACAACTATCTGGAAGACTTGCCAGGCTTGCCCGACGAGCCGATCCCTTTCCTTCCCCGTGAACAGGTCGAACACACGTACGGAACCTACAGTAGTTTTGACCTGGGCCGTGGCTGCCCCTTCAAGTGCTCCTTCTGCACCATCATCAACGTCCAGGGCAGGAAAAGCCGTTTCCGCAGTGCAGACGACCTTGAGCATATCATCCGGAAGAATCATGAAATCGGGGTGCATAGCTTCTTTCTCACCGACGATAACTTTGCGCGCAATAAAAACTGGGAAGCCTGCTTGGATCGTGTCATCGATCTACGTGAGAAAGAGGGTATTGAAGTACGCTTCTCGATCCAGATAGACACGCTTTGTCATAAGATTCGCGGCTTCGTTGAAAAATGCTGTAAAGCAGGAGTAGACCAGATCTTTATCGGCCTGGAAAATATCAATACGGAAAATCTGCTCGCTATTAAAAAGCGGCAAAATAAGATATCCGGCTATAAAGAACAGATTCTGGCGTGGAAGCAGTACCCTGTTGTTATCTGTGCGGGCTATATCGTCGGCTTTCCCGGCGATACAAAAGAGTCTTTATTGGAAGACGTCGACACCATTAAGCGCGAACTGGCAATTGACCATATCTACTTCACCGTCCTGACGCCTCTGCCGGGTTGCGAAGACCATCAAGCGATGTATCAAAAAGGGGAATGGATGGACCCGGATTTAAACAAGTACGACCTGAACCACATGGTCACCAAACATCCGACCCTGTCCGAGGCGGAGTGGAAGGAGGCCTACAAGGCGGTCTGGGATCATTTCTACACCTTCGACCACATGGAAACCATTTTCAAGCGCATGGTTGCTATGCGCAGCAACAAGAAACTCACGACACTCCATCGCTTGCTGTTCTACCGCGAATTCAAACGGGTATTCCACGTCCATCCCCTGGAAGGCGGCTTTCTACGTTTGAAGTTCCGGAAAGACAGGCGGCCATCGTTTCCGGTCGAACCTGCCGTGGTTTTTTATCCCAAATTCGTCAAGGAAACGCTGTTTACCATGGGAAAAGCCATACCAACCTACATCCGGCTGCGCCTTATGCTGAAGCGAATCTGGACCGACCCCAATCGCTTTGAATACGTGGATCAAGCAATCACCCCCATCAGCGAAGACTCTTCTGGCCGGATAGCAAATATTTAAGATATATTTTATAACTTAAAAACGGAGATGTTATGGGATATTCAAGAATAACGGCTCGAATCTGTTGTATGTTATGCATATGGATCACAACAGAATTGGGGATGGCAAAATCCGTTCCAGCTGCAAATAAAGAAACAAATATTATTGAATTGACTCAAACGGGATGCCAATTTTTAGAACCGGAAGAGAAAGATCATCACTTTCAAACAACCGGTGAAAATGATTGCAAAAAAATCAATGCAAAAAGCGGGATTGAACGCCTCAAATCAGTTAAGCCGATGAAACTCAAACCGGGGAAATATAATTTCCGGATAACGAATAAGAATGTCCCCTATCCGTTGGGTTTTTGGTTGCGTGGAGTTGGTCTTCAACAGATCACATTACCCAGTATATCAGGCGGCGGTTTGACTACAGGGAGTACAAAAAGTTATCAAATAATCCTGAAACCAGGGAAATATGTTTATTCGTGTCCACTTAACCCTACTCCAAACTATCCTATCATAGTGGAAAAATAGTAACTGTTAAGGTCACTTCGAAAAGGCATCAGTGCTGGCTACTTTTTGCAGGAAGTGATGAGGAGAAGAGCATGAGCCTTCAATTTCAGAAATTCAGCGGTACGGATATTCTCACTGAACCCTCCGGAATTACCGAGCTGGAAAAGGATCATTTCCTAGTCGTAAGTGATTCCAGCCCGGATACGGCGTTCTATCTATTAACCCATGCGTCGGGATCTCTAACTGCGAAACACCTTCCGTCTCCTCCTAACATGCCGCAAGTCGATGATCTGGAAGGGGCAGTCCTGTTGGGGGAGTATGTTTATGCTATCACCTCCTATTCGGATAAGGACCCGGAAATAAGACATCTCATCCGCTTTCAGATGAATGCGGGTGGCTTCAGTTCACAACCAATAGCCGCCAACGAAGACTATGAACTTAAAAAGCGTATCAAAAAGGCTTTAATAGCGGCGTTTCCAAAGCTGAACAGTGCAGATTTTTCCAGAGAAAAATTCAATATTGAAGGCCTTGCGGCACACAAAGATAAGAGAGAATTGCTCATCGGCTTACGCGGTCCCACCATGGATGATAAAGCCTTCGTCGTATGTACGGAGGGGCTACTCGGCGCCTTTGAAACGAATGCGCATGCCATAAATATCAATGAAAATAACGAAAATATTTACGCCTTGAAATTGGGAGGGGGTGGCATTCGCGCCATGATCTGTATGGCAGATAACAAGGGGTATCTGATCGTCAGCGGCAAATCGATTAATGGAAATGAAAAATTCAACTGCCCCTATTCTAATGACAAAGCAAAATTTTTACTGTGGTATTGGAAGGGGAGCAAGAATCATGAACCTGAGCCGGTTCACTGCTTTTTTCCAATCGAGGAAAACGGAATTGAGGTTCAGCCGGAAGGCATCACTCTGATAACACTCGATGGGGGGAAGCAAACGCTCCTGATCGTCAGTGATGATGGTAGAAAGCCGGAAGGGTTGTCTTCCGGACGGCCCGGACGATACTGGATTGTAGTGCCGAAGCGATACAAGGATTTTCTGGATCGGCTGTAAGTCGCGTCATATACGATGCCCATGCACCAGAATCCTGGGGGCCGGTAGAGCGATAGCCAGTGTAATCTCAAGACCGAACCGCCAATATGATCTGGTTACGCAGCGACTTCAGCAGGTTGAGTTTCTTGGCATCTATCTCCACACCGTTTGAATTGGGATGGTCGGCATAGATAAGCCCAAGCGCCCGCTTGTTCACCACCAGGGGAAAGAGCAGAAAGGACCCCGCATCGGAGATACGCTTGTACCAGTCTGGGATATCGGCCTGCATCTTTTTATCACTGGTATCGGCGATGTAAACATCCACCGCATTTTTCATCACTCCGTGAAAGACATCCACACTGTATTTAATGGGAAATCTGAACTGCTTGACGAAATCATCCACGTCATCACCAAAACCTATGCGGCCTGCCATCTCTCCTTTGCCGCGATCATGCAGCGCCAACAGGACTCGTTGAAAGCCCATGGAACGATACATGGTTTCCAGCACCACATTGAAAACCTCAGAGACGCTATGTTGACCCACCAGCATACCGGTTACCTCCTGCAGACCATCCATCAATATCGCTTCGGCATCTTCGGGGGTTGTGAAGGCTTCCGTTTCTGCGGCTTCAGAGGCGGTATCAGCAGACTCTCCGTTCAGGATCTGCGTCTCCCCGAGGCCATCTTTCGCTGCTGATTTGGCTTTGGCTGCGGCACGCTTTTCCGCCTTCTGCTGTACCGCACCATCTCCACTGATCTTTTTTACAAATGACTGAGAGATGTCTTTGGAGAGCACCTTACTGAATTCCTGAAACTCTTCCAGGGCCTGATCCGCCAGACGCTTGAACTTGCGGCGATCGAGGCCGAGTCCCTCCTTGTACTTCTGCAGCAGTGTCGTAATCGCCGTTTTGTCATCCAGACCCTGCTCCGCCATTACTTGCGTCGTATCCCTGGAGAAGGCTGCCACCATCCGTCTGCGTTCGATAACCGTGGCGGGTTTCTTGTCATCATTCCAACTTTCCATGGATGCCGTCAAACCCTTGGGGAAGTTCCACTGTTTGGCGATCTCTATCCCCACTTGTTCAAAGGTCACTCCCAACACGGCATGTTCCGCCTGCACCGCAGATTTCGACTCCTGCTGCATCAGCCGTTCTATCTCACGACTCTCATCATGCAGATAGAAGGCGATCAGAATTTTGCCAAGATCATGCAACATGGCGGCGAGGAAATACTCTTCGAACGCCTGGCTGTCGATATCTTTGGCGACCTGACTGGCAAGAGTCGCACTGAACAGCGATGCGGAGATCATCTCCCGCAGCCGTTCTGCCTGCTCTTTGTCCTGCAGGTGCTCAAAGAAGATCAGTGAGGCTGCCAGGGAGCGAATTGTCTGCATGCCAAGCACTACCACCGCCCGGGAGACAGTGCCTATCTTGCCGGAAAAACGGCCGTAAAATGCGGAGTTGACCACCTTCAGAATCTTGTTGGTGAGGGCAAAGTCATTGACGATGACGCCGGCCAGCTGATTCAGATCCTTGTCACTGACCTGGGCCATGGCATTGATGCTGCGCACAGACTGGGAGAGGGCCGGAAAATCACTCTTGCGGCGCATCCGGCGTTGGAGAAAATCCACCGTACCGTGACCCGCATCGCCAACCGCTTCAGACTCGACGGGAGATTTGCGCAGTGCACCAAAGGCATGGAGCATATCCTCTGCATCCGCGTAGCGGGCATCGGGGTCTTTTTCCAACGCCTTGAGTACGAAACGATCGAGCCGCTCATCCATGTTAGCGGCTGAGTAAAACCGCGCATAGATGGCGAAGGCCGCCTCGCTGCGTCGATACATCCTCCGTCAGAACGTCACATCC
>JAMJIN010000156.1:0-9404 GCA_036784775.1 Chromatiales bacterium | reverse complement strand
TGGCCATGGCGGTCTCCTCATTTGGCTTCAGGTTCAGTATGCGCCACCCACTGACTCAATAGCTGAGCCTCAGGGGTAATCAGTAATGATTTTGATCCGAATGCTGAACTGCTTTTTTCCGATGCCAACATGTCACGAAAGAAATCCTGACGAAGTTTTCCGTTTTCTTTTTTCTGGAATCTTTATTTCATCTTCATACCTCCAAGTCCCAGCTAGTTGGTGCTGTTCCCTATTTATCGTGAACCTGGGGGGTTATTTATCGTGAACCTGAATAATATGGAACTCGAATCCATGGCGGATGAGCTCAGCGCCCGCTATGAAGAGTTGAATCTCGTTTATCAGTCGGACACACATTCTACCGGGCTCTGTCATGTCGAGGAGTCCTTGCGCCTGTTGGTGGTTGAATGCACCGGTGCGCTTGCTGTAGGAATGACGACCCTGTTGCTGCCAAGTAAGAGCATCAATATTTATGATTATAACGAAGCAAATCCTTCCATCGGCACCCCAAGATTGCAGGCTGCTCTAAAAGGTTAATATTACGAGAGGGTGAAAACACTGGAGGCATCGATGGTGATCAACAGTCCCCAGGATGTCATTCAGAATCAGCTAACCAGTAGCCTGCCGTGTAAGCTCCTGCTCAGTCCGGTAGAGGGTGGGAATGGGGACGTGATTGGGATGCTGGCTATCATCAATTCGAATCGCAGACGTGACTTCAGCAACAGTGACCGTAACCTGCTTGGCGTCATGTCGAAAAAGGTTACCAAGATCGTTCAGGCCAACTACGATAGTTTGACCGGTCTGGAAAATACACATAGTTTTGAATCCAGTGTAGCGGAGCTTCTTGCCAAATCCCGGAGTCGCGGCGTGAAACACGCGATCCTGAATGTTGACATTGATCGTATCGGAGTGATCAATGATATCTGCGGTCGTGAAGCGGGTGATGCTGCGATTCGCCTGGTGGCAGAAAGTATTGTAAAAACGGTGCGCACAGAGGATACGGTAGCGCGTTTAAGCGGAGATGAGTTTGGTGTGCTGCTGGAAAACTGTCCCCTGGAGACAGCAGAAAGGTTGGCGGGGCGCATCAGCCAGGAGATCGCATTGCTTGATTTTACCTGGGAAGAATCCACACACGAAGTCAGTGTCTGTATCGGGGTAGCTCCAATTACAGTACAGAGCGAGTCAGCCGCTGTGATATTGAGTTCTGTGGAGGTTGCGCGAAATGCGGCAAAGGAGCGAGGCAAAAATCGCATCCAGGTCTATGAGCAGGACGATACTGACCTTCAGCGGCGCCGGGATGAGATGCAGTGGGTTGGACGCATTCAGTCAGCTCTGCGTGAAAGCCGCTTCCTGTTGTATGGCCAGCTGATCCAGGGCCTCGATGTTCAAAATGGCGAGCAGCATTACGAGGTTTTACTGCGCATGCTCGACGATCAGGGAAAGTTGATTCCGCCTATGGAGTTTCTGCCTGCAGCGGAGCGCTATCATCTAATGGTAAGTATCGATCGTTGGGTCGTTCAGCAGGCTATTGATCAGATGCTGTCAATGGCAGGCGATGTGCAGACGTTTCCCTGCAATTTGTCGATAAACCTGTCCGGCCAATCGATGAGTGATGAAGCCTTTGCCGACTTTGTCTGCGAGCAGCTTAAACGGTTGGGTTCATATGCTGGTCTCATTTGTTTCGAAGTGACAGAATCAGCAGCCATAGCAAACCTGGATGACGCAAAGCGTTTTATGGCCAAGATTAAATCCCAGGGTTGCAAGTTTTCCCTGGATGACTTTGGTACCGGCCTTAGCTCGTTTGCCTATTTGCGGAATTTGAATGTTGACTACCTCAAGATCGATGGCTCTTTTGTTCGCAAGATAGATGTCGACCCGGTGTCTGAAATTATGGTGTCTGCAATCAATCAGGTAGGACATGCCATGGGATTGCTCACGATAGCTGAGTATGTCGAGAATGAGACGATCAAACAAAAGCTATGTGATATCGGGGTGAATTTCGGTCAGGGTTACGCACTGGAAAAACCGAAGCCACTACAAGCATGCCTTGAAAATCTTATGCTTAAAAAACAAGTGGCTAACGGATAAAGATGAAATGTCCAGTGCATCGGTGACAGCTATCAATATTGAAGATGCGCCGACGGTAAATGCCGTGATGCGTACCCGAATGGGCGTCATGACCTACCTGGCGCCAAAAGGCATTCTTTCCAGTGATGAAGAGCTGCAACCGCTGCGTGAAGCAATAGAGACTTGCCTGCAACAGTGGGAAACCCAGGTGGTTATCGATCTGTCTTTAGTGCCGTTGGTTCACAGCAGGGCACTGGAAACTCTGCTGGAAGCGCAGGAGAAGCTGGCTAAAACAGGTGGTTGGTTAAAGGTGTCCAATGCAGGTGCGCTGATTCGGGATATATTTACCATCACCGGCTTATGCAAAGCTATTGCGGTGATTGAAGCAGATCAGGAAAATGCGGTTGTGCCCACACGTGCGCCGACGGCAGAAAAGATCCGTTTCGGAGATCTCCTGGTGGAGATGGGACTGCTCACTGAAGAGCGTGTGAATGAGGCGCTTGTCCAGCAGAAGAAAACAGGTCAGCGGCTGGGACAGATTATCGTCGACAAGGGCTGGGTGACTGAGAAGGCTCTGCTTGAGGTGTTGAGTCAGCAGCTCGGGATTCCGTTCTCCAATCTGCGTGTTGGGCTTTACGATCCGGAGATTGTTAATCTGCTGGATGTCGAAGTGGCGCGGCGTTTGAAAATGTTGCCTTTGTTCCGTTTGCGCGGTGTGCTCTATCTTGCCACCTCGGATCCTCAGGCGGTGCCGAGTTTTGGCGAGGTGGAGGAGCGCACCGGCTTGCGGGTTCAGCCTGTATTGGCGCGCAAGGAAGATATTATCAAGGCCATCAGCGAGGCCCACTCCGACAACAGTTACGGCGCCGAAATGATGGAGGCGCTTGAGGAGGACTTTGAGCTTGTTGAAAACAAGTTATCTGACGACTACTCGACAATTGATGATCTGGCTGCGGGCAGTCCGGTCATCAACATGGTCAACTCGATTATTCAGCGCGCGGTGCATGATGGCGCCAGTGATATTCATATCGAGCCATCGCAAAAAATATCCCGTGTGCGTTTCCGTATAGACGGTTTGCTTTATGAAGTCATGACGCCGCGCCAGGAGCTGCATCCCGCAATTGTGTCTCGCCTTAAGGTCATGGCTAATCTGGATATCGCCGAGAGGCGCCTGCCACAGGATGGGCGTATTCAGGTGCATACTCAGGGGCGCCCGATCGATCTGCGTTTCAGTTCTCTGCCTGGCCTGTATGGTGAAAAGGTCGTGCTGCGAGTGCTCGACAAGAATCAGGCAATTCTCAATGTCTCCAAGCTGGGCATGGTCGACACTAATCTTGATGGCTTCAAACGCCTGTTGGATCGCAGTTTTGGTCTGGTACTTGTTACCGGTCCGACCGGGAGCGGCAAGACAACGACACTCTATTCGGCAATCAACTATCTCAACAGCATTGAAAAGAACATCGTCACCATTGAAGACCCGGTGGAGTACCAACTTGATATCGTCAATCAAAATCCTGTCAAGGAACAGATAGGCCTGACCTTCGCAAAGATGCTCAAGCATGTATTGCGGCAGGATCCGGACGTGGTCATGGTGGGAGAGATCCGCGAGCGTGAAACCGCCGAAATAGCGGTGCAGGCGGCGCTCACCGGCCATTTGGTGTTGTCCACACTGCATACCAATGACAGTGTGGGTGCGGTAACGCGTATGATCGATATGGGGGTCGAACCCTATCTGCTGTCGTCCGCGCTTATCGGTGTAGTTGCGCAGCGTCTGGTGCGGAGTATCTGCCCCTCATGTAAAACCGACTTCCTCGCATCACCGGAAATGATTGAGCGTTACAACTGGCAGGAACACGGTAAGGTACGGCTCTCCAAGGGGCGCGGTTGCCCGGAATGTTATGACTCCGGTTATAAGGGCCGCATGGGTGTGCATGAGATTGTCGCAACAGACAGTGAACTGCAGCGGTTGATTATCACCAATCCATCGCGCGACCAGCTTACGGAATTTATGCATGGGCATAAGATCAGAACGCTGTTCGACGATGGTCTGGAGCGGGTGCTCGAAGGCAAGACCACCATTGAAGAGATCTCACGTGTGGTCAATGTCTGAATACAACCGCCATGGCTATTGAACTCAACAAACCTGCGAAGAAAGTGAACACAAGAGAAACCAGTCTGGGTGAGATCTTCTCCGGGCTGACACCCAAGCGCCGCATCAGTGATAAGGATCGGCGTTTCTTCACTGAGCGAATGGCTTTGATGCTGTCGACCGGTACCAATCTGCACGTTAGCCTGCAGGCACTGCAGGGGCAGTTGGAAAATCCGAGCATGCAGGCGCTGGTCGAACAGTTGATCGAGGATGTTGGCGAGGGCAAGCAGTTTTCGCAAGCCCTTGCGAAGCACCCGGACGTCTTTTCCCAAACCTATATCAACCTGATCGGCGCCAGTGAAGTGGGCGGTTTCATGCACGAGGTGCTGGAACAGTTGCTGGAGATGGAGGAAAAACGCGAGCAGCTACAGCGCACTATGTTCTCTGCTCTCTCTTATCCCGTTTTTCTGCTGTTGTTTGCCCTGGGGGTGGTGGTGTTCGTGCTGGTCGTAGTCTTTCCCAAGTTTGCCGATATGTTCAGCAGTCTTCAGGATCAGCTGCCGGGAACCACCCTGTTCCTGATGGCGGCAAGTCACCTGTTCCGTGAGCAGTGGGCCTATCTGCTGACCGGCTTTGCCCTGCTATTGATCGGGCTTAGATACTGGGCCGCAAGCAATAACGGACGTCAGTGGCTTGACTGGTCGAAACTCTATCTACCGGGTCTGCGTGGCATCTTTGTCAGACTCTACCTGATGCAGTCGATGCGCGTACTCAGCCTGTCGTTGAGCAATGGTGTGGGCATTTTGGATGCACTGCACGCCAGCCGTGATGTGGTGCGCAACCGGCTGTTTCATCAATTTATCGATGGCGTGGAGCAGCGAGTCGAGGGTGGTGACGGCATTGCGGCAGGTTTCAAGGATAGCGGCTTCATCCCCCCGATGGTGCAGCAGATGATCAAAACTGGTGAGGAGACCGGCAGCCTGCCCAAGGTCATGTCCAGGCTTGCAGATTTCTATGAGCGCGAGCTGTCGGCGCGTCTGGAAACCCTCTCCCGCCTCGCCGAGCCGGTGATGCTGCTGGTCATGGGTGTGGTGGTCGGGGTGTTGGTCAGCTCGCTGATTCTGCCCATATTCAAGTTGTCCAGGGCGGTTGGTTAATTTAATCCAAGTCAGGACTAAAGAAACCAGAGTCAAAGCCGATACCAACAACATGCTAAGGAGCTGGCAATTGAACAAGTCTATCGATTTTGAGGGTTGAACGAATGAAACGTGTAATCAGAACAGGGCAAAAAGGTTTTACCTTGGTTGAACTCCTGATTGTGGTAATTATCCTGGCCCTGTTGGCTGCCATTGTGGTGCCGCAGTTTGCCTCTTCCACTGACGATGCCAAGCTCTCGTCACTCGATACCACGCTATCCAATATGCGTGCGTCGATTGACCTCTATTATCAACAGCATGGGGAATACCCCGGCAAGAATACCGCAGTCGATGTGGCTTGTACCGCAACTGATGGCACAGGTACCGGCGGTGCCGGTGCGCAGGGCGCCCAGGCATTTCTGGATCAGCTCAGCATGTTCACGGATGAGGACGGCGGCACCTGCAGCGTCAAGGATGCGACTGTCTTCAAGTACGGTCCCTATCTGAAGAAAAATACCCTGCCCAGCAATCCCATTACCAATGTCGCCACGTTTGAAGTGGTTGATGCGGGTGACATCCTCATGGGGGGTACTGGAGCTGCGGGTGGTTGGAAATACGATATTAATGCCGGCAAGTTCATTGCAAACGACACGAATGCCGATGCAAGTGGTGTCTTATACGATAAACATTGATGACCTTCGCCAAGCATGGGAGACCAGGTTGTAAGCATGAGGCATCACACCGGTTTTAGCCTGATTGAATTGACTGTCATCGTCGCGATACTGGGGATCACCGCACTTGTGGTGATCCCCGGTTTTTCTTCTACTGATCCGCAAAAGCTCGAACAGGCCGCGAATAGGGTGGCCGAGGCGCTCCGGTATGCCAAGAGCGAGGCGAAACGCACGGGCAGGATTCGGGGGGTGCTGGTTGATACTGATGATGGGGATGTTCTCGGGAAAGACATAATGGTCTTTGAACCGGACCTCAACGACAGTCCCTTCAGTGTACTTGCCAAGCTCTATCACCCGGTCAGCAAACAGCCCTACGATTTTTTGCTGGAAAAATCCTCAACAACGCACGGTGTAAAATTCGCGAGCAGCGCAAAACCCTTCTCCTTCGAAGGCGTTTCCGGGAGCCAAAAAAATCTCTTCTTTACTGCGCAGGGCGTGCCGGTTTGGGTGGCGGACGGCGAACTCAGTCGGTTTACGGGTGGTGACATCCAATTAACCTACGGTGGTCAGGTTAAAACTATTGCCATTCAACCCATTACCGGCCGGGTGATGGTGCAGTGAACCGGAGCTGCTTTACGGTGCGCACGGCGCATCCTACTCTCGCCTCCCCATACCGTAGGGTGCAACCTGCGCACTATGCAACCGGCTTCAGCTACACTGAGGTGCTTGTCGCCATCTCCCTGATCGCCATCCTCCTGATACCCGCACTCGAATCCCTGCACAGCGGTGTGTTGGGCAGCGGCATCCACAGCACTCATGCGAACCATCATCTTCGGATCACCGGAAAGATGGAAGAGATCCTGGCCAAGCCCTTCTCCTCACTCGAACAGGAATCCGATGTGGCTGGAGGTCCCGCGGTGGTGGTTGATGCCTATTCCGATACGGCAGGCACTGCAGGCCGTCGGCTGGTCTATCTGGCGCGTTACGACGGCGACAACGTCGATGCCGATAACAACCCCTTCACCGATGTTGATGCGGGCCTGCTATGGGTAAAGGTGCAGATCGAGGGAGAAAATCAGGCACTGGAAAGCCTGATCAGTCAATAAATCCACACGCCTGCCGCTAACTCAACAGGTAGGGTGCGCCACGCGCCCCTCAATTATTTCCGGTGCGCACAGCGCCCCCCTACGATGTATCCGGATGACTGCTGATAGCAATCACAACCAGGGTTACACCTATGTCGAATTGATGCTGGCCGTAGTCCTGGCCGGCATGCTGGTACTCGGCTTATCCGGCGTGGTTGGAAATGCGTTGCAGACAGGGGATCTGGTGCATGAGAAGAACGACATGACCCGCCAGGCGCGCCTTGCCATGCAACGTATGGTGCGGGCGGTGAGTCACTCACGATTGCTGCTGTTGCCTTTGAATGACAATCCGAACAGCAACTGGTTGGAGCATATTCGTGAACAGACGGTGCCGGCTTCACCGCCGGTCGGTGACAGCACCCTGGCCACTGCTGTGCTTGCCGTTACCCTGCCCGCCTATCAGGACCTGGATAACAACGGCATCCCCGATGCCGATAACGATGGTGACGGGCAGCTCGATGAAGATATTGGTGCGGATAACAATTTCGACGCAGCCCCCGGCATCTATCTGATCGGCGACAATGGAAACGGTACGTTGGATGATTCGGCTGATGCCGACCCGCCATCAGACAATGATGAAGACGGTGTGGCGATCGAGGAGACCCTGAACGGTCAGGATGACGATGGTGATGGCAGTGTCGACGAAGATCTCTCAGCGGATGTCAACGGAGATGGCGAGTCCGGTGTGATCGGTGTTGACGATGACTTGAGTGGCTCCGTCGACGATGACAATAAAAATGATGATGACGAAGATGGTCAGGTCGATGAGGACTGGTACGACTCGCTGGTGTTCCATTTAAGTAATGGCGTACTGAAGGAACGAACCCCTGTTCCCTGGGACGCCAACGGTGACAGCCAGGTGACGGGTGCTGACTATATTACCTCTGACCTGGCCGAAAACGTCACGTATTTTCGTATTGAGCGCATTCTTCAAGGAAGTGATTTATACCAGCTTCTAGATCTGACGCTGGAAATTACCTCTCCAACCAGCGGTGAAACCGTCAGCTTGCGTACCCAGGTTCGGGTGGGGGGGCGTTGTGATGGGTTTGGTGACGATATGACCCCCATGGCACAACAAAACGGTTATATCCTGCTGCCTGTAATGCTTGCCATTACCCTGGTGGCGGCGGTCGCCTTCAGCATGAACTATGAGAGCGCTAGCGAAACCAACGCCGTCAGCAGCGAGTTGGAGTCAGATCAGGCCCGCTACCTGGCAGAAGCTGGCCTGAACCATGCCCGCTGGCAGCTTGAACAGGCCGGTTGTGGGCCCTTTTTGGATATTGCAGGACAGGCCTTTGGCAGTCACAGTTACTCAGCCACCATTACGCCGAACAATGCCGGTGGGACGATCACCACATACAGCGTACCGGTTATCGCTGATGCCATGATCAAGAGCGATACGCCTACTCAGAACTACGGCACTGATGCCCAACTCAGTACCTATTTCAATTTCATTCCCAGTTCTACTCAGCGCACCCTCTATCGCTTCGATATCGAAAGCTCGGGCATTCCGGTTGGCGCGATGGTGGTATCTGCCTTAGCCAAGGTGTTTGTCGTTGATAGCAATGACACGGCGTCTGTCACTGCCCACCAGATAACCGAAGACTGGACTGAGGCAAGCGTCAACTGGGACGACATCAATACCAGTCACGATAGCACCACCCTGGCGTCTATCCCCTCGGGGTCGCCAGTGGGGGAGTATGTCTCGTTCAATATCACACCCCTGGTACAGGGCTGGGTCAACGGTAATACAGCCAACCAGGGCATTATGTTGAAGACCACGTTTATAGGAGACCTGGCCCAGTTCACCAGCAATGAATACGGCAGCATTGATCAGCGTCCGCTGCTTGAGGTGAAGATCACCGACGGTTCACTCTCCAATCGTGCAGACATTACCGTACAGGGCACCCTGGCCAACGGTGTGACCCACAGTGTGACGCAGGAAAACCTGGCGCTCTACCAGGCGACACCCAACACGCTGGAGCTGCAACCCGACGCCACAGAGGGTAAAGACACCTTCCTGGATCAATGGTTTAGCACCAGAACTTGTAACTTCTCAAAAACCCGTGGCAAGAGCAGCCCGCTCGGTGATGATATCGGGTAATGGAGCAATGGTCTGTTCACCAATACCCAAACGATCTGTTAACCCGGTAGTTGCATAAATTCCGGTGCTAACAACCATTCCACCGTATAAAAGACAGGGAGAAATAAAAAATATGCACTATCTCTGGAGTTCACTGCTGGTGAGATCCAGAAACCATGAAAAATCCTACATTTGAAACGATAAAAATGAGAAAGC
>JAMJIN010000513.1:0-1238 GCA_036784775.1 Chromatiales bacterium | reverse complement strand
GAGGATGCATTTGTAGTCGCCTCGCCAGACTCGAACGTGTACCTCACCGACCACTGTCAGCCGAGAACCGCCAAACGCAAGTATCGATGATTGACACCTGTTGACGTCCTTCAGCCGCACGTCTTTAGTGGCTCGTTGATACAGCTTCAGAGGCACCACGTTACATTGGGCCCCGGAGTCGATTTGGAAGCGTATGTAGCTCCCGGAGTCCAACTTCAAGGTCACGCACTGCGAATCGTCTAACATCGCCAGTGTCGCCACCTCGCGGACCGGAAAAACCTCCTCCGACTCTCCGATCGTCCTTACTGAATTTCGCGCTCTGCTGACCGTTTTTTGCCGGCATTTTTTTGCGAAATGATTCGATTTGCCACAGCAGTCGCACGTTTTGCCGAAGGCCGGACATAACTCCTTCGACTCTCGGCCATGTTGACGACCACAGTTCCAGCACTCTTTCGTTGCCTCGCTCTTAGTCGTGTGTGACGTCTCTTCTTGACGCGTTTTTTTCTGGCCGACCGATTGTCGAAGTGCATGAACCGACGTCGCTGAACTGCTCGACTGACCCACAATCCTCATTTGCTCGGTCATGCTACTGACCCACAATCCTCATTTGCTCGGTATTGGTCTCAGCCGCTCGACAAATCTCATCTGTTTTGGCAAGTGTCAGATTATTCTCACGCAGTAACCGTTCGCGTACTTTGTGTCATGAATTCCAAAGATCAGTCTATCCCTCAAAATTTCGTTTGGGGTGATCGTGTCGAACTCACAAGCCTCTGACAGCTTGCGCAGTGCAGTTTTGTATTGTTCATACGGTTCTCCGCTCTCCTGCATACGTTTGTTGAATTTGTATCTTTCGAATGAACGTTTTATCGTGGTTGACAATATTCTGCGAATTTTTTCAAGACGGGTAGTATGCGACGGTCGTCTCCGTCCTGCGCCCAGTCCCGGAACGTCGAGTGTACTTCTCGGCCATCCTCGCCAATAACTGTCAACAACGTCGCCACTTGCACTGCCTGCGGCTTGGCGTCCAACTCCGTAGCTAGTGCGTAGTTTTCCCACGCCGCCAGGAACTTCCTCCATTTGTCAGCGGCGTTGGTGTCGTGTATTTCTAACGGTGCAGGAACGGGCAACGCATTAGATGCCATGTTATCGCTCAGTACGACAACTGTCACTTTCTGCCTTTTCAAGTGGAGATTCTGTGCGAAACTGTACCTTTCTGGTACGCAGTAATCATCCCGCCG
>JAMJIN010000155.1:0-9441 GCA_036784775.1 Chromatiales bacterium | reverse complement strand
CAGTGTTTCGCCGCTCCCAAAGCGTAGCCACTCCTGACCATTCCAGGCCTCCAGTGGACGATAGCGGGATTTATAATTCATTTTGCTGCAGTTGCGGATCCAGTATCCGGGATAGAGCCAGCGCCGCCCAAGCTTTTCAGCATGTTGAATCTGCCAGAGCAGCGTAAACACACCAATGCCCTCGGTCTGCATGCCGGGGTCAAAGAATGTGTAGACGGAGGAGAGCCCTTCCGGGAGGAGGTCGGTGGCTGCAACGGCCGCCAGTCTGCCTTCATACCGAAATTCATAAAACACTGTCTCTGCCCATGGCGTGGTGAGGAAACTCAGATACTGCTGGGGATCAGTGTTGCTCATGGATCCGTAGGGGTGACGCTGTTGCAGGTATTCTACATAGAGCGCGTAATGCTCCTCATCGAATTCA
This sequence comes from Chromatiales bacterium, assembly GCA_036784775.1. Classification (GTDB taxonomy): domain Bacteria; phylum Pseudomonadota; class Gammaproteobacteria; order Chromatiales; family Chromatiaceae; genus QGON01. The sequence continues at coordinate 9,020 of JAMJIN010000155.1, read as the reverse complement.
GCAGGACATGGCGTGATGGAGAAATGGCCAAAATTCCGCTTCCAGCAGCGTCGCTGACTGCGGTTTGGTCTGAATTCGGCAACGGGCAGGCGAAGTGAAGTACAGGCGTTACAAGAATTGCAGGCAGGCCGGTAGAGATGGGCGCCACTGCGACGAAACCCCTGGTCGATCAGAAATTGGTAGAGCAGCGCGTCGACTGAAGTGGAGGGATCCAGAAAAAGCGTCCTGGCTTGTTGGCCAGGTAGATAGGAACAGTCGTGTTCCTGGCTCAGATAGAGCGCGAGTGTTGGATTATTTGTGAAAACCTGGTCGTTATTCATGCGTCGGTTGAGTGTTTTTCCAGGAATCGGGGTCTGTCGCGAGGTTACACCAGACATCCAGGGAATGACAGAAATCGCTGCGGGGGATCTCCTCTGCGCCGAGGCTCGCCAAATGCTCTGTATAGACCTGGCAGTCGATTAAACGGTAACCCCACCGGTGCAGATGTCGACAGAGAAAAACAAATGCCACCTTGGAACTGTCCGATACGCGGCTGAACATCGATTCACCAAAAAAGACGCCGCCGATAGCGACGCCATATAGTCCACCGACCAGTTGCTCCTCTTGCCATACTTCTACGGAGTGTGCGACTCCCTGCTCGTGCAGTTCGGCGTAAGCCGCTTTCATCTCGGGCATCAGCCAAGTACCGGGTGACTTCGGCCGGGGCTCGGCACATGCTTGGATAACCTCGCTGAATGCCGTGTCCAGGGTGACATGAAACTTCTCTTTGCGCAGTGTCTTTCCCAATGAGCGGGAGATCTTGACTCTCTCGGGATAGAGAACGGTTCGAGGATCCGGCGACCACCAGAGGATCGGTTCATTATCGCTGTACCAGGGAAAAACACCGTGTCTGTATGCGTTAACCAGCCGTTCCGGGGAGAGGTCTCCGCCCACTGCCAGCAATCCGTTGGGTTCCTGCTCAGCAAATTTGACTGCGGGAAAGGGGGCGCGGGGATCATTTTTCAGCAAGAAGATCATAGTCCAAGATTAAATCTGAATAGAAATCAGCACCATGCGACAGTTGTTGTGTAGCGAATTTTCCCTTATCTCCAGAGAAAATAATTCGCATTTTTCGTGGCAGGAATTATAGTTCCAGGAAGAACTGCCGATAGCAGAACTTGTAAACAGTGCAACCATGTTGCGCCCTCAACTATAGGGCAATCCAGGAAAATCCCTTGTCAGATATTGTAACGAACTTGCAGGTAGGAGAGGTGTTACAGCTGCAGTATGCCCCTCCCAGTGAAAATCAGGACCGGTATGCGGTCAAATTGATCGGATATCTTCCCAACGAGAGCCTGGTTATTACCACGCCCAGAAAGCAAGGCAAGGCAATCCTGGCCAGGGAGGGGCAGATGTTCACTGTTCGTGTGCTTCAAGGCAGCAATATTGTTGGGTTCGTGGCAAAAGTGTTACAGACCTCATCAAAACCCTACCCTCATCTGCACCTGGCATACCCGGAAGAGGTTGAAAGCGCGGTGGTCAGGAATGCGCCACGGGTACATACCTCACTTATGTCGGTTGTCCGCAATACAAAGGATTCGGATGAGTCTAAACATGTCAGCCGTGCCAAAGTTATCGGCCTGAGCCGGACCGGAGCCCGTCTTTCCGTTGGAAATGCGTTGGGAGAGGTCGATGAGACGGTGCAACTGCAGTTGTCGATAAACAGTTGTGACGGCAAGGATGTACTCCAGTTGCAGGGTATCATACGCAGTATTCGCGAAGTTGAGACGTCCGGGGGTGAGACTCACTATATTCACGGTCTGGAGTTCAGCGGGCTGAACCGTTTTCAGCAGGTTCTGCTCTGTGCCTTTGTGTTGGGGCAGATAGCGAACGAGAAGTAGGCGACGAATAAGGCCATGCAGTGATCGGCAAAGCATGGCCCGGGTCGGCGTTCTTTTGGCTCTGGTTATTTCCCGGATTCAAGGGCATCCAGAAAACGCTCCGCGTCCAGTGCGGCCTGGCAACCCGTGCCGGCTGAAGTAATTGCCTGACGATAGACATAGTCCTGTACGTCACCGGCAGCAAAGATGCCCGGGGTGCTGGTCTGGGTCGCATTTCCTTCCAGTCCGCCCTGTACATCGAGATAGCCATTGGTCATTTCCAGTTGCCCATCGAACAGTCCCGTATTGGGGCTGTGACCGATAGCGATGAAGACACCCTGCAGGTCGATATCTCTGGTGGAACCGTCTTCCACATTTTTAATGCGCATGCCGGTAACGCCGGTCTGATCGCCAAGCACCTCGTCGAGTACCTGACCCAGTTCCAGGGTGATATTGCCATCCGCCGCTTTCTTTCTGAGTTGGTCCGAAAGGATCTTTTCCGAGCGGAACTCATCGCGACGATGAACGACCACGACCTCAGAAGCGATATGGGAGAGATAGAGCGCCTCTTCGACCGCTGTGTTGCCGCCGCCGATGACGGCAACTTTTTGATTCTTATAGAAGAACCCATCACAGGTGGCACAGGCTGAGACGCCGCGTCCGCGGAAAGTCTGTTCTGATTCCAGTCCGATATAGCGTGCAGAGGCGCCGGTGCAGATGATAAGGGCATCACAGGTGTAGGTTGCCTGATCGCCGGTCAGTTTGAAGGGACGTTCGCCCAGCTCCGCCTTGTTGATGTGATCGAAGATAATTTCAGTATTGAAACGCTCGGCGTGCAGACGCATCCGCTCCATCAGGTCGGGTCCCTGTACACCTGCGTTGTCGCCAGGCCAATTATCGACCTCAGTCGTGGTCATCAATTGGCCGCCCTGTTCCATGCCGGTGACCAGAACAGGATCGAGGTTGGCGCGCGCGGCGTAAACCGCAGCGGTATAGCCAGCAGGGCCGGAACCCAGGATTAACAGGCGGCAATGCTTGGTTTCGCTCATGTATACTTACTCCAGATCTGATGGGATTCCAGCGCACTGGAACTTTCCAAAACGGGTTAACCGTCTTTAAGCTTGATAACAGTGAAATGTGGGGATGGAAACAGAGGTTTCAAGTCCCTCACTCAATCGCAGAATTTTACGGAATGATCTGCCCCGGGTAAAGGTGACTCACCCTATTTTGAATGGGTAAATGGGTCTCTTACTGTTTCAGAAGATTACTCAAAGGGTAAAATGAGAATATGCGGATAGGCGTACCGAAAGAGATCAAGCCACTGGAGGCCCGTGTCGGGCTGGTTCCTGAGGCTTGTGCCGAACTGGCTCGCGCGGGCCATGAGCTCTTTCTTGAGGCTGGCGCTGGTGTGGCAAGCGGCTATCCTGATGAGTCTTATACCCAGCTGGGTGTCACGCTTCTGCCGGATGCCGAAGCGCTCTATGGTCAGACTGAAATAATCGTCAAGGTGAAGGAACCTTTTGCCGGGGAACCGGAGATGTTGCGGCGGGATCACCTGCTATTCTGCTTTCTGCATCTTGCAGCCAATTCCCAACTGACCCATCAACTGTTGGAATCCGGCGTCACCGCAGTGGCTTTTGAGACACTCGCGGATCGAGGCGGGTTACCGGTGTTGGCGCCGATGAGCGACATCGCTGGCCGCCTGGCCGTGCAGATAGGTACAGGGCTGCTGCATCAACCGGCAGGCGGAAAGGGTATCCTGCTGGGCGGACTTCCCGCTGCAGAGCGGGGCAGGGTGGTTGTGTTCGGCGCGGGGCAGGCCGGAGGCAACGCTGTGCGCATGGCAGCTGCCATGGGCGCCCAGGTGACGGTGTTTGACCGGCAACGGGAACGCATGGCCGCAATGCGCGCCGTCGGTGACAATGTCACGGCGCTCTATCCCTATTCGACAAGTATCTCCGCTGCGGTTGCGGGAGCCGATCTTCTCATCGGTGCGGTGTTGATTCCCGGTGCCAAAGCGCCGCACCTGGTTTCCAAAGCCCAAGTGGCGAGCATGCAGGCGGGTAGTGTGGTCATCGATATCTCGGTGGATCAGGGGGGATGTATTGAGACAACCCGCCCGACGACCTATGAGTCACCCACTTTTCTGGTGGATGGCATCATTCATTTCGGGGTAACGAATATGCCGGGCGCCGTGCCTCGTAGTGCTTCGCAAACCCTCTCCGCTGCACTGCTCCCCTATCTGCAACGTCTTGCTGCCGGAAAGCTGGCAGAGGATGAAGTGCTGTCGTCTGCGGTTAATGTTTCAGGTGGAAAAATTGTGCATCCAGTCTTGCGCGATCAATACTTGTGAAATTAGAATAAGAACGTAAGCTAACTCAATAATTATTGGGGTCATTCGTCAGTGCGATGTCGAAACTTAGATATGCACCTGCTCCCGATGTAGGCCTGATCAAGCGTAGCGGATCAGGCGTTCCTGGGTTGCCGGCGTGCACGGGGTTGCCGGTTCCGCTACGCTTGAACCGGCCTACATATCAGAACAATTTTTTGCATAATCCAGGATAATCAATTGCAGGCAAAATCAAAGGATTCGGTTGATCAGACACCCTTTGCGGCGCATGTCAGTCATGCATTGCGGGAGGGTGCCATGTGGAGTCTGTTCTGTCTCAGTGGTTATCTCCTGCTTACACTCATTACCTATTCGGTTGATGATCCGGGCTGGTCCTACACGGGACCCTCGGCTCAAGTGATTAATTCAGGTGGTCCAGCGGGTGCCTGGTTTGCCGATGTGTTTTTCTACCTGTTTGGTATTTTTGCCTACCTCTTTCCCATCATGTTGAGCTGGAGTGCCGTACTGGTTTTCAGACGCCGCAATCCGGACGATACCGTCAACGTCAATCTGGTCGCCGTTCGCTGGATCGGTTTCTTCATTACCTTGGCTGCCGGCAGTGCGCTGGCGGCGCTGCATACTGCACATTTGAAGATCGGATTACCCACCGGCACGGGTGGCGTACTCGGTGCGTCACTGGGCGGCTATTTTGAGGCGATATTCAGCCGCTCAGGCAGCAGCCTGCTGCTGCTGGCACTTTTTCTCAGTGGATTTACCCTGTTTACCGGTGTCTCCTGGTTCACTGTAATGGACGGAATTGGTGGAACTGTGCTGAACGCGCAGAGGTGGATGCTGCTCAAGATCAGCGTTCTGCGAGAAAGACGAGTTGCCAATCAGGCACGTAAAAGCCGGGCTGAGACGGTACAGAGAGAGAAAAAACGGGTCAGCAAACGTAAACCGCCGAAGATTGAACCGGTCATCAAAGCCCCCAAGCCCAGTATGCGGGAGGAGCGGGAACGCCAAGTGCCGCTCTTCGAGGCTGATCCCAACAGCGAACTGCCCCCGTTGGCGTTGCTGGAACCTGCGAAACATTCAGGCCCCCAGTTCTCTGAAGAGTCACTGCAGGCCATGTCACGCCTGGTGGAGATGAAATTCAGTGACTTCGATATCGAGCTGGAGGTCGTGGCAGTACACCCCGGGCCTGTGGTCACTCTCTACGAGTTGCAACTGGCTCCCGGCACCAAGGTGAGCAAGATAACCAGTCTGTCCAAAGATCTGGCCAGGGCGCTCTCCACGGTGGCGGTACGCGTGGTAGAGGTGATTCCGGGCAAGTCAGTGATTGGTCTAGAGATACCCAACGAAAGCCGCGAGATGGTCTATCTCAGCGAGGTGCTCAAGTCCGAAGTCTACGATTCGGCGAAATCACCGCTCACTCTGGCGCTGGGTAAAGATATTGCCGGCAATCCCATGGTGGCGGATCTGGGACGCATGCCCCATGCGCTGATTGCCGGTACCACCGGTTCCGGTAAATCGGTGGCGATCAACGCTATGATTCTAAGCCTGCTCTACAAGGCCAAGCCCACTGATGTCCGCATGATCATGGTCGATCCGAAGATGCTGGAGTTGTCGGTCTACGAGGGCATTCCCCATCTGCTGACACCGGTAGTGACCGATATGCAGGAGGCCGGCAATGCCTTGCGCTGGTGCGTCGGTGAGATGGAGCGGCGCTACAGACTGATGGCAAACCTCGGCGTACGTAATATCGCCGGTTTCAATCGTAAGGTAAAAGACGCAATAAAAGCGGGTGAACCGATCAAGGATCCGCTGTTTCAGCCGGAGCCGACTGAAATCATCGAGGCGATGGCCTACCCGACGCTGGAACCTCTGCCCTATATCGTGGTCATTATCGATGAGCTGGCGGATTTGATGATGGTGGCCCGCAAGAAGGTGGAGGAGTTGATCGCCAGGTTGGCGCAGAAGGCCCGCGCCTCCGGTATCCACCTGATTCTTGCCACGCAGAGACCCTCCGTGGATGTAATCACCGGTCTGATCAAGGCCAATATACCAACCCGGATCGCCTTTCAGGTCTCATCCCGCATCGACTCCAGAACCATTTTGGATCAGATGGGTGCCGAACATCTGCTGGGGCATGGTGACATGCTCTATCTCGGCCCTGGGGGGAATATTCCCCAACGCATGCACGGTGCCTTTGTGGATGACAATGAGGTCCACAGGGTGGTGAGTCATCTGAAAGCGAATACCGGCCCTGATTATCTGGAAGAGATCGTGCAGCAGGCAACCGAGTCGCTACCCGGTTTTCCAGCGGAATCCGGTGACGTGGAGGATGTTGATCCGCTCTATGACGAAGCGGTACAGATTGTGACCCAGACGCGCCGCGCCTCAATTTCCGGCGTACAGCGCAGGCTGAAGATCGGCTATAACCGGGCGGCCAGAATGATTGAAGAGATGGAACGTACCGGCATCGTCACGCCGGTGGAATCGAATGGCAGTCGCGAGGTATTGGCCCCGCCGCCGCCAGAGGATTAAATTGCAGGAACGGCGCCCCGTCGCGAAAACTTCGTGGATTTGGTAAGTCGTGGCGGAAGCGCCGTTCCTAACTACAGCGATTAAATAATTGGCATATACAATGACTCCCAGATTTTTACTGTTGCTGGCACTACTTTTTACTCCCATTGTCGTTCAGGCGGATGAGGGGGCCAAACAGCTGCAACTTTTTCTGCGCAATCTGAACACTTTGCAGGCGGATTTTCAGCAGACCCTGACGACCCCGAAGCTTGAAGGCGCCTTTATTACCAACGGCACCTTCTACCTCAACCGGCCCGGGCGTTTTCGCTGGGAATATGCGCCACCGAATGAACAGATCATTGTCGCCGACGGCAACCGTGTCTGGCTCCAGGACGTCGAGTTGGAACAGGTTTCCCACCGCAGCCAGCATGAGGTGTTAAAGGGAACGCCGGCACTGCTGCTGAGCGATACCAGTCCGGTTGACCGTTATTTCGACATACGGGAGCTGGGGGAAAAAGAGGGGCTGGTTTGGGTGGAGCTCCTGCCCAAGCAGAAGGATGTGCAGTTCAACAGTCTTCGCCTTGGATTGGCTGATCGTGAACTGCGGCGCATGGATATGTCCGACAGCTTTGGACAGGTAACCCGTTTCGTCTTTTCCAACATAACACGCAACACAGAACTGCAAGACGAACTGTTTATCTTCGATCCCCCATCCGGTCTTGATCTGATCGGCGATCTATGACTGAAGCCGATCTGTTCAGCCGTGAGCCCGATAGCGGAATGCGCCCGCTGGCTGATCGCATTCGCCCCCGCACGATGGATGAGTTTGTCGGGCAGTCACACATTGTCGGCCCGGGTAAACCACTGAGGCGTGCAATCGAGGAGGATCGGTTGCACTCGATGATCTTCTGGGGGCCGCCGGGAACCGGCAAGACCACCCTCGCCAGTCTTATTGCCGGGCACTCCGGTGCCAACTTTCTCAGCCTCTCGGCAGTGTTGTCCGGTGTAAAGGATATCCGAGCTGCAGTTGAGCAGGCGCGCCTCTCCCGGCAACAGGAGAATCGGGCAACCGTGTTGTTCATCGATGAGGTGCACCGTTTCAACAAGTCCCAGCAGGATGCGTTTCTTCCCCATGTGGAGGATGGCACCGTCGTCTTCATCGGCGCCACTACAGAGAACCCTTCGTTTGAACTCAACAATGCACTCCTCTCCCGCGCACGAACCTATGTGCTCAAGTCCCTGACCGAGGAAGATATAAAACGCATCATTCGACAGGCATTGAGAGAAAAGGAGCGGGGGTTGGGAGAGCGTGAACTTCAGATGGACGATGAGGTTTGCGGGATGCTGGCGGAAGCGGCGGATGGCGATGCCCGCCGGGCTTTGAATCTGCTGGAGATCGCCTCCGACCTGAGTGAAAACAGCGTGATTGGCAAACCGATTATCGAAGAGGTTGCGAGCGGCACATTGCGGCGTTTCGATAAAGGCGGAGAGGCCTTTTACGATCAAATCTCCGCTCTGCATAAATCGGTACGGGGTTCGGCCCCGCAAGCGGCGCTCTATTGGCTTGCCCGTATGGTCGATGGGGGTTGCGATCCCCTCTATATTGCCCGCCGCGTGGTGCGTATGGCATCCGAGGATATCGGCAATGCCGACCCACGGGCGCTGGAGATAACGCTCAATGCCTGGGATACCCAAGAGCGTCTCGGTAGCCCGGAAGGGGAGTTGGCCATTGCCCAGGCGGTGACTTATCTGGCCTGTGCGCCAAAAAGCAACGCAGTCTATAGCGCCTGGAAAAGTGCACTTGCCGAGGTAAAGCAGTCTGGTTCTCTTGAGGTGCCTTTGCATCTTCGCAATGCGCCGACCAAGCTGATGAAGGAACTCGATTACGGCAAGGCCTACCGTTATGCCCATGACGAACCCCAAGGTTATGCTGCAGGGGAAAACTATCTGCCTGAACAGCTTGCCGGTCGTGAATTCTATTTTCCCGTGGACAGGGGGCTGGAGATCAAGATTGCCGAGAAGCTGGCCTACCTGAAAAAACTGGATGCTGAGTCTTTGTAGTTAGCGTCATGGTGCGCTGTGCGCACCATCATTGCTCCCACACTATCCATCCCATAACAGCATAGGTATGTAGATGGCGGTAAAAACCCGAACATAATTGGCGAACAGCGGTAACCGGATGAAATAGCTGCAAATAGCGAGTCAGAAGAAACAGCCAGCGACAAAGAGTGACATCGAGAAAGAAATCGGGAAGATGTAGGGAGCCGTTGAGAAGGTGTGGTACCGGGTGTATCGACCTCGACAGT
>JAMJIN010000154.1:0-9490 GCA_036784775.1 Chromatiales bacterium | reverse complement strand
GCAAAACGAGTTATTGCATTACCTGGATGAAATCGAGAAGGCAGCGTAGTCATTGCTGGCCTGTTTTTATGCAACGCTGGGGTCTACTCTCGAAGAGAAATTCGAGATCCATAATCAGGCGCTATATATCGGGACAAGTATCGGCATCAGCCTTTTCCCACAAGACGGTCATTCTGCTGAAAAACTGGTTGCTAATGCCGATGCCGCAATGTACCGGGCAAAAGAACAGGGGCGGCGTAATTACCAGTTTTACACCCATGAGTTGACAGAGACCGCATATGATCGGGTTATGCTGGAAGCTGGTTTGCGAAATGCGCTGGAAGCACAGGATCTGGTGCTCTATTACCAACCACAAATCTCACTTTCTGATGGACGGATTACAGGCGTAGAGGCTCTGATACGCTGGGAACATCCTGAACTGGGCCTGCTTCCGCCGGGACGGTTTCTGCAAGTAGCTGAAGACTCAGGCCTTATCATACCCATAGGCAACTGGATTTTGCTGACTGCCTGCCAACAGATGAGCGCTTGGAAAAAGTCGGGATTCCAGCTTGAACGTATGGCGGTCAATCTCTCAGGCAGGCAGATTCGTGACAACAGCCTGGTTAAAACTGTTGAAAAGACGCTTCAGACCACCCATTGCAGGGCAGAGTGGCTCGAACTGGAGATAACCGAGAGCTTCATTATGCAGGAGACAGGTCACTCCATGGAGACACTGGACAACCTGAGAAAACTCGGCACACACATGGCTATCGATGATTTTGGCACTGGTTACTCCTCCCTGAGCTATCTTAAGCGGTTGCCTGTGGACAAACTGAAAATCGATCGCTCCTTTGTCCGTGATCTGGTCAATGACCCAAATGATGCAGCCATAACACGGGCCATTATTGCCATGGGAAAGACGCTTCAACTCACCATCACGGCAGAGGGTATTGAGAACATGGCCCAGGAAGTCTTCTTAAAGGAGCAGGGCTGCGACCAGGGCCAGGGATTTCGTTATGGACGCCCACTAGCTGCTGCCGATATCACGCACATGCTGGAACGGGAATCACTCAACCTGAGTAATCATGGTGCGCATGGCGCACCCTACATTCAGCTAAAGAAATTCTGACTTTGGTCGAAATGCGGTAAACAGCCTTTATTTAACAAACCACGATAAAGAACATACCAAAAGGAGCTCCTGGTGAATAACCTTCTCAACAATCTCACTATCAAAACCAAGATCATCGGAAACTCATTGATCCTGCTGGCCCTACTCCTTGCCAGTACGGGTTATGCGTTATACACAATGAGCCAGATCGGAAATGAACTCGAGGCCATCGCCGAACAGGATATTCCGATGACGGAGAACCTCACCGCGATTACGGAGCATCAGTTGGAGCAGGCTCACCACTTTGAACGGGCTTTGCGTTTCGGGATTCTCTTGCAGCAAGAGGATAATGCAGCTGCCTATTTCAAGGCAGAAATCGCTGTATTCGATAAGCTCAGCAAGCGGGTCGATGAGGAGATCCATGCGGGTGAACTTCTGGCTGAAGCGGCCATGGCCAAGGCCCATAACGAGGAAGAGGCGAAAGAGTTCGAGCACATCAATCAAGCGCTGAAGAAGATCGAGAAAGAGCATGCGGATTTCGAGCACCATGCCCATCAGGTCTTTACCCTGCTAACAGATGGGAAGAGACATGAGGCCGAAGCCTTTGCTGAAAAGATGGAGCACGAGGAGGAGCAGCTGGCTGTTGAGCTTGAACCCCTGCTGACTGAGATCGAGAAGTTCACAAAAGTGGCCGGGCGTCGTGCGGCGGAGCATGAACACACCGCGATTTACCTGCTGAGTGGTTTTACCCTCCTGGCGTTCCTCATTGGTGGTTTCGTGAGCTGGACTATCTCCCGTAATGTCGTGAGCCGCATGGGTAAGACAGCCCGTGGACTCGAAGTGCTTGCCTCGGGTGACCTCACCCACAAGGTAACAGTGGATGGGCGGGACGAAATAGGCAAACTGCAACAATCGATCCAGACGATGCGCAATAACTTGCTGGAGATGATCACACAGATCAACGCCACCACAGCCCAACTCTCCACAGCGGCTGAAGAGGTGTCTGTGATAACGACACAAACCAGTGCCAATATTCAGCAACAACAGTCTGAGACGCAACAGATAGCAACGGCGATGAACGAAATGAGCGCCACCGTGCGGGAGGTGTCAGAGAATGTCAGCAACACGGCCTCTGCGGCAACTGGTGCCAGCAGCGAAACTGAGAAGGGACGAAATATAGTGGCAGGAGGGGTGCAGGGGATCCAGCAACTGGCTGCACAAATTGAAGGGGCAGCGGATGTCATCGCCCATGTAGAGACGGAAAGCGAAAATATCGGCACCGTGCTGGACGTGATTAAAAGTATTGCCGAACAGACCAACCTGTTGGCGTTGAATGCGGCGATCGAGGCGGCCCGTGCCGGTGAGCAGGGTCGCGGATTTGCCGTGGTTGCGGATGAGGTACGTACCCTGGCGAGCCGGACTCAGGAATCCACCGCAGAGATCAATCAGATCATCGACAAGCTCCAGACCGGCTCCCGGAATGCGGTGCAGGTGATGACTCAGAGCCGGGAGCATGCCAGGTCTGTTGTCGATCAGGCGATGCTGGCAGGTTCTTCATTGAGCGCCATCGCGGAATCCGTATCGCAGATCGATCAAATGAGCACCCAGATTGCAACAGCCGCAGAAGAACAGAGCATTGTGGCGGAAGATATGAACCGCAACGTCGTACGGATCAGTGACATGGCGACCCAAAACGCCACTGGTGCCGAGCAGACTTCCCAGGCCGGGAATGAGTTGGCGCACATGGCTGCAGAGCTGCAGGGATTGGTGGTTAAGTTCCAGGTTTAAAATGGCATTGGTGCGTATAGCGTTAGAACGTAGGGTGCGCCATGCGCACCAATGCCACTACGCCCTGAGCCCACTGCTCCACCAGATCCGGCAGGCTCCCTCATCGGAAACCATGCAGGGGCCGACGGGGTTTCTGGGGGTGCAGGCCTCGCCATAGAGTCTGCACTCATTGGGATATTTTTTGCCCAACACGACTGCGGCGCAGTCACACCCAGGTGGCATCCGTCCAGCACGGCGACGGCTCTCTGAATCGTAATCCGGATAGCGTTTTCGGGCGTCCCATCTTTCATAAGTTCTCTTCAGTGCGTAACCCGATTTTGGAATCGTGCCGATGCCGCGCCAGTTTGCGTCGACCACATCCAGTGCGGTCTGCAGATGTTTGCGGGCGCTCGGGTTGCCGCCGGGACGGACCAGTTCCGGGTAGCAGTTGTCGAGAAACAGCCGTTGGTCGATCTGTTGCCGCAGCACCGAATAGGTGGCGGCCAGCAGGCTCTCGGGCGTAAAACCGGCAACCGCGCTGGGGATCCGGTGCTTATCGACCACAAACTGCCACTCTTCAGGCCCCATGACAGTAGCGACATGACCAGGGGCCACCAGGGCATTGAATCCGGGTGTGCCGGAATCGAGCAGCATGGAGACCGCGGGCCAGGTGAGCCGTCCGGAGAGCAGAATGGAGAGGTTGTCGGGGATGCCCTCCACGAGCAGGGCGGCAACGGGTGCGGTAGTGGTCTCGAATCCAGCAGCAAAAAAGACTATCTCGCGGTCAGGATTCTCCCTCGCAATTTTCAACGCTTCGATGGGTGAAGAGATGGGTCGGATGTCGGCACCGGCGGCGTGGGCCTGATCCAGAGAACGGGGTTCACCCTTCGGCACATTGACCGGCACCCGCAGCATATCCCCAAAGGCGACCAGGATGATCTGCTCATTGAGTGCGAGTTGTATCGCCTGATAGACATCCTCCTCCGGGCAGACGCAGACGGGACAGCCGGGGCCGGGTATCAGTTCGATCTGCTTTGGCAGGGCGCCACGAAGGCCCGCCTGGGTGATGGAGCGTTCATGGCCGCCGCAAACATTCATGATGCGGATCCGTTCGGGGAGCTGAAGAGCCCGGATCTGCTGCAGCCAGTCTTTGGCGCTGAGTGACATGGATATTACAGCTAGCCGTGGGCGTGCAGTTGGATACCATCCGGCTGGATTTTGGGTTTTGTGGTCTCACCAGCTGCCCTGCGTGCGGCCTGAATGGCGAATGACTTGCGCAGCCAGGTCAGCCAGTTGTCGAGCGTACTGCTGTTGCGGGCGGATAGGTTCAAAACAGGGGCTTCACTGGCCAGATGACGGATTGCCTGTTCCGCCCGTTCCGGCTTGAAATCATCCAGATAAGGAAGCAGGTCGGATTTGCTGATAAGAATCGCGTCGGCGGCCCGAAAGATGACGGGGTATTTGGCGGGTTTGTCATCCCCCTCGGTGACCGACAGCAGGGTGACATTGAGGTGTTGCCCAAGATCGAAGCTGGCGGGGCAGACCAGGTTGCCGACATTTTCCACGAAGACGATATCCAGATCGTCAAGGTTCAATTGGTGGAGCGCGGAGTGCACCATATGTGCATCCAGATGACAGGCGGTGCCGGTGGTGATCTGCACGGCCTTGATGCCCTTGCTGCGTATGCGTTCAGCGTCGTTTTCAGTCTCCAGGTCGCCCACGATGACGGCGATTCGGAACTCCTGATTGAGTGCATCGATAGTTGCTTCGAGCAGGCTGGTCTTGCCGCTGCCGGGGGATGACATGAGATTGACGGCAAGCACACCATGATTGTCGAAGTGTTGCCGATTGTGGCCGGCCTGATGGTCGTTTTCACTGAGCAGGTTCTCAAGCACTTCCACGGCAACCTTGCCTTCGTGGGTATGCTCATGTTTGCCGCCGGCCTCGATGAGATGGCGATTACCCTGGGTGACGTTACAGCCGCAAGTGTCACACATCTTTTTGCTCTCCAGTGAAATAATAAACTGCCCAGCTGCAAGCAGGCGGGGTATAAATTGTAGCGGCGTCCTCGCCGCGATAATTCCGTAGATGGGCAAATCGCGGCGGGGCGCCGCTCCAATTTAATCCTAGCGGTTTATTCAACTGATTGCTCCGCCCGGTTCAACTCAACGCTGGCGAGTAACAATTCATCGCCACTGAGCAGTTGGGTGCGGTAGTCGCCACACTTGCCGCAAATCATCCGGTTGATTCCTGCATCTGTTTCGGCACCGCACTGGCTACATCTCACTCGGATGCCGGTGGCCTCCGTAATCAGTTCCGCCTGGTTTGCGATAGTTCCGGACCGTGCAATAGTGAAGGCCTGTTCCAGCAGTTCCGGCACAACGCCGGACAAGGGGCCGATACGGACCACTATTCGGGTGACTTCCTCTGCCTGCTCCCTGGATGCAATATCCGCGACCTGTTCAAGCATCGCCTGGCAGACCGCAAGTTCATGCATCCTGCCGCTCGTCCAGTGTCTTCAGCATCTCATCGTAGACCTCCCAGGCGGAGCGGGCCTCCTGAGGCGTGACCTTCTGGATCGCATAACCGACATGCACCACCACGAAATCGCCGGGCTCCAACGACTCGTGCTGCAGCATGAAGAGGCTGACATCGCGTTCGACACCCTTCGCCTCACAGCGGGCGGTATATTCAACGATCGTCTTGATCTGCATTGGAATGCCGAGACACATGGCCAGTGAGCTACCTCTTGACTATCATGGACGGAAAATTTCTAACGACCATTCTCCCAAGGAGCATGAATTTGTCAATTGAATCTGTCCTTATTCTGGGTATAGGCAATACGCTGTTGACCGATGAAGGTATCGGTGTGCACGTAGTGAAACGCATGCAGGCATTACATGGCGAGTTGAAGGGTGTCGAATATATGGATGGCGGAACCTTGAGTTTCACCCTGGCGGAACCGATTAGCAGAGCGGATGGGTTGATCGTGGTGGATGCGGCCAGGATGGAGAGTTCTCCAGGCACAGTCAGGGTATTTCGCAATGAAGAGATGGATCGCTATCTCAGTGGCAACCGGCAGAGTGTGCACGAGGTTGGATTGACGGATCTGTTGGATATCTCGCGTCTGACGGAACAGTTGCCGGCACAGAGAGTGCTTGTGGGTATTGAGCCGGAGTCGCTGGAGTGGGGGGAATCTCCAAGCAAAACGGTATTCCCCGCCATCGATGGAGCAATCGGTGAAATTCTCTCCATACTTCGTGAATGGGACATGCAATAGTAAGAAAAACCACACCGATATTTCTCAATAAAATGTACTGAAAGGCTGGATTGTTACCGCCTTGCCGACCGCTACCCCAGCACATGACTCAGGCAGATGAATAAAGCAGTTTCCCCGGCTCATTGAAGTCAGGATGCCGGAGCCCTGTTGACCAACACTTTGAACGCTCAGGGATCCGTCCGCCTCCTGACTGGCAATGCCTCTGAGGAATTCATAACGGCCAGGCCGTTTGCGTATCGGATCACGGCTGGTGGCACTGACCATGAAAGGTGTGTAGGGCTTGCCGGTAGCAATAAAATGTAATGCGGGCAGTACAAACTGATAGAAGGTGACCATGACCGCCACCGGATTACCGGGCAGGCCGAAAAACAGAGCATCACCGAGCTTTCCGAAGGTCAATGGCCGTCCCGGCTTCATTGCGATTTTCCAAAAACTGATATTACCAAGCTCATCCAGTATGTTTTTTGTGTAATCTGCCTCTCCCACCGAAACGCCGCCGGAGGAGATTACTAAATCTGCCATGCTTGCAGCTTCCTTGAAAGCTGTTCGCAGGGCGTCGGCATCATCACGCACTACCCCCATGTCGAACATTTCCACGTTTTGACGTTGTAGCATGCCATAGAGACTGTAGCGGTTGCTGTCGTAGACTTCCCCCTTGGCCAGGGGCTCACTGATCGATCGCAGTTCGTCACCGGTGGAGAAAAATGCCACCCTTGGGCGTCGGCGAACACTGACCTCACCGATACCGAGGGATGCGAGCACGCCGAGATCCGCCGGTGTAACAAGGCGGCCTGCCTCCAATACTACGCTGCCGCTCGCGATGTCCTCACCGGCCAGGCGGACGTTCTGTCCTGGTTGGTGGCCACTGCTGATGGCGACATGTTTCCCGTCAATGCATTTAATCTGTTCCTGCATCACCACACTGTCGGCACCGTCGGGCAGTGGAGCACCTGTCATGATGCGTACACACTCACCGCTGTGACAGGAGCCTGCAAAGGGGACGCCGGCATAGGCGGTGCCGATGACGCGGTAATGACGGGTTAGGTCCTGCGGGAGGTCGTTTCCCGCCAGGGCATAACCGTCCATTGCTGAATTGGCATGACCGGGAACGTTCATGGTGGAGTTGATGTCCGTGGCCAGCACCCGGTCCAAGGCGCTACGCAGGGATAGTGTCTCCCGACCGGAGAGAGTTTCTGTGCTGGCGAGGATGCGTTCCCGAGCCTTGGCGACAGTCAGGGTCTTCGCCGATTCCGGATCAGTACAGTTGGTCGCTGTGTGGATGACTTGGTTGGTCATGGGCTCTGGTCTCGTGAAACGGTGGAAGTTGGTGCAGGACGAATTCAGCAATCTCTTCAATATTATTCAGGTCGAGCAGTGGCAGATGGCCGGTGCTTGTCGGCAGGGCAGTGTCGGTGGCCACCGCGATGATGTCAGGGTCGTCCGGGTAGAGCAGAGGTCTGCCTAAGCTTGGGCGGTGCAGTTCGATTTTGGGGAAGGGATCGCGCTTGAAACCTTCCACCAGCACCAGGTCCAGGGAGGTTGGGTTGAGTGCCTTCAGGGTCTCTTCCAGGCCGGGTTCCCCATGCTCCTCGGCAAACTCGGTAATCCATGCCATGCGTCGCCGGGAAGCGATCAGCATCTGTGCCGCCCCGGCCTTACGGAGTTCGTAACTGTCCTTGTTGGGGTGATCGATCTCAAAACGATGGTGGGCGTGTTTGACGACACCGATACGCAGTCCCTTGGATCTGAACAGCGGCAGCAGGCGTTTCAGCAAGGTGGTTTTGCCGGTACCGCTGAAAGCGCTGAATCCGAGCAGCGGGCACGGGTAACGGATCATACGACACTTCTCCCGTTCTGCAGTCTGTCCCGTTCGTCGGGGGTGTTGATGTTGATGAACGTTTCAGGGATATCGGAGAAGTCCACATAGGAGACCCGGTGCTGATGATACCAGCGGTCGATCTTTCGCTCACCCGCATCGAGATAGCGTTGAAGGCTGGGTAGCAGACTGACCGGCATCAATGCATAGACGGGCTGCAGGCGTTCTCCGTCGTGGGCCACCGCAATTTCGCTCTGATCCCTCTGGCGCGCTGTTTGCAACCGTTCCACGAGATTGTCCGGCAGTAGAGGGCCGTCGCAAGGTACGGTGACCATATCGCGGGTTTCGATCGCCCTCATTGCGGCGAGAAAACCGGCAAGGGGGCCCAGGAATCCCTCCTGTGAATCGGCAATGACCGGATAACCAAATCTCGCATAACGGTCTGCATTGATCACCAGTTGCGAAACTTGGGATTCGATGGCGTGGATGACATGCAGGATCAGTGGCTGATCCTGCAATGGGATCAGGCCTTTGTCCATGCCATCCATCCTGCTACCCTTGCCGCCAGCCAGGATAACGGCAGTGATGTTTGCCCGATCATTCATGCAAGGGTTCTCCGAATGGGGGTGACTTTTGCTGTATGTGGCGGGGCCGATTGTTGTTGATCGAGACAATCCACCTTGCCATCGTCGAGATGGATATGGCTGTCCACAAGGGTGCTGAACTGAGATGGATCATGACTCGCGATGAGCAGTGACATACCTTCCATCTTGAGTGCGGATAGCAGTTCCAGGGTGCGGCTGCGTGAAGTCTGGTCCATATTGGCTGTGGGTTCATCGAGTAGTAGTACTGCGGGCCTCTTCAACCAGGCACGGGCCAGCGCAACTCGTTGGCGTTCACCTCCTGAGAGACACTTTGCAGAAATATCCCCGTGAGCGCGAAGTCCGGCCCAGTCCAAAGCCTCCCCGATGCGCTGGTCTCGCAGCGATTGTCCGAGACGGCGGGGCAGGGTGTAACCCAGGTTATATTTCACCGAGCCGTCAAACATGTATGGGTGTTGGTGCAAATAGAGGATTTTCGACTGCAGGGTCGAACGACAGCGACGCCACTTCATCTCCCCCTGGCCGAGATCGAAGCGGCTGGTGTCCGGTTTTTCCAGCCCGGCAACAATGCGCAACAGAGTTGTTTTACCGGTGCCGTTAGCGCCACTGAGGAGGTAGCAACGGCCACTTTGCAGTGTGAGGTCGATCCCTGAGAGTACAATGCGGCCGCCAAAGCTTTTATAGAGTGCGTGGATACGGAGTTCCGGCAGATTGTTCATGATACGGGTTGTCCTTTCCCCTGGACGTGCTGCAACACGGCATTCAGGGAAAATGCGAGTGTCAGCAATACCAGTCCGAGTGTGTAGATGGCGGTAAAAACCCGAACATAATTGGCGAACAGCGGTAACCGGATGAAATAGCTGCAAATAGCGAGTCAGAAGAAACAGCCAGCGACAAAGAGTGACATCGAGAAAGAAATCGGGAAGATGTAGGGAGCC
>JAMJIN010000153.1:0-9550 GCA_036784775.1 Chromatiales bacterium | reverse complement strand
TTATGCAAAATATTCATTTCACCCTGTCTTTTATGCGATGAAACGGGTATCAGCACCGGTATTTATGCAACTGCCGGGTTAAGATAGAGATGAAGCGGATCGACTGACTTCATAGTAATAATCAGCCAAACAGATCTTCAGCGGGATTATGCGGTTTCTCGATCAGATTCTGTTCCACAAGCCGGTCTAATATTTTTCTCCACTCCTGCACTGGATCCGAGCCCGCGGAGATGTGCTCTTCCAGGCAGGTGCCGGTCAAGTCCTGCTCCTCCTCCAGATTATGTCCCTGCAGCAACCACTCGGCAATACAGACCGCCTTGCTCGGCAGCGGCGCATCCGCAATGTTTCCGCCATGATGATAGGCAACCGCCTGCACAACCTTTTCCGGCAGCCCCCAGAGGGAGAGGATATGGGCACCCAACTCAGGATGGCTGACACCGTACTGCTCAATCTCCATTTGCATCAACATCCTCTCGTCTCCACCTGATCGGCGCACCATTGGATAATAGGATTCCGAGGCATTAGTCAGAAAAATGAGTTGCCCGATATCATGCAACAGGCCTGCAATCCCGCAGGTGCTTATCATGGAACGATTGCCCCCCTCCTCCCTGGCAATCTCTTTTGCCAGGGAGGCTACTGCGAAGCTGTGCATCCACAGTACATCCAGATTCACACCAGGAAGGGGGAGTTGATCGAACAGATAGGCTGTCAACACCAGTGCCAGCACCATTTCCATGCCCAGAAGCATAATTGCTTCATTCAGATCTGAAATAGTCCTGGGAGTCCCATAAAAGCCTGAGTTGGCCACTTTGAGCAATTTCGCCGTGATCGCAGGGTCTCTGGCGATGATCAGGGAGACGCTGCGAGCACTGCCATTGGGGGATTCCAATTCATCCCGGATGTCAAAATAGAGTGCCGGGGGTGTCGGCAGAGTATGCAGATCCGACATCAAAGCCGCCAGTCTGGGGTTTTCCCTGGTTCGTTCCCAGACAGAAAGCCCACGGGTGATCAGCGCCTCAATCTGGTCGACACCACAATGGGATGCAATACATTCATGCGCATACTCCAGAGTCCCCTCGGCAGTCACTTGGTTTGGATCAGGCAGCAGACCCGTGCGGATGACTTCCGGGGCTGCATCTTTGATGGATCGGAAAAAATCCTCACAACCACTCATATCACTGCCGAAACTAGCCAGAACGACACTCACGGAACGTTGTAATACCAACTCCAGGGCCGCTGATGCATCAGCCACCAGCAAAATATGCCATTCGGGGTAGATGCCTGCCAGGCTGGACCTCAGGTCATCAAGTATCCGGCCTTGGGTCTCAACAAATATTACTTGATGCTTGTTCACTTTTTTCTGATCCATTCTTTGTATTTTTAAGAGTGCTTCATCCATTTCCATACTCGTATTCGTCAAAACAAAGCCAGCAGGAATAATTGCCCGGTCGCCAGATATAAATAGATGTCCTATTTTACAAAACGGTAATTAAGTTAGATTCTCGGCAGCTAACGCTAATTCTTTAAAGAATCTGTTAATAAATTACTACTCCGCTGCAAGTAATCATGGTGCGCAGGTTGCACCCTACTTTCTGCACAAGCCCTTGTCCGTATGACGATATCTATTACTTTCTCGGAAAGTAACTGTTCAGCACAACTCACAAAAAAACACCTATTCAGGACCAAGCTGAATAGTTACCTCGGAAATTGTATGGAGGGAGTCATGGGCAACTCCTGGAGATAGCCGCTACTCCATTGGGCTGCTCTCGGCCAACACCGTTTCTGATGCCAGATAGTCGAGCCATTTCTGTGCCTGCTCGCGTACAGGCTCATCATCAACAGCCTGCTCGAAAGATGCCTTGGCAGCGCTATATTCCTGCCTCTGGTAGTGGGCCATGCCTTTCAATATCCGGGCGTTGCCCGGTTGTTCCAATCCACCAATCCGCAGTGCAGCATCAACCGCATGGAGGGCTTCGGACCAACCATCTATTTGGGAGGCAAGCTGCGCAAGTCTTAGATACAAACCGGCGTCCTGTGCCAACTCTGATGCACGCTTCAATGCCTTGATGGCGCGCTGCATCTCCTTGGCCCGCAACCAGGCATCGCTGAGTAGCCTCCAGTGCTTGCCGGTAGAGGATACAACACCATCCTGCAGTGCTTGCTCAAGCAGCTTCCCCGCCTTGTGGGGCATGTCCATATACAGGTAGTAATGGATCAACTCGACCAGCTCCTGCTCATCGGTCAATAAACCGCGCTGGTAGGCCAGCTCCAACACGGCCAATGATTTGGCATCGTTTTTCAGCGTACGGTAGACAGACGAAAGCTGCAGCCAGTAGGTCTTACGCTCGGGGAAACGCTTTGTCATCTCCGCCAACAGACGAGCCGCAGCCTGATAATCACCGGCATCGGAGTAGACAGCAAGCAGCTGGCGATACCAGGTTTCCACCCTATCACCAGTCGATGCAATGGCCTTCTGCAGATGATCAATGGCCTGAGGATATTGCTTTGCCTGCGCATAAGTCATCCCAGCGAGGGCATGGGCTTGCGGGGGTGGCGTTTTCTCCAGTTTAAACCACTGCTCCAGACTACCGATTGCCGCAGTATAATCGGCCTCTGTGACCTGTAGTTGAGCCAACGCATACAAGGTGTTCCTGGTAGCTGATTCCGGCAGCGCCTTGAGAGCAAGAGACTGCGCAAAGGCCTCGATCGCCTGCGGATATTGCTCCTGGGCTGCATACAGATAACCGAAAGTCTGCCCCACGAGGGCTTGTTCGTATGACCTTTTTTTGGATGGCCGCATCCCCTTCAGACGCTCAAGGGCCTGACCGTACCTCTCCTCGTCCATGAGTTCGTGAACCCTGGTCAGTTGTTTATATATTCGCTCGCTGACAGCTCCGCCTGCGGCAGTTGCATGGCCGGTCAGCAGAAAACAGAGCAGAAGGAGAATGGCTCTCATCGTCTATCAACCCTTTGCCAGTTTGAAGCTGATAATCTGTGAAGCCTTGCGTTGTACCGGCTTGCCATCCAGGATCTTGGGCTTGAAACGCCATTTACGGATTGACTGTACTGCAGAGCGATCGAATGTCCGGCGGGGACGGGAATCGACCACCTTGGCATTGGTGACAGTGCCTTTTTCCGTAATGACGAACTCGATCTTGACCCAACCCTCTATCCTGCTTCTTGCCGCCTTGCGTGGATATCTGGGTTCCATCTTGAACACTGGAATCGCTTCGCCTTCGAAATCACCCACCTCTCCAGGCACCCCCGTGGCCGCACCGTCAGGCGCCATTGCCCCATCAGTAACCGGCAGCTGACCGGGTGACATCAGGGCCGATTGGGAAATCGCTTTATCCACGGAGGGCGTTATCGCAACGCTGGCTGGCTTTACATCGACTTTCTGTACAGGGAGAGGCTTGGCTGGTGCCGTGATTTTGGTGATGACCTTCGGTTTCCTGGGCGGCACACTTTTGGGGGCAACTTTAGCCAGGGAGCCCAGATAGGGCTTACCCAGTTGCATGGGTTCCATCGGTTTTCTCGCCAACTCGCTTTGCGGTGCCATTGCAGGAGGCTGAACTGCCGTCAGATTCATCTCAGACAAAGGTGCAGAGCCTGGCGGAGCTGGAGGCTTCCTGGGGAGTGTTCGTTTCAGTGGCTGAGACTTTGCCTCTTCAGGCTCGCGCTGTAAGCGTACAAAATCCACCACGCCGTAATTTTCAGGCTTTACGATGTTTTGTCCACTGCCCCTTATCATATATTGCATGATATAGAACAGCGCCAGGGTGACGAAAAAGGCAGCGAAGATAGATGTGACAATACGCATGTTACCCTGCGATCGTTACTGTACCGTCGCCGCGATTGAGACATCGGCAACACCGGCCATTCGTGCCTGATCGATGACCTGCACCAGCAGACCGGTTTTTGCCTCTTTATCGGCCTGGATGACCACGGCGCTTTCCGGGCTCTCTGCATGCAGACGCTCGATATTGGCTCGCACGGCTCGCACGTCCACCCGCCGCCTGTCGATCCAGACCTCATCCCCGGCTGTAATGCCGACCAGGATATTGCCATGCTCCTTGCGCACTGCGGTACTGGCCTGCGGCCGACTGACATCGACACCCGACTCTTTCAGGAAAGAGGCGGTAACGACAAAGAAAATCAGCATGATGAAGACGACATCCAACATCGGCGTCAGATTGATTTCGGCTTCCTCTTCCCGAGGCTGGAGCCTCCTTTTTCTCATGGCATGTCGCCCGTAGCATACAAAAGATCGGCTGCTTTCTGGCGCTCCAGGCCAGCTCGCTGCTGCAGTCGGCTACTGAAAAAGATCCCGGATAACGCAACCACCATACCTGCCATGGTAGGCGTGGTCGCCATCGACACCCCGGCAGCCATAGCGCGGGCATTGTCGCTGTCCTGAATGGCCATAACATCGAAAACGTGAATCATTCCGGTTACCGTACCCAGCAGACCCAGCAGGGGACAGATGGCCACCAGAGACTTAATCAGGGGCAGCGACCGGGAGAGGCGCAGGGATATCTCGGATACCATGGATTCACGGATCTTGTGGGCAAACCAGGAACTCATGTCAGTACGCGTCCGCCAACGCGCCACCACCCTTTTGACATACCTTGGATGTGTTAGATAGAGATAGACGTAGCGTTCGATAATCAGCGCCCAGAGCACCAGGGAGATACCGAATATGCCCCAAAGCACGGTGCCCCCCGACTCCATGAACTGCAGGATCGGCTCCAGAGATTCAGGCCAGGGCAGCATGCCGCTCACCCTTCTCCGCATGCAGGGCGATAATGCCCGCACTCTGCTCTTCCAGGAGACTGAGCAGCCGCCTGCTCTTACTCGTCAGCACGCTGTGCACCAGTATCAATGGAATGGCGGCGCTCAGACCAAGCACGGTCGTCACCAGGGCTTGTGAGATACCACCCGCCATCAGGCCGGGATCACCTGCACCGAACAGGGTGATGGCCTGAAAGGTCGCGATCAGTCCGGTAACGGTTCCGAGCAACCCCAGTAAGGGTGCAATCGCCGCGAGAATTTTGAGAGTCGACAGGCCGCGCTGCAGGATCGAGCTGTCTGTGAGAATCGATTCATCCATCTTGAGCTCCAGGGTCTCGTGGCTCAATCCGGTGTTATTCTGATAGGCTGCCATCACGCGGCCCAGTGGGTTGTTCCTGTCGGGACTGTCGCTTTTGAGCTGCTTGCGGATCTGTCTTCCGACATAGAAAAGGTAAAATGCACGTTCCAGCGCAATCAACAGGCCGATGATGGCGACGGCTATAATCACATAACCCACCAGCTTGCCCTGCTGGATTCGTTCCACCAGGCTCGGCGTCTGCAACAACAGGTCGAGAACCGAACCACGGGATGGATCTATCACCATCGGCTGCATGCCGGAAGATGCGCCTTGCAAGGAGGAGGCCATCTCCTGATGGCGTTGGGCGGGCTGACGAGGCAGTACCTGCAGCTTGCCACTTTCAGGCAGATGGCGCAGAAAACTGCCTTTCGATACTGTATTGAAGACCCCGACACGGGTCACCTGCTGGTCACGCTCACTTCCATCGGCGCTGATCACCCGGGCCGTATAGCTAACCACCTTTCCGGACTCGGTCATCTCCTGTTGCAGAGCGAACCACAAGGCCTCAAGGCGTTCTATCGAGGGTAGCCTTTCACTCTTGGCCAGTTGCCCGACTATGGCCGTGCGCCCCTGGATCTGCGTTGAGACCAGAGAATTTTCGAATATAGCTTTGGTGTCCCCGGCCACTTGACGGACCACACCGAACAGCTCAAGCAGTGAACCTGACCGCGCATGTAGTTTTGCCTCCAGTGAGGCAATTTTCTCCTCGTTTCTGTCGAAGGCCTGCTGCAGTGCGTCGCTCTGTTTCTGCTCGGCTTCAAGTGCTTCCCTGACCGCTTTCAGCTGGCGCTCCTGGGCATCCTTCTCCGCGAGGAACTGCTGTTCCCGCCGGCTGTTCCATTTCTCTTCTTCCAGCTGGGTACTGCGCACCTGTTTCAGCAGTTCATCCAGAGTGGCGGGGGTAACAGATTGTGCATGACTGAGAGATACCCAGCCAATCAGGGCAAATACAAACAAAGCTCTGATTTTCACTGCAACACCTCCGGGGCCGGCACCAGCAGTTTCAACAGATCAGGTGCCACCTGCTTTCTTGCAATGCGAAAGCCCTGTACCAATGAACTCCTGTAGTCATCGGTTAATGACTGCCACGACCTCGTCTTCTGGTTCCAGGCACCCGTGTCACTTCCATCCAGGGAACGGTAGATCAAGGCGAGACGCCCGACTCTGAGAAAATCCACCGTTTTCTCATGACCTCCCTGCTCCAGAGTGCCGGGGTAGGCTTCGATGGTGCGGCCATACTCGGTTTCCACCTGATAGGCTTCCATGACCTGGCGGTATTTCTCGGCCACCGAAACATCCGGGAGGTCTATCAGACCCTGCAATCGCTGGACCCGTTGATGGCGTTCCTCCATGAGGAAAGGCACATCGAGTTCAATGAACTGTTCCAGGGTTTCTATCATGCGCGACATCAATGGAATCACCTCGCGGTGGGTTACATCGATCTCATCCATCTGCTGTTCCAGCGAGATGAGGGCCTGCTTCTGCACGGATACCATCTTCTGCAGGTGGTTGTCGTATCGCTGCAGGCTCTGTAACTCACGGTGAGTCTGCTTGTATTCACTCAGCAGGTGCTGTTTCTCATCGAACAACCGATCGACCTGCTTCTGGGATTGAGCCGCCTCACGCCCGACTTCAGTTTGAAGCCGGATGCTGCCCTGCAGGAGATCATCCGCCTGTACTGAGCTGAGAAGAAAAATACAGCCCAAACAGGCACAGATAACTACTACAGCTTTCATGGTTCAGAGACCTGTCGAGTTAATAGATTGCTTCCAATGCCATGTGGAAGGTTCGCTTCAAAACGCTTGCTTGTAACCGAGGTAGGCAAACCGTCCGCGCAGGTTATGCAGCGCTCTGTTGACGAACGGCCAACCTTCGAAATAGGGATCCTCAGGCGGTGCTGTATCGAACAGGTTTTCAACACCCAGAGTAATTTTTCCACCGGTCAGGCTTTGCGGCGACCAATTGAACTGGGCATCCACCGTGGTCCAGGAATCGATGGCGTCGTCAACATCGGTACGATCATAGCCACCGGTGTTGTTGACCGTGAGACTTCCATCGTAGACGGACCGATGCCAACCGAGAGAGGCCTGACTGCGAAGATGTGGTCGGCCATCCATACCGGCCAACTCTTCGAAACCCACCCCATCTACGGCCTCCTCCTTGAAGGATGCAAGATAGCTGGTCACAAGCCCAAGGCGGAAGTCACCTGCATGCTCGGTTGTCCAGTCAAAATGGGTATCAAGATCGATACCCCAGAGCTTCTGGGCTGAAATGTTCTGGAAGGGACTACTTATCGAGACCAGATCCCCTGCTCCATCGCGTTGGACAAGGCCTGGGAATTGTGCCTCGTGATCCAGAATATATTGTGGATCGTTGGTAACGGCATTCTCATTCTTCAGATACCAGCTGTTGATGCCCAGATCCCATTGCCGGGTAATATCCCCGACAAACCCCAGGTTCATGCTCTGAGATTCTTCTGCATCAAGATCAGCATTACCTGTTGTCGTAGTGGGTACATCACTGACCAGAACGCCATTGTCGAGCAGGGTTTCAAAGCTCTGAATATCCCCGCTGTATAGCTCATGCAGTGCTGGTGCCTTAAAACCCGTTCCTGCGCTGGCACGGAGCAGAAAATCGCTACGTGGCTGCCAGCGAAGACCGATTTTCGGATTGAAAGTGTTGCCAAAATCGCTGTAATGATCCAAACGGCCAGCCAACTGCAGTTCCAGGTCGTCTGTTGCCGGTACGGAAAACTCTGCGTAGGCCGATTGCGAATTGCGATCTCCTTCAGCTGATACACCACCAATGCCAAGGATGGCTCCGCTTTCGGTCACATCATCGAATTTATCGGAGAACTCCTCCTTGCGAATCTCAGCACCTACGGCTAACTGTACAGGTCCGGCCGGCATCTCATAAATCTCTCCGGTCGCCTTGGCATCGGCGTAATAGTGTTTTGATTGGCCATCACGCTTCGTCGTATAGGCGACACTCGCCGCATCGAAGGCCGGACTGGGACCAAACAGATTCAGCGTGCCGTTATTGACGGCAGCCTGCACGTCGGCAGCAGCAGCGTAACCGTTGACACCCCGTGTTTCCGAATCCACCCTGCCGTATCCAAGGGCAAGTTCCCAGTCCCAGGATTCTTCATAACCACCGATTCCGGCGAGGAGATTGTAGGCCTTGGTCTCGAACTCGTCCCGTCTCGGACCCAACTCCTCCATGCGATAGAGGACCACCATATCCTGACCTATAGGATTTGTCGGATTGGCTGCACCGACAAAGAAGAGATCCGGAGCGTTGTTGGTTGGAGCAAGATCGCGTTCTGAGAAGGAGTAGCTGTACATTGCGCGGGCGAACAGACGCAATCCATTGTTGAGTTCATGTTCCAGACTGCTCTGCAGACCAAGTCTTTCGGTCTCAGGCACCAATGTCACCCAGGGGGCGAAATCATAGCTGCAGAAGGTTGCCGGCCCATTTGCGATAATGCGATCGGCTGGGCAATTATCATCCGCATGAGGCAAACCCATGGGTAAAGGACCTGGCCCTACGGGGATCCAGGTGCCGGGATTACCCAGGAAACTCCGGTCATCGATCGGCCCGTTGGCTGAACTGGAGATATCCCGATCCTTTGCCATGATGGCCTGACGATTGAGATAGTCGACAATGAACGTCGCATTGGTTTTCTCCCAATGCTTTCCGCCAACCGCACTCAAGTGCCCCTCTTCACCGTCACCTTCGTCGGCTGCACCCAGCTGCACAGTGCCTTCGAAACCATCAAGATCCTTACGCGTAATGAAGTTCACCACACCCGCTACTGCATCAGCACCGTAGATGGCGGAGGCGCCGTCTTTCAAAACCTCGATGCGCTCGATCGCTGCCAGGGGAATACTGTTTATGTCAACGAAGCTCTCGGTACCGTTCTGCGCAAAGGGATAAACCGGCAAACGCCGACCATCCAGGAGGACCAGTGTCCGGTTGACCCCGAGACCGCGCAGATCGATACCTGACGTCCCCGGGGCAAAGCCTTGGGTGAATTGCTCATCGATGACTCCAGCTGAGCTAAACACCATGTCGCGGAAGAACTCATTAATGGTGGTCGCCCCTGAGCGATCGATATCATCTCTGTCAAACAGGGCAATTGGAGACATGCCTTCCGTATCCGTTCGGGGAATTCGGCTGCCCGTCACCTCGAAAGTCTGTAACTCCAGCCGCCCTTCAGTAGCTCCGAGCACCAAAGGCGAAAACAATGAAGCGCCAATGCCAGTGCAGAGCGTAAAAATCAGCGCCGAAGTTTGGCAATACACATTTTTTTTCGACTTATACCCCAGCGTTGCATAAAAACAGGCCAGCAATGACTACGCTGCCTTCTCGATCTCATCCAGGTAATGCAATAACTCGTTT
>JAMJIN010000512.1:0-1244 GCA_036784775.1 Chromatiales bacterium | reverse complement strand
GTGAGTATTGCTGTTTGCACGACTGACACAGTTTTAATAAAATGAACAATTTCAACACCTAAATCATTCCCGCGATTGTTTTTTCCGTGCGCCGAAACAACCACGTAGCCATGCCAACGCGTGCGTCCGAAATGCTTCAACAGGCTGATCGACATGGCGTTTATACCGGTGGAAACTCCGTCTTAATGTGGAGAGGTGTAGTCATGGAAACAATTTTGCTCATGCTGGGATCGGTGACTTCAGGAAAATCCATTCACATTCGTCGTGGTGGAGTTCCGCACAGTGATCAGCGTCTTCTGTGAGCGGGCTGGTAGTGGGAATCGCCGTGTAGACGGAGGAGCAGGCCGTTTCCACTGGACATTCTTCCAATGTGACGCGATCAGTAAGAGACCGTGTAAACGGTACGATCAGGAAGCGTTTTCTTTCACCATCTTGGAAAAGTCCATCCCCGAAATGGGATGGACCACGTCTGCCACGATCATGTCGTGAGAGCATGTTCCGTCCATGAGCCTAAAGGTAGCCCTGCGCCGGCCGAATGTGCGGAGGCGTTGCCCGTTTGCAGAAGACAAGATATGTTCAGTAGGTCAGGGATGGCATTTTTCTTCCGGTGTTGGCGGCAGAACGGAAACCGCTGAACCACAGTGTACCAAATAACCAGCTGTGAAGAGGAGTTGTTTCGTTTGTTCTTCAGGCGAGCCAGATACGACGCCGATTACTGACTCCCCGTTGCATTTCCCGACACCGTTTGTCGACCTTCATTCGAACGGTACCGCGGGCAGGGAGGCCCGCTGCAGTATCGAGACTCATCGCCACATTTTCCGTGGTACCAACAGATCTGCGCCTTCTTCTGATCCTTGCCAATACCGCCTTTTCCAAAGTCCTTACAAAATGGCGTTGACGGCCAAAATATGTCCCGCGTTGACTGCAGATGCCAGCTCGGCAGTCACTTCTGTAATGGTGGCCATCATCTTGAGGGGTAGCGTGACATACAACGAGTCGGCCTATCGCAGGAGCTCCTCCATATATAGTTGCGGTGTAGGAAGCTCAAGGCTCGTACGCAGCGATGGCGGCAGGTGGCGGAGAAGAGCCCAGTGTTCAATATCTTCTCGGTCCCAGCTACCACCGACTTGCCGGAATCGAGCCATCCGCTGAGATGGTTTCTGGCGATACCCCATGGTTATTGCACGCGTCAATCTGAGATGGTTTCTGGCGATACCCCATGGTTATTGCACGCGTCAATCTCC
>JAMJIN010000328.1:0-2248 GCA_036784775.1 Chromatiales bacterium | reverse complement strand
ACTGTCGAGGTCGATACACCCGGTACCACACCTTCTCAACGGCTCCCTACATCTTCCCGATTTCTTTCTCGATGTCACTCTTTGTCGCTGGCTGTTTCTTCTGACTCGCTATTTGCAGCTATTCCATCCGGTTACCGCTGTTCGCCAATTATGTTCGGGTTTTTACCGCCATCTACAGCAGGCCATGGAGCTTTGCATTGAGCACGCCAAGGTTAAACACCAGCGAGGGGTTGAGCGGATCTCCGACCTGATGGGGTTAAGTTCCCATTGGCAGATTTATAAGTGGTTGGAAAATGGGCGACTGCCAACAATTCTGATCCGGCCTTTTGAATCAGCCTGTGGCGCTAGCTTCGTAACTCAGTATCTCACGCACTCTGCGGGAAAGCTCATCGTTGATATTCCTGTTGGCCGAACGGTTTCTGCTGATGATCTGAACCATCTCCAGGCTCATTTTTCAGACGCCTTTGGGCTTCTGGTCCGGTTCTATGACCAGAAGGCGGGGAAGGATGAGACCGTTGGCGCATTGCTTACGGTGATGGAAAACCTGGGATGGCACAAGGCCAACATCGCCAAGCATGAGTTCCCTGAATTGGATTTCGATGAGGGGGCTTAGGTGACTACCAGACGACAAGCTGGCTTGCCACAAGAGCAAATTGAGGCTTTCGCGCAGTCTCTGCTAACCAATTTGAGGGGATTGAGCATAAAGGACTCTCTCCTGGTGTTGAGTGCAGCTATCCGCAGGGTTGTGCGCTCTGATCATGGCACTTTGGGCAAACATTCCAGATCGTTACCCATCGCGAACCTTAAGCGCCGGTCGAGTAGTGGGCGCGTTTCCAAAATTGAGTCAGATCCTGAGGTTCAGCGCTTCATCCATGAGCTGAAACGCTACCACACCTATTCAGAGATTGAGCAGTTTTGCATCACTGCTTTTGGGGTAAAGCGGGCACCCCGGAAAAGCTCTATTGGGCGCTATATCCAGAAAATAACTGCTGAAACAACAGAAACCGATGACGCGGAACCGAAATCGGGGTGAAGCCTTGCATAGGAGACAGATATGAGGCCAACGAAACTAAAACATGGCAACAAATTGTTGATCAGGCCTGCCCTCGGAACAGAGAGCCATATTGGTTTCTTTGTGCGGCGAGAGCCTGCGCGCGGCGGGCGCAAAGCGGTGAACTACGTACGGTTTCCTGATTATGCCGGGCTTAACGGTCCAAGCGATGACGGAACGATCCCAATGAGTGACTACGACCTCTCAAGGCGTGGGGAGTATGCCTAGCATGAATTCAAAAAAAGACCTTATTGAACGCACCATCCAGGTGATTAACAGCATGGCGCATCCGGATCTTACTCCTAAGCGCAGGGAAGAGATTGCTCAGCAAGCGGATCTGCCTGAGACGACAACCTGGAGGATTCTGAAGTCACTGGAAAAGCAGGGCTGGGCAATTCACAGCTCCAAGAATCATACCTGGATCTTGGGCGGGCCTCTCATCAAGTTAGCCCACGCACATCGCCGGTACATGCTGAATCAAATGGATTCTATCCAAAACGATTATGAATCAGTTGCAGGAGAATCATTAAACCATGAATAGAAAACGAGAAGGTAAGCCCTCGGAAGTGGAGCAGCAGATCAAGAAGGGTGAGCAGGCACTTGAATTGACGAAGGAAACGGTTGTGATTGATAACAAAGGCGCTGATTTTGTTTCTGGCTACACCGAAAATCGAGACTTGGTAAATCAAGTCATGGGTCGGAACCAGATCTTGAATGCAATCAGCAAGGCTGTTGACGTCACCATGATTATGGACTGGAAGAGAATGAAGGATTCTAAGGCATATCAGTCACTTAGCAGTCATCCTGGTAACTTCTCAAAAACCCGTGGCAAGAGCAGCCCGCTCGGTGATGATATCGGGTAATGGAGCAATGGTCTGTTCACCAATACCCAAACGATCTGTTAACCCCAGCGTTGCATAAAAACAGGCCAGCAATGACTACGCTGCCTTCTCGATTTCATCCAGGTAATGCAATAACTCGTTTTGCACAGCCTGGTTGGCGTTCATAGAAAGTGTCAGCCAACCTTGAGGACGGATCAATCGACCGGCACGCTGAATAACCCGCCGCCGTAAAGTGTTAGCGGCTGAGTAAAACCGCGCATAGATGGCGAAGGCCGCCTCGCTGCGTCGATACATCCTCCGTCAGAACGTCACATCCTCGTCCACGTCAAAGACTGTCACCCGATCCTCTTGCATC
>JAMJIN010000152.1:0-9552 GCA_036784775.1 Chromatiales bacterium | reverse complement strand
GCAAAACGAGTTATTGCATTACCTGGATGAAATCGAGAAGGCAGCGTAGTCATTGCTGGCCTGTTTTTATGCAACGCTGGGGTAAACGCGGGCAGAAATTCGTCGGCATTGTTGTTGACGGTGTTTCAGATGTGCTTGATGTGCCAGGAGACGATGTACGAGCCGCGCCTGATCTGGGTACTCACATCAATACAAAATACATCATAGGCATGGTTATCCAAGGTGAGCGCATGGTTGTGCTGCTGGATGTCGACAAGCTCTTTAATCCTGACGAGTTAGGATTGCCGGCGAGTATTGGTTAAGTATTGTGCCGTGAAAGCGAAGAGACGGAATAGGAGTGTTTTGATTCATGCGCAGGATTGCAGTCATCAACCAGAAGGGTGGGGTGGGAAAGACCACGATTACCACCAATCTGGGGCATGCGCTGGCCCTGCTCGGGCATCGCGTCACTGTGATCGATCTGGATCCTCAAGGTCAGTTGGCGGCGAGTTTCGGTATCTTCCGGCCACCATCGAAAGGAATCGACCAAGTACTTCTGGAAGGGCTGGATATCGAATCCGTCCGAGTCAGTGCCAGGGATCTGGTGACTTTGATACCTGCAGGAAACAGGTTGCACAAAGTGGAAGAGTTGCACGAAGGCGGCGCAACGCGTGCGCGCTTGTTACAGACCGCGCTGCAGGAAAAGCTGCAGAATCAGGCGTTCGTGTTATATGACTGTCCGCCCTCATCTGGAATGTTGGTGGCGAATGCAGTATTTGCGGCAGATGAGGTATTGATACCGGTTAGTGGAGACTATCTCTCACTCAACGGCTTGGCAAAAATGATGGCGACACTGAAAAAATTTGAGCCTTTTTTGGAAAAACCCCTGCGACAGTGGATTGAACTAAGTCGTTTGATTCCGCGTCGGCGGCTTGCCAAAGAGGTACAGGCCAAAGTGCTTGAGCATTTTCCGGGACGTGTGTTGGCGACGCCGATTCGTGAGGCGGCGGTGATGGCGGAGTGCCCGGGCGCGGGGCGGACGATCTTCGAATACAGAGGTTCAAGTCGCTCGGCAAAAGAATTCAACTTACTCGCACAGGATGTGGTTGAGAGGAGAACCATGCAATGACGACACGGAATAAAAGTAGTGACCCGGTAATGAATCATGACCCACTTCAGGAAATGGAGTCGTCAACGGAACCGGCGGATGACGGGGTGGGATTGAATGTTGCTTCCCCTGGTGTTGAAGCAACAGTACCTGCTGCCAAAGAGAATGTTGTGTCATTGGGCGAAAGCCTGACCATTCAGGAAGTGGCCGGTCTGCTGGAAACATTGAGGCGATCGCTCGAACTGGGCGGTACCGTGACCCTGAATGCCGGTGAAGTCGATCAGGTGGATGGCGCAGGCATTCAACTTTTATGCACCTTTGCAAAAGAGGCTGTGAATCAACATATCGGAATAAAATGGGGCGCAACAACTGAGAAGCTGCAATCTGCAGCTGAACTGTTGGGATTGGCTGAAGTCTTGAAGCTGTCACTAAAAGAAGCGGCATGAATAGATGGGGATCGGAGAAACCTGATGAATAAAGCATCAATAGCGCCATCGACGGCGAAGCAACCTGACCTTTATTGGAGTCAGGTGCGGGAAACAATGCGAATGCTCAATCTCGCAGTTGCACAGATCGATATGGCGATGCGGGAAGGCGAGGAGTCGATTCAAACACTCAGTGAATCTTTTACCTCAATGATCGCCAGTGTGAGCACCATTGCGCAGACCGCCGGTCAGTTACAGTGCCGGGATGAAAATGCCGGGGTGATAACCATAATCGAGCAGGAAGGGGCGGATGTATCAACCAAGATGCAGGCAAGCATCATGGCATTCCAGTTTTACGATAAGCTTTCACAGCGGCTCTCCCATGTGAACCATGCACTTGAGGCGTTGGGGGAACTGGTGGGTGATCAGGGCAGGCTCTATAACCCACATGAGTGGACCGATCTGCAAGGGAAAATCAGGGCGCGCTACAGCATGCGTGAAGAGCAGGAGATGTTTGATGCCTTGCTGTCCGGTTCCAGCATAGAACAAGCGCTGCAGATGGGGATTGAAGCGATGCATGAGGCAGAGGACGATGATATCGAGCTGTTTTAAAACGCCGGACGACTATTTATCAAGAATGTAGGGTGCGCCGTGCGCACCATGATTGCTACAGAAAAACAGATTGAAGGACCAAACAGAAATGCGCGATAGAGAGTTTGAGTTTACCCGTGCGGACTTTGAGTTTTTACGCGGAATTGCGAACCAGCGTACCGGTATAGTCGTCTCCGATGATAAATTAGATATGTTCTATTCCCGGTTATCGCGACGGGTACGCAAACTTGGGATGACAACCTTCAGTGAATATTGCGACCTGATCCGCGCAAACCAGGATGGAGATGAAATGGTGGAGTTGGTCAACTCCATCACGACCAACCTCACTGCGTTTTTTCGCGAAAACCACCACTTCGAGTATCTTGCCAATACAGTGATTCCTGAATTGCTGGCGAAAAATTCCGCTGAACGGAATATCCGCATCTGGTCTGCCGGTTGTTCTACCGGCGAAGAACCCTATTCACTCTCCATTACCTTGAATGAAGTCCTGGCACAGGTTGCTGGATGGGACGTGAAGGTCCTCGCTACCGATATTGACTCCAATGTGCTTGCCCGTGCTGCGAGTGGTGTCTATCCGATGGAAAGGGTAAATGGATTGGACAAAACTCGTCTGCGGCGTTGGTTTCAGAAAGGCAAAGGGGAGCATGGCGGCAAGGCGAGGTTGAAGCCTGAGGTTCGCAGACTGATTGAGTTTGGCCAACTGAACCTGATGCAGCAATGGTCGATCGATTCGCCCAAGGATGTGATCTTCTGCCGCAACGTAATTATCTATTTTGACAAGGAGTCAAAGATTAAGCTGATTGATCGTTATGCCGATAACCTAAAAGTAGGTGGTTATCTTTTTATTGGACACTATGAATCACTGTTCAAACTCACAGATCGTTTTGAATTGATAGGCCAGACAATCTATCGAAAGGTAAAATAGCAGGGACATGATGCATAAGGAACTGACCAATTCTCTACCGGGGTTTGAGACGATCAACCGGTATTGGGATCGAAATCATAAGATGCCGGCGGCTAAGATTCTCCCGGGAGAATATTATGTGACGACCAATGACGAGATCATCACCACAGTACTGGGTTCCTGTGTGTCTGCGTGTATTTGGGACACTGTTTTCGGTATCGGTGGTATGAATCATTTCATGCTGCCTTTGAGTGACAGCGGTTCCTGGGGGGGTAGTGCTCTTGTGAGCACCTCCACCCGGTACGGGAACTACGCCATGGAGCATATGATCAACGATATTTTGCGTCACGGTGGGCATCGTCCCAATCTGTCTGTGAAG
Organism: Chromatiales bacterium; assembly: GCA_036784775.1. Classification (GTDB taxonomy): domain Bacteria; phylum Pseudomonadota; class Gammaproteobacteria; order Chromatiales; family Chromatiaceae; genus QGON01. Next base: position 6,145 of record JAMJIN010000152.1, on the reverse strand, counting down.
GTCTTTGGGGGTGGCAAGATTATCAGTGGAATGTCCGATGTTGGAGAGAAAAACATTCAGTTCATCCGCGAATATATTGAGCAGGAACAGTTAAGGCTTTTGGGTGAGGATGTCGGTGATATCTACCCCAGAAAGGTTGTTTTCTATCCCGCCAGTGGCAGGGTGAAAATAAAGAAACTCAAACATATGCATAACGATACAGTAGCCAAGCGCGAGGTTGCCTACCAGCACGATATCGAAGAAGCGCCAGTGGTGGGTGAGGTGGAGCTTTTCTGATTAATAACAAACGAGAAGGTTTAGTTGTAGTGATGGAAGAAAAATCATGATCAAGGTTCTGGTGGTGGATGATTCAGCGCTGGTGCGCCAGTTGTTGACATCAATCCTGAGTGACGATCCCGGGATCGAAGTGGTCGGAAGTGCCGCCGACCCTTTTGTGGCGCGTGACAAGATAAAGAAGCTGAACCCTGACGTTTTGACGCTTGATGTTGAGATGCCGCGCATGGACGGTGTTACATTTCTCGGCAATCTGATGCGCCTGCGCCCGATGCCGGTGGTGATGGTATCCACCCTGACGGAACAGGGTGCCGACGTCACGCTGCGTGCACTCGAGGCTGGTGCGGTGGACTTTGTTTCCAAGCCGAAACTGGATGTGGCTCACGAGTTGCCCGAATATTCGGAAGAGATCATTGGCAAGGTCAAGGCGGCGGCCAAGGCCAGGGTGCGGGCACTGGAACGGCGACCGGCCAATAAAACCAAGGTCACCAAAAAATTGAGTGCCGATGCAGTGCTTTCCAAGCCTGTGATGAAAAAACATTTCCGCACCACGGATAGAATCATCGGCATCGGTTCATCCACCGGCGGTACGGAAGCGATCAAGGACGTGGTGCGCGATCTGCCCCCGGATATGCCGGGTATCGTGATATCACAGCATATTCCCGAGGCCTTCAGTGGTCCGTTTGCCCAGCGGGTCAACAGCATGACAGCCCTGACCGTGCTCGAAGCCACTGATGGTCAACAGGTTTTGCCGGGACATGTCTATATTGCTCCGGGTAACCGTCATCTCATCATACAGCGGGATGGTGCGCGATATATCTGCAAGCTGAACGATGGTCCTCCGGTCAATCGCCACAAGCCATCGGTGGATGTCATGTTTCGTTCTCTTTCCCAGAATGCGGGCGCCAATGCCATTGCCGTTATGTTGACCGGTATGGGGGATGACGGGGCTGCAGGGATGGGAGAGATGAGGCAGAAAGGTTCTCCAACCATCGCACAGGATGAGAGGACGAGTGTTGTTTGGGGTATGCCTGGGGAGGCAGTGAAGCGGGGTTTTGTTGAAGAAGTCCTTTCGTTAAACAAGATCGGCAAACGCTTGCAGGAGTTGAGTTCCGAGTAGTGTCCGGGATGATATTTGCTGCCCAATTCCAAAAAGAGGCTAAGGTTTTTTCCGGTCTCGCCGATAAGTGGTAAAGAGCCCGGCAAGTATAACCAGCTGAAACGGGTTACATTTTTCTAAACTGGACCTTGTAGAGTGAAAGCCGAATATCTGAAAACCCATTGGATACCCTATCTGGCAAGCGTGGTGCTGTTTGTCGCCGTGCTGGCGCTGGGTTCAGGCTGGTTTGAAGCGGGTGCTTTTGTGACGCTGACTGTCTTATGGGGAGTACAGCACTACCGACTCTATCAAGAGGATCTGGAAAAGGCGCAAACCCTGAGTGCAACCGAAGGTGGATCAGCCCTTGCCTCCGAAATGCAGGGGTTGGCAGATGATCTGCAAACCGGTGTCGGGGGTTTGACTGGGTCTCTGGAGAGTGAGCTGAGCCAGATTCGAGCACTGGTTGGCGATGCCGTAGGTACCCTGCAAGGTAGTTTCAATGGCATAAACGATCAATCCCAGGCCCAGTTGGACATGGTTCAGGCGATGCTGGCTAATGTCGCGGACAATATCGAAAATGAGAGTGGGCGGGTGTCCTTTGCGGAATTTGCCCAGGAGACAGACAAGGTTCTGCGGTTTTTTGTCAATCATGTTGTCGAGATCAGCCAAAACACCATGTATATGGTGGAAACCATTGAGGATATGGCATCCCAGATGGATAAGGCTGATGCGCTGCTGAACGATGTCAAGATGATTGCCGATCAGACCAACCTGCTGGCGCTGAATGCGGCCATAGAAGCGGCTCGTGCCGGAGAGGCAGGACGGGGGTTTGCAGTGGTGGCTGATGAGGTGCGCAAGCTCTCGCAGCGTTCGAACCGTTTCAACGACGAGATACGTAGGGTCATTGTCGGTTCCCGCGATAGTATTTCCGAGGCCAAGGATTCGGTGGCAAAACTTGCCTCCAAGGATATGACTTTTGCGATTCAGTCCAAATCCAAGGTTGGTGAGATGATGGAGCAGATCGGTCAGATGAATGAAAGCACTGCTTTGCATCTCTCTCAGGTCTCCGAGATGTCCGGTCGGATCAACTACCTGGTGGGCGACGCGGTACGCTCGCTGCAGTTTGAAGACATTGTCCGGCAATTGGCGGGTTATAGTGAACACCATATTGGACGCCTGAATGAGATTTTCAGGCGTGTACAGTCGGACATTGACGGCATGATGCGGGATCCGGCTGGCAGTGCCGAAACATTTGCAGTGAAAATGGGGCAGTTGCGGGTCATGATCCATGAAGAATTCTCGCAGGAACAGGCGCACAAGCCGGTGGATCAGACATCCATGGACGAAGGTGATGTGGAGTTATTTTAGTGTTGACGGGGCCGGGCAGTGGGGCCGTCGGCTCACAGATGTATTTGTTGGAAAGTCATGGCGGTTATTGCAAAAACTTCAGGTGATGGACAGCTTGTCTGGATATCGGTCAACGGGCGGTTTGATTTTTCGCAGCATGCGGATTTTCGCAATGCCTATACGAAAGAGGATGCCCCTTACCGTCGTTATGAGATCGATCTGTCGAATACCTCCTACATGGATAGTTCCGCCTTGGGTATGTTGCTGGTGCTACGGGAGCGTGCGGGAGGAGATAAAGCGGATATTACGCTCATCGGCTTCAATGATGAGATCGGACAGATTCTGAACATCTAGCGTTTTGAAACTCTTTTTAAACTCGAAAGACCCCAGGCAGCTTAGGCTGGGTTACAGGAGGACATATGTCGATTAGCAAGTCTCTTTCAAGTGACGGTTCAAAGGTGACGATTGCCGTTGCCGGAAGGTTTGATTTTTCAACTCACCAGGATTTCATCAAGGCCTACAAGGAACAGCCAAAAGGTGAGAAGGAATATATCGTGGATCTCTCCCACGCAGAATATATGGACAGCTCCGCGATGGGGATGTTGCTGCAGTTGCGGGAGCACAGCAGTAAAAAGCCGGGCAGTGTGGTGCTGGTAAATGGTAATGAAGCGATCCAGGATATCCTGAGAATTGCCAATTTTTCCGCCTTGTTCACTATCCAGTAATTTCAATCCGACTGGAAACCCGTTTAATCTTTCCGGTATCCTTGCCGCTAATTTTTAGCGGGATATCAGACCATGGGATTTAAATGCGGCATCGTGGGCCTGCCGAATGTCGGCAAGTCCACCCTCTTCAATGCACTGACCAAAGCGACTATTGCGGCGGAAAACTATCCGTTCTGTACTATTGATCCCAATGTAGGGGTGGTTCCGCTGCCTGATTCCCGGCTCGATGTGATTGCCGAAATCGTCAAGCCGCAGAATATTCTTCCCACCACAATGCAATTCGTCGATATTGCCGGCTTGGTTGCCGGGGCCTCCAAAGGTGAAGGGCTGGGAAATAAATTCTTGGCCAATATCCGCGAGACCGATGCCATCGCCCAAGTCGTGCGCTGTTTTGAGAATGACGACGTGGTTCATGTTGCCGGTAAGATCAACCCATTGGCAGATATTGAGGTGATCAATACGGAGTTGGCGCTGGCCGATCTTGAATCCGTTGAGAAGGCGTTGGACAAGACTGCCCGCCAGGCGAAGACTGGAGATAAAAAAATACTGGCGCGTAAGGCACTGTTGGAGCGCGTTCGTGATCACCTGGATGAAGGCCGTGCGGTACGCTCCATGTCGCTTTCGGACGATGAGTTGCTGGAACTGCGGGATCTGTTTCTGCTCACCATCAAGCCGGTGTTCTACATCGCCAACGTCGATGAAGAGGGCTTCGAGAACAATCCGCATCTGGACAGTGTTCGTGAGATTGCAGAAGCTGAGGGTGCCGATGTGGTGCCGGTCTGTGCTGCCATCGAGGCGGAGATCGTAGAGCTGGACGAGGAAGACCGGGAGGCGTTTCTGACGGATTTGGGTCTGGATGAGCCGGGACTGAATCGGGTGGTGCGGGCCGGTTATCATCTCCTGGGGCTGGAGACCTACTTTACCGCAGGTGAAAAAGAGGTGCGAGCCTGGACCATCTCAGCCAGCGCGACGGCACCCCAGGCGGCCGGCGTGATTCACACCGACTTTGAGCGGGGTTTCATACGAGCAGAGGTCGTTGCCTACGACGATTTTGTCGAGTTCCGGGGCGAGCAGGGCGCCAGAGATGCAGGCCGGTTGCGCTCGGAAGGCAAGGAGTATGTGGTCAAGGATGGAGATGTCATCCACTTCCGTTTTAATGTCTGATAAATACTGGGCAGTTGACATGATTTGGTTGCATCAGTATTCTTCCGGGCCTTCGCAGTGTTCTGCGGCAATAAAATTGGCAAGGTAGCTCAGTTGGTTAGAGCACCGCACTCATAATGCGGGGGTCGGCAGTTCAAATCTGCCCCTTGCTACCATATTTTCAATGACTTACGGCTGCCTCGGCGGCCGTTTTCTTTTTTTGTGTGACGTTTTGTGTGACGGGCCGAAGAATCGGCGTCGTTTCGCGTCTCACTTTCTCGACTTCTTCGAGCAGTCTTGCCAGGCCGGGCGCGCTGTAGTGTGCCGTCACGTCCTGGATTTCATGCCCTAGTAAAACCTTCCGATACTCCCAGGGAACCCCGGCGGTCTCCAGTCTCTCGCCGAATGTGTGGCGCAGGTTGTGGACTCCCTTTTTCACTCCTTCTGTGGGTAGTCCTGCCTTCTCCCATGATGTCCGCCATCCGCTGTTATTCAGCCTGCCTATCCGTTCTCCTTTCGGGCCTGGAAATACACAGTCTGTCCCACTGTCCCTTTGCCCATCAATGATCGATCTGGCGGTCGCGTTGCAAATCAGGTAACGCCCTTTCTGATCCGATGCGGTTTTCCTGGCGTTGCCTTTACGGATCTCCGGGGGAATCCACCAGACCGACCCCGTCGGCAGTCCTGGCGCTAGCACTTCCTGATCCCATGTCAGGGAAACGATCTCCTGTTCCCTGGCTCCTGTTGCGATCCCGAACAGAAACGGGGCGACCAGGTGGCGCGATCGTTTTCGCCCTAGCGCCTCGGTGAGCTGGTCCTGTTCGTCCCAGTCGAGGCGGTATGGTGGTCGTCGATCGTTCCAGTCAGGTGCTTCGATCTTTGGAACCGATGCCGCCAGCCAGGGTGAATTCCCGTCACGTAATACTCGCGCCGAATAGTTCAGAACAGCGATCACGGTGCGATAAGCGCGCCCGACGGTACTCGATCGCCTGACGCCGACCTGATCTCTTTCGAATGCGGTTAGTGCGCCCTGGTGAACGTGTGAGAGCGGCAATTCGCCAATGTAAGGGTCTAGCAGATCTAGATCACCGATCGTTCGCTCGGCGCTCTTTCCCTTCCGCTCGATGGCTAAAATGTATTGAACGGCTGCTTCTTGAAAGTAATGTTCAGGGCGTTTCACGCCCTGCAATAGTTCCTCCTTCGTTTGGGCGATCCAAACTTCTAGAATATGAATCGCGGTCGCTAGGTCGTTCTCGCTGCATTTAGTGCTGCGGCGAATCGACTTCCGGGCGCTGCCGACGCTGACGATCTTGTCGACGTGCCAGATCCCGTTCCTGAGTTTGAGTCCTGCCGGTTTTCGTTGCATGACAATTCCTCCCGGTGTAGATGGCGGTAAAAACCCGAACATAATTGGCGAACAGCGGTAACCGGATGAAATAGCTGCAAATAGCGAGTCAGAAGAAACAGCCAGCGACAAAGAGTGACATCGAGAAAGAAATCGGGAAGATGTAGGGAGCCGTTGAGAAGGTGTGGTACCGGGTGTATCGACCTCGACAGT